>JBEBVI010000197.1:0-7624 GCA_040392805.1 Taibaiella helva
GTACCACCGCCTTTGCGTATATACCCTATTCCGAAAACGGAAGCTATTATTTTTGAAGTGCGCATCAGCCGTCTATAACGCTTCTACCAGGTCCTGGTAATAATCCAGGCCAAGATGCGTAATTAAATCTTCACCCATGATGTGACGTAATGTATTCTGAAGTTTTATCAGCTGTTTGAATATATCATGCTCGGGCTTCAGGCCTTCTGCTGTTTGCGGCGATTTGAAGTAAAAAGACAGCCACTCCTGTATACCGCTCATATTGGCCCTTTGCGCCAGGTCCATAAACAAAGCCAGGTCTAAAACGATCGGTGCGGCAAGTATGGAGTCGCGGCAAAGGAAGTTGATCTTGATCTGCATGGGATAGCCCATCCAGCCGAATATATCTATATTATCCCAGCTCTCTTTATTATCGCCGTGAGGAGGATAATAGTTGATCCTTACTTTGTGATACAGCTCTCCGTATAGTTCAGGGTGATGCTCTGGTTGGAAGATCTCTTCCAGCACGCTCAATTTGGAAACCTCTTTGGTTTTAAAGTTTTCCGGATCATCCAATACAAGTCCGTCGCGGTTACCTAAAATATTGCTGGAAAACCATCCGTGCACGCCCAGGGCTCTCGCCGCCAAACCGGGGGCTACTATTGTTTTCATCAAAGTCTGGCCGGTTTTGAAGTCTTTACCTGCAATAGGCACGTTGTTCTCTTTCGCCAGTTCTATTAAGGCCGGTATATCGCATGATAAGTTGGGCGCTCCGTTGGCATAAGGCACACCCATTTTAATAGCAGCATAAGCATATATCATGCTTGGCGCTATACGCGGATCGTTATCTTTAAGCGCCTGTTCAAATGAAGCGATATCCTGGTGTATATCGGCCGGCTCAATATATTTTTCCGTAGACCCGCACCATACCATTACCAGGCGGTCACATTGATTACTTTCTTTAAAATTCCGGATATCTTCCATTAAGGCAAGGGCCCAGTTGTACTTAGAGTCTTTTTCTTTGATATGGGTGCCATCCAGGTTTTTCACATATTCATGATCGAAGACCGCTTTCATGGGAACGATCTGCTGCAATTGCGGTTTGATACTGTCAAGCTGGTGCTGGTGCAATACTCTTGCATTAGATGCTGCATCGTATACATTGTCCTCGTATACATCCCAGCCCCCGAAAACGATATCATCCAATGAAGCTAAAGGAACAAAGTCTTTTATCTTAGGATAACGCTGCTCCGTTCTTTTCCCCAACCGGATATTACCCATTTGTGTCAACGACCCGATAGGCTGCGCCAAACCCTTTTTGGCAGCTTCCACGCCCGCAATAAATGTTGTGGCTACTGCACCTAATCCAGGTATTAATATTCCTAATTTTCCTTTTGCTTCTGCAACTTGATGTTCCATAAGGTATTTATTTTACAAGTTTGAATGTATTATATTTTCGCACGGTTAAAGGCGCGATGCTGCAAAGATACCAACAATTAAAGGATTTAAACAAACGTTTAATTAGTTTTATAAATACCTTTATTTTAAATAGTTGTACCTGATAACTAAACCGGAACACAAAAATTAAAATAATAATATCAGCACCTTTCTCCTGTTATGATTGTCAAAATAACTTACCTAAGTACCGTCATGCCGACCCAAGTGGAGGCATCTCCCGGGCTTTTGAAGTGGAAAGTTATTTTGACGCAGTCACCTACCCGATTAGCGTATTGGCTTCTCGTATATTCTATAAATTTTATATACTACACCATGCATATGCTCAATAGCTCTATTCATCATATCATTATGTTCTAATATCCAGGATGCCTCTGCCATTTTCATTCCTTTGTCCAGTCCTCTTTTCATAATTCCGGCATAGAAACAGGCTTCAATGCCCATTTTCCGGTAGGGTTCCAGCACACCCAGAGCCATGATCCTGATCGCATTTATTTTTTTCCGGCCCAAAAGAAATTTAAAAACCCCGAAAGGAAATAAACGGCCTTTCCTTATTTTTTTCAGCACCTGGTTGATGTCCGGCATGCATAAGGCCACACCTATAACCTCACCCTTATGCTCGGCTACCAGGCACAGGTCGGGATCGGCTACCAGCTTCATATCCTTGCCCATGAACCGGAACTCTTCTTCCGTTAAGGGCACAAATCCCATATTCCTGTCCCAGGCGTCATTATATACCTTTCCGAAGCTGGCCAGGTCTTTTTCAAAATTCTTTCCCAGATCTATGTTGCGTATCGTCACCCCCTTGACAGCCAGTCTTTGTATAAGAGCGTCGTAAAGTCTTACCGGTTTATCTCCCAGGTCCGTGGCGTATAAGGCATGTGCCCAAAGGTCAACTTTTTTTGCCAGTCCCCAGTTTTCTAATAACGTTGCGTAATATGGTTTATTATACGTCATCTGCACCATAGGCGGACTATCGAAGCCCTTGATCAGTAAACCACAGGGCTCATTGGTAGAGGGATTTACCGGGCCGATAATGGTCTGTGCTCCCTGCTGCCTTAACCATTCTGCGGCTGCATCTAATAGCTGATTGGCCACATGCTGATCATCTCCACAGTCAAAAAAACCGAAGAAACCATCATTTGCCTCATTAAATATGTTATGGTTACCATTGATGATCGCTGCGATACGCCCTGCGATATGCCCGTCTTTACGGGCCAGGAAAAGTTGTATGCGGCCATGCTTATAGAAAGGATGCTTATGGGGTGACAACAGCTGTTTTTGTGTCATAAACAACTCCGGCACATAGTTTACATCATCTTTGTATAGCTCGTGCGGATATTCAATAAATAACCGGAGCTCTTTTCCGGACGACTTGATTGGAATGATCTCTATCATTTTCGGACTAAATAAGCACTTAAATATTTTAACGGAGTCATCTTTGGCCATACCGGTCATAAAAAAACGCTGACGATCAGATCACCAGCGTTTTTTCGGTTTAAGATGCTCAGACCCTTTCTTTAACAGTAGCTATTTCCAGCTCCTTACTCAATTTGGTCAGCTTTCCTATAGCTTCTTCAATCTGTCCGAAGGTATGTGTAGCCATAAGGGAGAAGCGGATCAAAGTGCTGTCCGGGGGAACTGCCGGTGAAACCACGGGGTTTACAAATACACCCTGTTCCTGCAAGCCACAGGTAAGGTTAAATGTTTTAATGTTATCCCTCACATATATAGGAATAATAGGTGTTTCGGTAGGGCCTAAATCAAAACCTTCCTCTAAGAGAAGTTTTGTGGCATAACGCGTATTGGCCCATAATTGTTCTATCCTTTCCGGCTCCGATTCAATAATGTCTAATGCAGCCAGCACACTTGCTGCCGATGCCGGCGTCATACTGGCACTGAAGATCAGTGAGCGGGCATGATGTTTTAAAAATTCTATTACGGAATGGTCTGCTGCCAGGAAACCGCCCAGCGAAGCTAATGATTTGCTGAAAGTACCGGAAATGATATCGACCTTATCCGTAAGGCCGAAATGAGAAGCGGTACCGGCTCCTTTTGCTCCTATCACCCCGAAGCTATGGGCGTCGTCCAGCATAATACTTGCACCGAAGCGATCGGCTATTTCCACCAATTCCGGAAGTTTGACGATATCACCTTCCATACTAAAAATGCCGTCCACTACGATCAGTTTAACGGCATCCTCCGGCAATTGGGCCAGCTTTTTACATAAGTCGCTCATATCATTATGAGCATACTTGATCACTTTTGAAAATGACAAACGGCTGCCATCGATAATAGAAGCGTGGTCGTACTCGTCTAATATGAGGTAGTCATTTCGTCCGGTAAGACAGGAAAGAGCACCTAAGTTCACCTGGAAACCCGTACTGAAGATCACTGCCGATTCTTTACCCACGTAGGCAGCCAGCCTGGCCTCCAGCTGTTCATGAATATCTAAGGTACCATTTAAAAACCTTGATCCTGCGCAGCCCGTACCGTATTTTCTCGTGGCTTCTATAGCAGCCTCCGTTATTTTTGGATGATTGGTCAGCCCCAGGTACGAGTTTGAACCAAACATTAGAATCCTTTTCCCATTGATATAAACTTCTGTGTCCTGTCCCGATGAAATGGGTCTGAAATAAGGATAAATACCCTGCTCTCTTGCCTGTGCCGGAGCAGTATACCTCGCTGCTTTCTGTTGTAACCGTTTCTGCATGTATGGCCAATTGAAGGTGCTAAATTAATATAAATTTAATTTAGTGGTACCTTTTTGTTTAATTGATTAAATAATTGATAAGCAAAAGCTGCTGAACGCTTCTGCAGGTTATCATAAGGGCCCGGCTTACATGCCATAATGCCCTGTTTCTTCCGTTACCTGTTACTCCTGCACCAGCCCCCCGCCCCGGCAAACCCGGTGTATAACAGGCTCCATCCAAAATATAAATTTTAACCCGCAAAATTAAATTAAACAGTTGCTTAAGCTATATCTCCAGATAGGCAAAATTACTAACAAAAAGTTAATAAGCAAGTTTTTGCTTCAATTTTCCGCATGTTACAAATTAGCAATATTAATCTATATAAAGGATTTTTAACAGGTAGTGAATGCATATAAAAGCATACCCGGTCCAGCCTCTGGTTTTGCAGATAACCGGACGATTCATTTTTGGTTTTACAGCCCGTTTCTTCACAAAATATGCAGCAAATCTCTTTATCAGTGTTATCCGGGTTCTGTTTTACCGGACAAGCTTCGCCAGAAAGAGGAAAGCCGCCTGGAACGGCAGCTTTCGTATTATATTTATCAAGAATGAAAACGCTCCGGCCGTTATGCTTTCATAGCTTTAGCATACTTAGTACGTTCATTTTCATCCAGGAGAATTTTTCTCAACCTGATATTCTGAGGGGTTACTTCTATACACTCATCCTGCTGGATGTATTCCATACATTCTTCCAGGCTCATTAATATCTTCGGTGCAATACTTGCTGCACCGTCGGTTCCGCTGGCACGCATATTGGTCAGCTTCTTACCCTCTACAACATTCACTACCAGGTCACCCGGTTTAATATGCTCCGCTACGATCTGGCCGGCGTACACTTCTTCGCCCGGATCAATAAAGAACGAACCGCGGTCCTGCAATTTATCCAGGGAGTAGGCAGTAGCCTGTCCTGACTGCTTGGCGATCAATACACCGTTATTCCGTCCGGGTATTTGTCCTTTCCAGGGTTTGTATTCGCTGAAGCGGTGCGCCATTACGGCTTCTCCTCCTGTAGCGGTAAGCACCTGCGAGCGTAAGCCGATCAGGCCACGCGACGGAATGTCAAATTCCAGGTGCTGCATTTCCCCTTTCGACTCCATTACCAGCATTTCGCCTTTCCGCTGGGTCACTAAGTCTATCACTTTACCGCTCACCTCTGCCGGTACATCCACTACCAGTGTTTCATAAGGTTCGCATTTATGCCCGTCAATATCTTTGGTAATTACCTGCGGCTGGCCTACTGTAAGCTCATAGCCTTCCCTGCGCATTGTTTCCACCAGTACGGATAAATGCAGGATACCCCGTCCATATACCAGGAATTTATCGGCATCATCGGTATCCTGTACCCTGAGCGCCAGGTTCTTCTCCAGTTCTTTTGTAAGACGATCTCTGAGATTGCGGCTGGTAACGAATTTACCTTCCCTTCCGAAAAACGGTGAATTATTGATGCTGAACTGCATATTCATGGTAGGCTCGTCAATAGCAATACTGGGCAGCGCCTCTGGCTGATCGAAATCTGCAATGGTTTCGCCAATCTGGAAGCCTTCTATACCTACTACTGCGCAGATATCTCCGGCAGCCACTTCCTGCACCTTCTTTTTACCCATACCTTCGAATGTGTACAGCTCCTTTACTTTTCCACGTGCCATGGTGCCATCCAGGCGGCACAATTGTATGTTCTGCCCTTCCTTAATGGTTCCCCTGCTTACTCTTCCGATAGCAATACGACCTAAGAAGGAGGAATAATCCAGTGAAGTGATCTGCATTTGCAGAGGGCCTTCACTTACCTGTGGCGGCGGCACCTTTTCGAGGATCGTATCTAATACGGCATTAATATTTTCGGCAGGTGTAAGGCTGGTATTAAACCAACCTTGTTTGGAAGAGCCGTAAAGTGTAGGGAAATCCAGCTGCTCTTCGGTAGCATCCAGCTGGAAAAACAGGTCAAAGACCTTATCATGCACCTCATCCGGGCGGCAGTTGTCCTTATCCACTTTATTGATCACCACAATTGGCTTCAGGCCCAAATTCAGCGCCTTTTGCAATACAAAACGCGTCTGTGGCATGGGGCCTTCAAAAGCATCTACCAGCAGCACCACACCGTCTGCCATTTTCAACACACGTTCCACTTCCCCGCCAAAATCGGCGTGGCCCGGGGTATCAATTACATTAATCTTAACACCGTTATATGTTACAGATATATTTTTACTCAAAATAGTTATCCCTCTCTCGCGCTCCAGGTCATTATTATCCATGATCAGCTCTCCCGATTCCTGGTTGCTCCGGAATACAGAGGTGGCATGAATAATTTTATCAACTAAAGTTGTCTTTCCGTGATCGACGTGCGCGATGATGGCAATGTTGCGAATATTCATAAAGAAGCAAAGTAAATAAGAATAGAAGGAAAGGGCACCCTATAGGGTATTAAGTTTTCAATACCTTTTCCTCCGTATCGTTTTTTCTCAAAAAGGGTGCAAAGGTATGGAAAATAACTGGAATGAAAATAAATAATATTTGAGTATCTATATAATCATTTAAATTCAGAAGCATTTTAGAATCTATCTGCGCAGAACTCCCCCGGCTTAAAACCTCTTCCCCTCACTTAAATGGGGGAAGATCAGTTAATTGTTCTACTTTATCCTTGTCCGGGTTCCAGGATGATTCCTCTTTTCCCCCAAACAAATATCTTTAATTCTTAGGCTTTTACCTTCTTTATAACGGTGTCAAAATAACTTCTCCATTTCTAAGCCCCATGAGATAGTATACATCTCATGGGGTAAACCTGGGAGATACCTCTACGGAGCCTGTCCTGAGCATACCCGCAGGGGCGCCAATGACAACTCCTGTTTAAATATGCCAAACATACATTTCTCGCGTCATGGCGGGCTCCGACCCGCCATCCTATTCCCCACAACAAAACAGCTTTCTCCACTAATCCTCATCCTAAACCCATATAAGAAAAAGCGAATAAAAGCACCTTGCCACAGCGTGAGAGATTGCGGGTCGGGGCCCACAATGACCTTATGTGTTAGATATTTTTATGCGCTGTTTGGGTTGTCATCGCCTAACTGATCTGGGACACTAATAAACCGTACCAATGACAAGTGTTATAACTTGTTCATTACCAGCTTCAATTTTTTGGCTGGCCCAAAAAAAACTCGGCATGACGGTACACCTCGACACAGCTCAGTACAAGTGAGGTAGTTAGGACTTGCTAAATAACTGTATTTCCTTACATAGACAGTAGTAGCCCTTCCTCGCCCTGCTATCACGTCCCTTCGACCATGCCCGCCCTGAGCTTGTCGAACGGGCTCAGGACAAGTACTTCGGCACAGCTCAGTACAGGTACTTCGGCACAGCTCAGTACAGGTGGAAGCGTCTATACGCACTAAGGAATGCCCTGGTTAGGTTGTTGTAAGACGTTTAGATCCCTCCGGGATGAC
>JBEBVI010000198.1:0-7603 GCA_040392805.1 Taibaiella helva
GAGAAGCGTTCCTATACTTGGGAGATACCTCCACTACACAAAAGAGACTCCACTCTGTTTCGTGTCTTTTGTTCCGGTCGGTATGACGGCAATTACTTCGACGCAGCCCGCCCTGAGCTTGTCGAACGAGCTCAGTACACGCCGGGAAGTTATTTCGTCGGAATTACTTATTATTCCCTGCCTTCAAATAAAGGCAACAAATTATCTGCGAATATCTCCGGGAAAATATCATTATCGATACCCATCTTGAACCACCACTTAATATCCCTACCTTATTCTATAATCAGTATCTTCCATCTCCCCGCTACAAAAACCCAAGGTTTACCCACGATAATGTATTTTTGCTTTTTTTCCGGTAAAATAGAATTTTTTACACCTATGGATATCATTTTAAAATACTTTTCCGACTTCACCGACACGCAGCTGGATCAGTTTAAAGCGCTGGATGCATTATACCATACCTGGAACCAGCAGATCAATGTAATCTCCCGGAAAGATATCCATGAATTATACACCCGCCATGTATTACACTCCCTGAGCATTGCGGCAGTATGTCCTTTCAACGAGGGAATGCGGATACTGGACATCGGCACAGGAGGCGGATTTCCCGGTATTCCGCTGGCCATATTTTACCCCGATGTAGCATTCACCTTAGTCGATTCCATAGGAAAAAAATTAAAAGTAGTACAGGCAGTTGTAGAGGCAACCGGGCTTAAGAATGTAAAGATCATTCACACGAGGGCGGAAGATCTCCCGCAGCAGGCTTTTGATTTTGCCGTAAGCCGCGCAGTAGCTCCCCTCAAAGATCTTTGGAAATGGTCCCGGCCACTTATTAAGAAGAGAAAATCGACAGAACTGGCTAACGGTCTGATCTGCCTTAAAGGAGGCGACTTAGCACAGGAAATCAGTGAATCGGGATTGCGCCCTTCCCTGTGGCCGGTAAAAGACATTTTCCCAGAACCCCATTTTGAAGATAAATATGTAGTGTGGGTGGGGAAGTGAAAAGTGCAAAGTTGAAAGTGGAAAAATTACATTATTGTTCATTATTCATTGTTCATTAACCAAATGTTACATGCAATAGAAATAGACAACCTCGTAAAACACTACCCCGGCATGCAATCCCCCGCCGTCGGGGGGTTGAGCCTTTCTTTCAAAAAAGGGATTATTGCCGGTCTTTTAGGCCCCAATGGAGCAGGAAAAACGACAACCATTTCCATTATATGCGGCTTAATACACCAGGATGAAGGGCAGGTAAAGATTCTCGGCTTAGACAACAGGAAAGACACTATCGCTATTAAATACAAAATTGGCGTAGTACCCCAGCAAATTGCATTATATCCTCAGCTTTCCGCAAGAGAAAATTTAAAATACATAGGACGCCTATACAAAATACCACCTAAAATACTCAATGCAAAAATAGACCGGCTCTTAGATCAGTTCGGCCTCGCAACACATGGCAACAAACGTATACAACGCTACAGCGGCGGCATGAAAAGACGAACAAACATCATTGCAGGCCTGCTGCACGAACCGGAAATACTTATCCTCGACGAACCGACCGCAGGCGTGGATGTCCAGTCACGCAATATGATACTTGACTTTTTAAAACACTATAATGAAGAAGGTAAGACCATCATCTACACCTCCCATCTCCTTGAAGAGGCAGAACGCATCTGCCATAATGTAGCTATCATAGATGAAGGTAAGCTCATAGCCCAGGATGCGCCCTCCGGGCTGGTAAACAAAGCCGAAGGCTGCGCCAGTTTAGAAGAAGTGTTTCTATACTATACCGGGAAAAACGTACGTGAGTAAAGCTATAGCACACCTCTGTTCCTGGATTCTGATTTTTTACTTTTGACTTAATCCCCAAACTGTGCCTCCCATAAAAAGAAACTTCCTTTCAACGATCTTTACGTTCATAACCAGAGTCGGGAAAATAACCATTCCGGGAACAGGGGGTATAAGCATTGCTGAAATGTATTTCTTTTTCCTCAAAGAATCAGGAAATATACGCCTGAGCGAACGTGCGGCAGCTATTTCATTCAACTTCCTGTTAGGCATTCCACCCCTGCTGATCTTCCTGTTCTCTCTACTTGTGTATGTGCCCGTAGAAAGCGCACAGGACATGGTCCTCGACCTGATGCGGCTGCTGACACCTGACCCCGTTCTTACAGAATCAGCAGAATCCATACTCCGGGACTTTATGAACAATAAGCAGAAAGAAATAATGTCATTCAGCTTTGTGTCTATCCTGTTCGTATCCTCCAATGGCATGATGGGGCTACTGAGAAGCTTCGACAGGGTGTCGCCCGTACAAGTACGTCGCAGCGGGCTGGCAAGAAGATGGAAAGCCATACTGCTGACCATTGAGCTGATCGTTGTGTTCCTGATTGCCATCGCCATCGTTATCATCCAGACGAGCCTGTTAGATACCTATATCACCGACCTTAAGGGAAACCCGCAATACATAAAAGCGATCAGCTGGATAAGCCTTGTTCTGATTATTTATATTTCCTTTTGCATTCTCTACAAATACGGACCGTCATTACAGATCCGGTTCCGCTTCTTTTCCATAGGCGCACTTATCGCCACCCTGCTTTCCCTTATTGTTTCCTATTGTTTTTTTGCCGTTGCCACCCACTTTATCAATTATAACAAGCTCTACGGATCTTTAGGCACACTACTGATGTTTATGATATGGACATTTATCACAGGTATGGTGCTCCTCATCGGCTATGAAGTAAACCTGCTCAGCGCCCTGCACCGTAAGCAAAAAACAGAACCCAAAGCTGAATATTAACAATCATTTTTTACAGGCAAAAACCATTTTTCTTATCTTCAGGCCCGAAATAAATATCAGGCTACAGCATATTATTTCGCTGGAGATGAATGCAGATATGTAGCAATAACCACTTAAAAAAATTAATTTACAAATGAAAAAAGTATTCGGATTACTTCTTATTACAGCGCTAACGGCCAATATTTATGCGCAAAAACAGCCGTCCCTGCCCATAAATGCCAGCCTGCCTGATGCCGGGTACCAACTTTCCGACGTATTAGGTAACAAGGCAACAACACTACACGATATTAAAACCGGCAACGGCCTGCTGGTCATCTTCACCTGCAATACCTGTCCCTTCGTGATCAAAAACCAGGAACGCACAAAAGAAATATTGGCCTACGCCAAAAAAAATGACATCGGAGTATTGCTCGTCAATTCCAACGAGGCTCAACGCGATGATGCCGATTCTCCGGAATCAATGAAAGCCTATGCAACAGCACAAGGCTATCCCAACTACTATACCGATAAAGATTCCAAACTGGCAGATGCTTTTGGTGCCTCACATACCCCCGAGGTATTTTTATTCTCCGGGAAAACAGAACGGCTTGTCTATAAAGGCGCTATGGACGACAGTCCTTCCGATCCAAAGTCAGCAAAAAACATCTATCTTAAAGATGCTATGGCAAAAATGCTCAGCGGTACAACAATTGATCCTGCTGAAACCAAATCAGTAGGATGTTCTATAAAAAGAGTAAAATAACAGCAAGAAATTGATCAAGGTATCAGACGCTATACCCTTTGCGTCGTTGCGCCTCCTTCGCGCCGTTGCGAGAAACACACACAAGCATTACTATAACAAAAAAGAAAACGGACCCGATCAAAAGGTCCGTTTTCCGTTTCTAAATAAACAAATCTTAACCCGTTAAACACTCTTTATAAGGATTGCTCATAAATGGATTCATCAACACTACGCTTGATACCATAATATTGTAAAGCTTTCCGACGATATCCTTTTTTGAAATAAGCATCCGTATCCCCTTCTTCGGGAATAGTAACCCAATCTTTAGTTTTAGGAATATACCAGCGATAAACAGCTACGCGGTTTTCTCCGCGACGGATCGGCGCGTAAAACTGCAGTTTCTTATCCTTATATCCCATTTTCAGCATTTGATCATCATCAAACTCATCCTCCGCTATACTGATAATATCCTTTGTTGTCGGATTAAACCAGCGATATACCGCGATCCGGTTAGGGCCCGGCTCACGAAATGCATAAAATAAAAGCGTCTTTCTATCATATTTCCAGTTAAGGAGCTGGCCTTCCTGGTATTCACCTTCAGCTACGGTGACATAATTTCTGTCTACCTGGCCGTACCAGCGGTAAACAGGAACCATATCTTCACTTTCCTGCGCCTGCATATTGGTATTGTTTCCAAAGAACATGCCCGCCACTATCGCAGACACAAATAATATTTTTTTGCTCATAGCTATAATTCAGTTGTTTAACAAAATCGCATCCAAAATACATAAAAATTTCCCGGACTTGCAATAGTTTTGTAAAAAAAATTTTATTTCACCCTTCAAACCCGGTATTTTCTGCTTATTTATCATGATAAAACTACTATCCCTCAATTTTTATATGAAAAATGAATAATATAACTCAAAAAAGATTCAGTCCAACTCTTTTTTGCAATCCGGCAACACCCTGCACTTCTTCCTTTGAATTTTTACTTTTAACCTATATAATAAAGAAATGCCCGGCATCGTTTGCTAAGGAAACAATAAACGCAGATAAATAGTCCGTTCATTGTAAAAAAGCTACCATTAATTTTGACTTTTTACTTTTGACCCATTTTGACCTAACATTAGTTTCATTGGCCGGAAAGAAGATTATAGTGCACATGCCAAAATTTTCATTTCTTTGTAAGATAATGAATATGTGGCCATACCAAAATCAAAACCCATATAAAAGGATGAGTATATGGAATGTTATGGTATGCTTTCTAAATCAGAAAGCATACCTGATAACATTGTTATTTCTATTGGGCAATACTGCCGCCTATACCCAGAATATAAATACAGACAGTATAAAAGCTGAACAAAAACGGAAACAGGACAGTATAAAGGCAATACAAAATGAACGGTTAGACAGCCTGAACTTCATCAGAAATTACCGTCAAAGCAAGCATTATAAAGACAGCGTGGAAACCGCACGGCTGAAACGACTGGCTGAAATGAAAGAAGAGCAGAAAAGAAAAGCGGATTCTTTAACACAGTATCGCAAACATGTTGCCGACAGCATCATGGCCGTAAGGCGACGCTATAGCGACAGCATACGTCACTACAACGATAGTGTAAGGTTAGCTCAGCAACAACGGAATGCCGAGCTTAAAGCAGAAAGACAGCGTATAAATGACAGTATGGCTGCAGTAAGGGCCTATAGGGAAAGCAAAGCATATAAAGATAGTATAACCCTGGCACGACAGGCACACAGGGACAGTATAGCGGCCATACGAAAGCACATTAACGACAGTACCAAAGCCGCTCAGATAGCCATAAGAGACAGTATGGTCGCCGCAAGAAAGGCTTATAACGACAGCATGAAATCGGCATTGGAAGCGGAAAGAGCTATACGCCGGCAGGAGCTGGACAGCATAGCTGCAGTACGGAAAGTACGGGCGGACAGCCTGGCGCAGGTAAGGGAAGAACGGGCGGCGCTCAGGAAGAAAAAGCAGGAGGAGCGGGAAAAGGAAAGAGAAGACAAGAAAAAGCTGTCGCTGGAACTAAAGATAAAAAAGAAACAGGATGCCTATACCAATGAGAAAATGCGGAAAAAGAAATGGACGGTACCGCGACAGGTAGTGCAGAATACATTTACACGGTACAACTACTACTTTAATGCCGACCGGAAAATGGATGAGGCCATAGATAATATGGTACGATCGAACATGGATAACCTGGACAGCCTATTGCCGCTATTCCCTTTCGATCCCGACCGCGACTCAGCCAAACTGGGATCCGACATGGATACCATAATACGGAAAGCATCGGTGGGCATACAGATACATGACCCGAGAGCTAAATGGCAGGACGATCTGTACCTGTTGGTGGGACAGGCCTATTTTTACAAAGGCGACTACCAGAATGCAGGTGCTGCATTTAAACATATTGTAGTACAAGCCGAAGCCGACAGGAAAGAGAAAGAAAAGAATAAGAAAAAAGGACAGTCCTCCAAAAACAATAAGAACGAAAAAATCGAAGCCTATAGTGAAGCGGAGAAGACCGGTGTAGGTGGATTACTGGAGCATAAACCGGCTAAAAATGAAGCCATGCTCTGGCTGTCCCGTACCCTGGTGCAGGACAAAAAGGAAGGACAGGCGCAAACTATTATTGATATGCTGCGCAATGATGACAAGTTCCCGAAAAGGCTGAACGGAAGACTGGCGCTGGAACAAGCATTTATCGACCTGAAGCGGGGCGATGAAAAGAAAGCCGTTGACGCTCTGGCCCTGGTGACCGGAGACAAAACACTCCCCGACTGGTTAAGGCTACGCGCCAATTACCTGAACGGGCAACTGTTACAAAAGAACCTGCAATATAATGAGTCTGACAAATACTTCAGGCAGGTGATCGGCCTAAACCCCGATCTCGAAATGGATTTTTACGCACGTAAAAACCTGGCTTACAACAGCATCAACAGCAGTGGTAACCCGGTAAATACAGCTGATATGCTGGAAAAAATGACCGGTGACGCCAAATACCGTCCCTATTTTGACCAGATCTACTATGCACTGGGCAAGCTGGCGATAAAAGAAAACAATACCGATAAAGCAACGGAACACTTCCTCAAAAGTGTTGCCTTAAGCCAAAGCAACAGAAAGCAGAAAGGACTATCTTATGCCGCCCTCGGAGATGGGTATTATACCTTGTCTGACTACGAAAAGGCCAAGCGTTATTACGACAGCGCCTCTTCAATGCTGACGCCGGAACAGGATCCTGTTTTCAGCATTGCCAAGCAACGCGCCGTTTCCCTGGATCGTATTGCCGGCCCCGCCACACTTGTAAAGGAGCAGGACAGCTTGTTGCATCTCGCATCACTAAGTGAAAAAGAGCAGAAGGCCTTTATCAGAGATTACCTCCGCAGACTGGAAAGGCTGATGAGGGACAGCGCTTACATGGCTTCAAATACCGGTAATACAATGAACCAAAACCAGTCCCGGGATGGTAAAGGATGGTATTTCTCCAACCCTAATTTAATGAAGCAAGGAGAAAATGAGTTTAAGCAAAAATGGGGCAACCGTCCCTTAAAAGATAACTGGAGAAGAAGTAGCAGTAGCGGCGGTACGGATATGTCTGCCGACAATGATGATCATCAGCAGAATGACGGACCTGTACTCCCCGACCCGGATACATTATTCGCCGCTATTCCGCGCAGCACAGAAGAGTTGGAACATGTTAAAAATACACTTATGGAAGCCCTTTTCAATCTCGGAAAGGCTTATTATTCACAATTAGAGGACTATCAGCAGGCCTTAGCCACCTTTGATACTTTGGAAAAGAAGTTCCCCCGTAACAAATTTATGGATGAGGTATTATACACCAAATATCTCATATACATGCGGCAGCACCGCGAAAATGAAGCCGCAGGGTTCAACCGCCTGTTACAGGATAACTACCCCGACTCGGAATGGGCTAAATTACTACGGGGCGCTTCCGGGCAGCAAACAGAAGACAATACCTTCTTTAACGAGGAACCCCACAAGCCTGGAGCGTCTTTATCCAACCACTATGATGAAACCTATAAACTACTTATGCAACGAC
>JBEBVI010000199.1:0-7598 GCA_040392805.1 Taibaiella helva
TGCAGTTGTTTATATGACAGGTGGGCTTTTAGTTGACAACGGATGGATAAGAATACTTGGTTCTGGTAGCGACAAACTAAACAGGTCATTACCAGATTGGAATAAAGGAAAGGGTTTTGAGGACTTTGGACAGCCCGCATCATACTTTTTAATTGCAGATGATGCAATTGGCGGTTTTTTTATTCTCAATGGTGGTGGGCTCGGTAGCGACTTGGGAAAAGTTTATTATTTAGCTCCTGATAATTTAGAGTATGAACCCCTTGACTTGACTTACACAGAGTTTCTGAACTTTTGTTTTAACAACAATCTTGATGAGTTTTACAAAGGTTATAGGTGGACAGGTTGGAAGAGTGATGTTACGGAATTAAGAGGTGACGAAGTGTTTAATTTCTTCCCTTATTTATGGACAAAACAAGGAAAAGACATTGATAAAGTTTCAAAAAATGCTGTTCCGATTGAAGAACAATATAATTTGACTCTTGATTTTAGAAAACAACTTGAACTTGACAAGCAGAAATAAAAACGGCCAGAAGCATCGTATGGCAATAGACGGGCTGAGCGCTACTATCAATGAAATTGGAGTGGTAAAATACTGACCGTTGTAATACGTGACCCATTATAGAAGGGATTACAATGGCAAATTCTGATCTTCAACAGGTATGGCGCCCCTCTGCTTTTTTATGCGGAACCATGAGAAATCCTGGTTGGCCTCCAGTCCTTCTCCCCAGGTTATTTCATTCTTATAAGTAATGCGTACGAATTTCTCTGTGTAAAAGCGCTCAATTTTCTGGTTCCAGATCAGCTCTTCCGTTTGCAGCATCTCTCCTTTTTTATTCCTGACCACTACACTGTCACGGGCTATTATATTACCTTCATCTGTATAATAACGTGCATTCCGTGCCGTTACGGTACTTTCCACCTGCAGGCTGTCGTTAAACAGCTCGAGCTTTACGCCATTCAGAAAATCCATATAAGGTGGCTTAGCCTTCTCATTGCCTAAGAAATCGTTGGTATGCAAACGGCCTTTGACCCTGCCTTTTTCACTGAAAATGTACGTTACATCACTTGCTTTGTCATTATCAAGATCAATGGCACTTTTATCAGGAGGCAGCCGGCTCAGATCATTAGTACAGCTAAACAGTGCGATGCTGCCGATAACAAATGGAAGCACCCGGTTTTTAAAAAACGAAAATATGGAAGAAGAGCTACACACCATTTGCCGGAAACCGTCTTATTCTTTTAATCGTATTTACGCTTGGTGAACCAGATGTCGTTGAGCGATACGCCTACAGTAAAGCGAACATAGAACTCCCGGGCCAGTCCATCCTGTACGGTGCCCCTGCGCCCGATATTCAGCGCCGTATTGACACGGCCAAATTGGGAGTAAGTCCTTTTCAGCGGAAATGAAACGCCTATCGTTCCGCCAAAATCCTTGATCTCATGGCCAGCAACCTCAAAATAGTCTTTTGCATAATAGAGTCCCAACCGGTAAGTGGTCAGCGAAAAAAACTTTTTAGATTCGGGCGCCGGGGTCACTTCTCCGCCTAAAGCCAGGCGCCAGGCATTATCACCGATGAAAGTCCGGTCCCCAAAATTTTCAAACTTCTTCCAGTCCGTATAAATAAAATCAGCACCTACATTCCAGTTGAAGTTCTTACCATAATGAACCCCAAAGCTGTATTCCGCAGGCATCTGAATATAACCTTTCAAGTCTGTTACAGAGGTTTGAGGTATCGTATCTTTTAGTACGGAAACACCCGATCCGCTTGCTACATACCGGTAAGATACGTCATAAGCATCGCGGTGTGCATTTATTTGCTGTGATAAAGTAACCGTAGCCGCTAAGTTTATATATTGATTTTTTTTGAGCTTTACCTTGTACAATGCGCCCGCCTTCCAGTACAGATCACCGATCTTGTTGAATTTGGAAAAGTCGGAATTGCGAACCGGGAAAGTATCTATACTTTCCCAGGAACTGGTATAACGGGAGTTGCCGAAAAGATAACCACCGTTTACGCCTACACTTAATCCGCCCAGTTGACCGGACAGACCTATATAAGCATATTGCATACTTCCTGTACCGTTATAATTGACGATACCCTTGCCCAGCAGATTAGTAAGCGTATCACTGGCGTTATAGTAAATATTAGAAACCGGAGCGATACCCAGCGCCATCCCCCCATATTTGCCCAGAGGGATACCCAGGGTAAGATAAGAAAAAGTAGTTGTACCCGATGAGGTACTTACGTCATTCATAAAGATACTCCTGGAGCTCCCCTCGATCGCAAAGTCGAGCGATGTTACTTTTATAAAGCTGTAGCTGGCCGGGTTATAGTGATTAACAGAGAAAGGGTCGGTAAAGCCAGTAGCTGCCCCTCCCATGCCTTTCAGTATAGCGCTGCGGCTATTGCTCAGGTCGCCGATCCCGTAGCGGGAATATGGTGAATTTTCTTTAGAAGATTTAGGCCCCGTCTGGTCGCCCAGCGATTGGCCGCCGGCGCAGATTGTCACAGACAAAAAAGCCGTTAACAGAAAAAAAAATTGCGTCTTTTTTTTAGCGCACATTATGTAGTAAAATTGTGTTAAGTCCCTTTAATAAGAGTTGGGGGTCGGCAAATATCCGACTTTTTAATTTGTTGGCAAAAATACCCGCATCGCCACCGGTAATAACGGCCCTGAGGTCGGGATATTGTTCCAGATAATTATTTATTATACCATCGATCTCAGCAGCTATCCCCCATAGTACGCCCGAACGGATGCTCGTTTCCGTATCGTAACCCAATAATACCAGGTCGCCCCGTTCCGTCACCAGAGGTAGCTTATCTGTATACTCATGGAGGGCTTTAAAGCGCATTTGCATACCGGGACTGATGGAGCCACCCCTGAAAATATTATTTTTATGCATGAAATTATAGGTGATAGCCGTGCCCAGGCTGATCACTAAACTATTGCAGCCGGGATATAATTTATAAGCGCCCACTGCCAGGGCGATCCGGTCCATACCCAGCGTTTCCGGACTCTGATAAGCGCTGAGTACCGGCAGACTGGTCTGGCTGTTTAGTATCAGCAATTGTGTCTTCTCCTGCAAAAGGACTTTTAATTCGGGCGGATAATGAGCTACACTACAAAGAATGGCCGATTGAGGACAATATTCTTCAATAAGCTGCATAATCTGTGCTAATGCTTCCTCTTCGGAAAAATTATAATCGTTGGTGAGTTGATCATCCTGGAAAAAACCGGCTTTCACACGTGTGTTTCCCCAATCAATACATAGCTGCATATTTAATTGTGTTTCTTTTTGTATCCTTTAAAAAATCTTTGGGTTGGATAGGTTTATGGGTTAATTCGGGTTAATTCTTGATTTTATCCGTTCTATATTGTCGATCTCAGGCATAATAGAATTAAAATAACGCCTGAGATATTCCATCCGTTGCACTTCATTGAAAATACAAAGTAACTCATATTCCTGTTCACGGGTCAGCCCCAGCTTGTGTGCCAGCTCATAGGAGTTATATGCATAGCTTTCATCCGGCGGCATATTCTCAATATTCAATAAAGTATAAAGCCTTTTTACTTCGCTGGTGATCAGGCCGGATAGGCCGGGATGTACCTTCATCGTATCATTTTCCGGATAGCTGACTATGGCGCCGGCATAAGGTTTGCCCGGAATATCCTTTACAAACTCGAGTATCCGGAATACGCCCAGCCCTTTTAACTTTACCTGCATATCATTACCAGCTCCTTCCTCCACTTCGGAAATTTCAACAGATGTTCCATACTCCAATGCCTTACCTTCACGCAAAACAGGAACACCCATAGGTTTATCTTCAGTACGACAGTCATATATAAGTTGCTTGTATAAGGAGCCCGAAACAGGCACTGTTACTACCTCTTCAGGGTATATCACAATCTCCATGGGAAATATGGGAACGAAATTAGTCATGATATCTATGTTACAAAAATGATCTGTATATAGTCCGGGATGCCCGTAACTGCTGCAAAATAAAAAAAATACCCAGAATATAGTTTGAATTTGATTATTGTTACTATATTTGCAGCGTCAGAAATTGATACAACAATTCAGATGTCTACACAAATTATAGTTGCAAATCAATATTGGTGGTGGCTTTCACGATGGCAAAACGTGAACAGCATTGATATGTGGTAACTATAACTAACCCATATTTTCAACCGGCTTGCTGTTCCAGCAGGCCGTTTTTTTTATTCTTTTTTTACTCATTTATTTAACCTGTTTTGGTCATGGTTTATTCATATAAAACCCATGTGCGTACGCTGCCTGCAGATGCCTATACCCCAGTAAGCGTTTATTTAAGATTAAGGGATGTTTTTCCCGGTTCCCTGTTACTCGAAAGCTCAGATTATCACAGGAAAGAAAAAGCCTATTCCTATATATGTTGTGTGCCGGATGCAGGTATAAAGGTTACAGGAGATGCTGTACAGCTTACATTTCCCGATGGGACAACAGCTGAAAAAAGCACGGCTGAGCATAATGTAATTGACATCCTTTCTGACTTCCTGTCTTCTTTCTCATTCGGGGACAGCCACCCGGAATGCTGTAAAGGAAAGTTTTTCGGTTATGTGAATTACGATGCTGTCCGGTATTTTGAACGTATTAACCCGGAATATCGTAACGACTTCCCTGAATGCCCGGATATACTATTCTGTTGTTACCGCTTTGTGCTTGTTTTTGATCATTATCATCACACCTTGTATATAGCAGAGCATTATGTGGATGAACAGGACGTAACAGGCAGTGTATATCTGGAACGGGCGCTAAGGAACAATCATCCCGGAACATTCGGCTTTGCCACAGCTGCAGAAGAGAAAGCCTATACAGATGATGCCTGTTTTCTTAACATTGCCGAACGGGGTGTACATCACTGCCTCAATGGAGATATTTTCCAGATTGTACTTTCCCGGCGTTTCTCCACGGATTTCTCAGGCGATGATTTTAATGTATACCGTGCATTGCGTATGGTCAATCCCTCCCCCTACCTGTTTTATTTTGATTATGGTAATTACAAATTGATAGGCTCTTCACCCGAAGCCCAGGTGAAAAGGCAGAACGGCATAACGCAGATTCATCCTATTGCCGGCACCTGCCAGCATACAGGCAGGGAAGATGAAGATATGCTACTGAAAAATGCATTACTTGAAGATCCCAAGGAAAATGCAGAGCACACCATGCTGGTGGACCTTGCCCGTAACGATTTAAGCAGAAGCCATGACTGTGTTTCGGTAACTGTGTACAAAGAGCTTCAACAATTTTCTCATGTAACGCATATCGTAAGCGAAGTTACCGGATCGTCTGCACAGCATAATAATCCCTTCAGGATACTGGCAGAAACATTTCCCGCAGGCACACTTTCCGGTGCCCCCAAATACAAAGCCATGCAGCTTATTGATCATTATGAAAACACAAACCGTGGATACTATGGTGGATGTATAGGTTATATCAGCCCGGAGGGCGATATGAATATGGCGATCATGATACGTTCTTTTTACAGCCGGAACCAGGTATTGTACTACCAGGCCGGAGCCGGTATTGTAGCTTCATCCGTACCCGAAAAAGAATTGCGGGAGATCGACCATAAACTTAACGGACTTAGGAAAGCAATTGAACTGGCTAAGGAAATTTAATGCGTAATTAAGTAAAAAGCCGAAATATGGAAAAATGAAAAGCAGGATGTCTTTTTATGAAAAATTAGTACATCGTTATCTTATGTGTGATAATATAAAACAGCTTCTTTATGAAAAGAATACTTTTAATCGATAACTATGACAGCTTTACATACAACCTCGCTCTGATGGTACTGGAGCTGACCGGCCATCGCCCGGAGGTCTTTCGCAACGATCAGGTTGATATTGATGAGATTGGTACTTACGATAAAATTCTGTTGTCACCCGGTCCGGGCATACCATCCGAAGCCGGCCTGATGCCTGCCATCATCAGCAGGTATGCACCTTATAAAAGCATATTAGGTATATGTCTCGGCCACCAGGGAATAGCAGAACACTTTGGCGCACAGTTAAAAAATATCTGCCCGGTTTACCATGGTGTGGCGACACCCGTATATATCCGGGAACAGGATAAATTATTTGAAGGACTCTCAGGTGAAATAGCCGTAGGGCGTTACCATTCCTGGATTGTAGACAAGGCCGATCTTCCCGGTGACCTGGTTGTTACAGCCGAAGACCAGGCAGGCAGTATTATGGCGTTAAGGCATAAGCAATACAATGTATATGGAATCCAGTTTCACCCGGAAAGTATATTGACACCAACGGGAAGAACAATAATGAGCAATTGGATAAACAACTAAGTAACGGTATCAGAGTAAATCCTGGTCCCAAAGCTTGGAAGATGTCTCCACTACGCTATCGCTCCGGTCGACATGACGGTATCGGAGTAAGTTATTTCATACTCAATTGAGGTATTGCTATATAAAAACAATCAGAAGATGATTAAAGAAATAAAAAGAGATATTACACCGGAAGGCGCTTTGCCTTATATGATGAGAAACATTCTGGAGCGGTTGCGCAACTATGAAGTATTAACCTGTAGCGAGGCAAGAGAAATAATGTTAGGTATTACGGGCGGCTTGATTAATGAAAGCCAGGTTACCGCCTTCATCGCAGTGTATATGATGCGCAGGCCTGCAATAGAGGAGCTGAAGGGATTCCGGCAGGCGCTTATGGAGCTCTGCGTCACCGTTCAGCTTGAAGCTGCAGATGAGGCTGTCGATATAGTAGGTACCGGTGGTGATGGAAAAAACACTTTTAATATTTCGACATTAAGCGCAGCAGTTGTTGCCGGGGCGGGATATAAAGTCATCAAGCACGGCAATTATAGTGCAGGCTCCGTTACCGGATCATCAAATGTACTGGAGCATTTGGGTTATCGTTTTCATACCGATCCGGATAATCTGAACCGGCAGCTCGGGTTGTCCAACCTTTGCTTTTTACATGCGCCCCTGTTTCATCCGGCAATGAAAAGAGTGTCCCGTATCCGCCAGAACCTTACCGTTCGTACCTTCTTCAACCTGCTGGGACCTTTATCCAATCCGGTACAGCCACGGTATATGGCGTTAGGAGCCAATTCGCTGGCGGTAGCCAGGTTGTATCACTATTACATGCAGGAAACAGAAAAAGATTATTGTATTATGTACAGCATGGATGGCTACGATGAAATTTCCCTTACCGGAGATGTTAAGGTATACGGACGAAATACGGATGCGGTTATTTCTCCCTCTGACTTCGGATTATCCGCGGTTCAGCCATGCGACCTCGGCGGAGGTAAGACGCATACGGATGCCGCGGCGATTTTTATTTCTGTTTTGGAGAACCGTGCTATGCCGGCACAGGAACAGGTTGTGCTGGCCAACAGCGCTATGGCTATTCAGATTCTCAATAAACATTTATCTCTTCCGGAATGCGTCGGGGAGGCCAGGTGGGCTTTACGATCCGGGAAGGCTTTATCCGCTTTTAAAAATGCAATTAATATTTCCCGTTTATGACCAATATACTTCAACAAATAATAGACCGGAAAAGAAAAGAGGTAGCAAATGCCAAAGAGGATA
>JBEBVI010000200.1:0-7596 GCA_040392805.1 Taibaiella helva
CAAACTCAGGCAACGATGCATTACATTGATACAACGATGAAGCAAACTCAGGCAACGATGCATTACATTGATGTAACGATGAAGCAAACTCAGGCAACGATGCATTACATTGATGTAACGATGAAGCAAACTCAGGCAACGATGCATTACATTGATACAACGATGAAACAAACTCAGGCAACGATGCATTGCATTGATGTAACGATGAAGCAAACTCAGACAACGGCAAGCTGCATTAATACCACGACAACGTACTTTAATACGGGTACAATGTACTTTAATAAGAGTACAAGGCTTTTTCAGGGTACAGGAAAGAGTAAAGAAAAGTCATCGGATTATGCTATTAGTGTATAACAAGTTGTCAATCAGCATACAAAGTAAATTTCGTTCTTGTATACTGATCATTGATCTTTCCGTCTCACCAAGGGGGAATGGCAGCCAGGTAAAGACTCCGGGGCGCGGCCGGTGTAAGCGCATCTAATACGAACGAAAATTTCCACTATTTTTATGTCTGTCATTAGTTCAGCATTTAGTAATTTCAACGAAATAACTTCCCGGCCTGTACTGAGCTGCGTCGAAGTAATCGCCGTCATACCGAGTTGGGTATTTTTGGCCCACCAAAAAATTGAAGCTGGTAATGAACAAGTTATAATACTTGTCATTGGTACCGGAACAAAAGATACGAAACGGAGTGGAGTTTCTTTTGTGTAGTGGAGATATCTCCCAGGAAAAGGAACGTTTCTCCCACAGTAAAATCCGCATAAAATTCTAGTAATCAAGAACTTAATTTTCAGACTCGCGTTAAATTAATATGATAACCTATCTTTGTCATAATATAAACTTCTAAAAAAACAGTAATTTATGAGACATGGATTTTTCGGCCTTTTTACGTTGGTATCCATAATGTTATCTGTTGCCGCTACGGCCCAACCGGGCTCCTCCTACATTTTTTCACAATTCACACGTCCTTATGAAGCTTTGGGCGAGGGTAAAATCGTAGCCCATAGTGGTTGGCAACATCCCTTTAACCTGGGGCTCACATTATCTACGAGTATTAAGTTCAGAGCCTGGGGTTATGACAAATATATTTCCGGTATTTTTTTCAATGAGAAAGGCCAGATATCGTTAAGCTCTATATCTGATGACGGCCTTGTCGTTTCAGCGGCCGGAGCCGAGCTGAAAGGCAGCGCTTCCTGGGAGGAAGGCTTTGTCAACTATTATGTTGAAGGTGATGTTGGGCAAAGGATTTTAAAAATAGAATATGAGCATGTTGGTTTTCTGACAGATGATGTAAGAGGTGGATATATTTCTTTCCAGATCTGGTTTTATGAGAAAGACAATACGATAGAGATACACTACGGGCCCAGGAATTTTGAACATGGTAATCCTTACCTGGCAAAACCGGGCAATGTTGGTGTATTCTGGGGTTCCGTCGTTCGCGGTTCAGAGGCTTCTGTTGCCTTAACCGGCGATCCGGCATCTCCTACCGTCGGTAATAACTCACTCGGCTCCAGTGCAAGGCTGGACTCATTTCCTGCGGAAAATACGGTTTACAGATTTACCCCCGATGATGACGAAGAAGAAGGAGAAGGAGAAGATACCCGGATAGATAAAACTCATGAGGGCAGCAATGATATGGCAGCCTGGTATGATCCTGAGCGAAGGAGCATCGAAATCCGCTCATTAGGTGAAGGGACTGTGCTTCAACAGGATTTATATACCATAGACGGAAGAAAGGTTATGGCAAAGCCGGTAGGGACCATAAGGGATAAAACAGCCCGGTTAAATGTTTCCGCCTGTGGCGCCGGCATGTACCTGTTACACATGGAAACAACGAAAGGCAGCATCACAAAGAAGATCTATATTTATTAAAGAGATAAGTCTGCAATACTGCTCCATATCCCACAAAGAACGGAGCAGTATTGCGGTGATCACACAATGCACAATAGGACAGATTACTAAAGACTACCACTTACGCCAAATCCGGAACACATTCCACAACTGCTCCACCCCACCCGATATATAAAAAAACACTTCATCTTAACATGCCCCGTCGCACCCTCTTTGCGCCCGTTGCGGGAAACCTGCCACCTTTCACTAACCCTAAGGCAACCTCCTGAAATAAGTATAACTCAATACCACTTCCAGTAATAAAGCAATAATACCAGTCAACGCAAAAGGAAAAAACAGCTCGGCATAATGCTTATAAGCGTTGACTTCCACTTTAGTCTTTTCGAGCTGGTCGATTTCCTTATAAATGCTTTCCAATTTGCTATTGCCCGTAGCCCTGTAGTATTTTCCACCGGTTTCTTTAGCTATCTTGCGCAACAGGTTCTCATCAATCTGCACAGGCACCATCTGCTTCTGTATCCCGAATGGCGTCTGCACCGGCGATAAAGCCTGTCCCTCGGTTCCGATGCCTATGGTATATACCCTTACCTTATAAGCCTTCGCTATCTCCAAAGCCGTCTGCGGATCGACCATTCCCGTATTATTTACGCCATCTGTCATCAATATGACCACCCTGCTCTTTCCCCTGGCATCCCTAAGGCGGTCTACAGCGGTAGCCAGCCCCATTCCTATAGCTGTTCCGTCCTCCAGCATACCGCTTTTGATGGCGCTGAGCTGTTCTTTCAATACATTATGATCGATCGTGATCGGGCATTGCGTAAAACTCTCGCCCGCAAATATCACCAGCCCGATCCTGTCCGTAGGCCGGGCATTTACAAATTTCAGCGCATTCTGCTTGGCCGCTTCCAAACGATCCGGCTTAAAGTCTTCCGCAAGCATACTCCCCGATATATCTACGCTCAGTACAATGTCTATACCCTCGCTGTCGATCGTTTCACTCACATTCGTCTTCTGCGGGCGCGCCAGGGCAATAATAAAAGCGGCAAGCGCTATACAGCGCAAAACGACCAGCGCCGGGCGCCAGACTACTTTGGGTGGCGGTTTTATTCCTTTAACGCCTTCTGTTGTCGATATCCGGAAAACAGTTGCCCTGGTTTTATTCTGCCGGATGTAATACCATACCAATAACGGCAATAGCAACAACAACCACAAAAAGTGAGGATGAGCCAATACAATATGATATTTCTCCAGGAATCGCATCATAATTTATCCTCCTCTTCCTTCTTTTTTGTTTGCTGGATCACTTCTATGGCAGCAGCCATACAAGCACTATGTTCGTGCGGTAAAGGACTGGCCTTTGCAAATTTGGCCAGATCGGCGGTGCGGAGGATCATCTTCAGCTCCGGTCTTAATTTTCTGAGCTCGGCACGTGAGTCATTTTGTTTCTTTAATAAGGCAAGCAATTCATCCGTGGTCTGCTCCATAGCGCTGATGCCGAAGCGCTCTTCAAGATATACCCTTGTAATGTCACTCAGCTCCGAATAATATTCCTTAATAGCCCCCTGCTCCCATAATTGCCTTTTCTTCAGCTCCTGTAACAAACGTAATGCCTTTTCATGAGCAAGCTCTGGCGGGGTTTTAGCCTTTGCAGCGGGAATGATCGTTTTCTTATTTTTATAAAAATAGATCCATACGAACAGTATAAGACCGATCAGCAAAACAAAAGCTGCTATAATTTTCCAATAATCCCATATGGAAAAAGAAACATTAATAATTTCTTTTATGGGCCTGAATGCCTGCGTAGTATCTACCGCTACGGTCTGCACCTCGATCCCGATAGAATCCGTCAGGAAATGAATTTCATTCCCACCAGAGCTGATCAGGAAATGAAAAGAAGGTATATAGTACCTTCCCGAATCAAATCCTGTAAGAACAATTTTCTGTTTCAGCAGGAAAGTATCCCGGCCCCTTACTGTATCAATCTTTCCCTTTTCTATAATCTCCAATCCCCTGAACGTATCGGGAACAGTTGTCCAGGTTATTTTATCCTTATCAGAAACGGGCTGCAGCTCCAGCCATAAATTGATCTGGTCACCGATAGTGATCTTATTATGATCAACCAATGCCCTCGCTTGCCCCTGCGCCTTTGTCGCATAAGGAATCAAAAAACAAAGCAATGACAGTAAAATAATATATGTAACAGATCTGACAATACTACTCATAGTACCTGCTGAAAAATTCATTGAATTTAATAAATAAGAGCTACGGAATAACCACTACCGCATCTGTTCTTTCCTATAATCTACCCTTTGCGCCTTGCGGGAAACACATACTTAAACTCTTCACCCCTACCCAACTTAATAGTCATTCCCTTTTCACACTATTTTGAATTAACCCTGCTTACCTGTTAATAAAAAATCCCTGTAATGTTTTCACATAATCTTCGTCCGTCCTGATTGCGATCAGTTCCGCACCGCATCTTCTGAAAGCATTGACACTATACTTCTGATGCCGGTCAAAAGTCTGGGCATATTCACTACGCACCCTTCTGTTATCCGTATCCAGCCACTGCACATTCTGCGTTTCGCTGTCCTGTACATGCAATAACCCGACATTGGGCAGTTCCCTGTCCAGCTTATCAAACACCTGGATGCCTACCAGATCATGCTTTCTTGCCGTAAGCTTTAGCGATTCTTCGTAAGGTGCACTGATAAAATCACTAAGCAGGAAGGTGATGGTCTTCTTCTTCGACACGCTGTTAAAGAACTTCAGGCATTCGCCGATATCGGTTCCCTTTTGCTGGTCAGGCTCCAGGGTGATCATTTCCCTGATAATACGCAGGATATGCGATTTGCCTTTTTTAGGAGGAATATACTTTTCAATTTTATCGCTAAAAAAGATCACGCCTACCTTATCGTTATTGGTAATAGCCGAAAAGGAAAGCACTGCGGATATTTCGGTTATCAGGTTTCTTTTTAACTGCTTTGTAGTACCGAATAAAGAACTGCTGCTTACATCCACAAGCAACATGACCGTAAGCTCTCTTTCCTCCTCAAATATCTTTATAAAAGGTGTAGAGAATCTTGCCGTAACATTCCAGTCAATAGCACGCACATCATCTCCGTGGCTGTACTCCCTCACCTCACTAAAAGACATACCTCTGCCCTTAAATGCCGAATGATACTCGCCCGAGAATATATGATTGCTTAAGCCCTTCGTCTTTATCTCAATACGACGAACACGCTTCAGTATTTCTGCTGTAGTCATGAGGAAAATTTAAAAACGTTGATACAAAGCCGGCAGAGGACAATTTTTATACTATATAAAGACTGCACCAGCTTCCTCCTGCTATGGCACCTCTACAGCATTAAGTATTTCGTTAATGATCTGTTCGCTCGAAATGTTTTCTGCTTCTGCTTCGTAGGTAATGCCTATACGATGACGCAAAACATCATGGCAAACCGCACGCACGTCTTCCGGTATCACATAACCTCTACGTTTAATAAAAGCATAAGCCTTTGCCGCATGGGCCAGACTGATGCTTGCCCGCGGAGAGCCGCCATAGGCAATAAGCGGCTTCAGCTTACCCAATTTATACTCAGCGGGGAAACGGGTGGCGAATACGATATCCAGTATATACTGCTCTATCTTTTCATCCATGTACACTTCTTTCACCAGCTGACGCCCGTCTAAAATATCTTGCGTTGAAACTACCGGATTGATCTTAGGAAACCCTTTAGGATGAAGGTTCTGCCTGATGATAAATTTCTCCTCTTCCTGACGCGGATAGGAAATGACTACTTTTAATAAGAAACGGTCGACCTGTGCTTCCGGCAACTGGTAGGTTCCTTCCTGTTCAATGGGATTTTGAGTGGCCAGTACCAGGAACGGCTCTTCCAGCTTATAGGTTGTGTCACCTATGGTCACCTGCTTTTCCTGCATCGCCTCCAGCAAGGCACTTTGCACTTTTGCAGGTGCACGGTTGATCTCATCAGCTAAAATAAAATTGGCAAAAACAGGCCCCTTACGGACTTCGAACTTATGCCCCTGCGGATTATAGATCATGGTGCCGATAACATCAGCAGGCAGCAGATCAGGGGTAAACTGGATACGGCTGAACTTAGCATCGATTGCAGAAGCCAAAGATTTAATGGCCAGTGTTTTGGCCAGGCCCGGAACGCCTTCCAGCAATACATGTCCCTGCGTCAGCAAACCGATAAGCAACCGCTCGACCATATGTTTCTGACCTACCAGGGCCTTATTCAGCTCTACATTTAACAAGTCAATAAAAGCACTCTTTTGGTGAATACGGTCATTTAGCTCACGAATATCCACTGACGAAGTTGAAACTACAGGTTGTTCCAAATTATGATCCATAAATTTAAACACATTAAAAATAACGCGGAGTAAAACAAAACTGATTTTTACTCACGCGAATTAAGTTAGAAATATGCGTAAAAAACTTGTAAAGTTATTGTATATATATATGGATTAAAATGGATTTTACAAATATCTGCCAATATATGCAAAGCAATATTTAAATTCGTATTTATCACGTTAATAAGGGGTTAAACCTGTCACTCACCCATGGAGGCAAAATGCCTGCATTCCGCGTCCCAGCTGGTATACGGCAATTTTTTACGAAGCAGTTCAATTTTCCGCAACATGGATTCCGAAAAGCCTTTTGACGTTGCAGCGCCGGGAAATCTGGGCCGATGCGCAAACGCCCTTATAATTTCCCCTATTTCCCTGATCAGTGTATGATCTTCCGACGACAGGTAGCTGTTCACAAATTGCTCCCAGACAAATTGTACCGCCTGCCGGGAAGGATGGGTCATATCGGCATCATAAAAACGATAATCCCGCAAAACGTCAATAACCAGC
The DNA here is from genome assembly GCA_040392805.1 of Taibaiella helva. Lineage (GTDB taxonomy): Bacteria > Bacteroidota > Bacteroidia > Chitinophagales > Chitinophagaceae > Taibaiella > Taibaiella helvus_B. The sequence goes on from JBEBVI010000200.1 coordinate 6,736, forward strand.
TCATAGGCCGGGAAATAATTGCAGAAACCGAACATACCTGTCAGCGTATGCACTACTTCTATTAGCCGGGCCTTACTCCTGTTATTCTCCACAATACCATCCCGGGTATGGCGGACCGGGCTAACGGTCAGAATAACCCGTATGCCGGGGTTTATTTTTTGCAGCCGGAGCAGTTGCTCACTTAACCCGTCCACCATTTCCGCTACCCCAAGCAATCTTTTCTCAAACCAGCTTCCCGGAGCCTTATGGCAATTAGCCACACCCCGGTAACCGCCTGATACCGGTTCGGTAATAAAATACTGAAATGAAGAGCCCAAAGTAAGAATAACCCATTGCGCCTCCCCCATAAACCTGCCAGCCGATTTCACCGATTCATTCATCTGCTCCAGGGCCAAAAGAGGATCCGTATGGGAAAAGCGGGAATGGAAATCCCAGCTCTGCCACAAATCCTGGTGAAAAAATAAGTCCTCCCTCGTGTATTGGTATCCGGTGAGGCAGGTTTGCAGGCTCTTTGCCAGGCTACAGGGATTAAATAATACACCATGCGGATTTTGTAAAACATTCATCTTATTCTCCGACATATACTTCCCTATATGTTCCGTAAAGCAGGAGCCGGCCAGCAATACTTTATCCTTATGCCTGAGATAATGATGGGCTGGGCGAATCGAAAAGGGTAAGATAAATTCCATTTTGTACTACTCTTTTTATGGGTGATAGGTGATGGGTGATAGGTGATGGATGATGAGTAATTCAGGACTTGGGTTTTAGCTTTGACAACTTTTGAAAAGTTGTTAAAGCTTTAAACGGAACTTTTTTTCTGCTACCATAATGCTCAAAGAAAAAAGATCATTCCGAACGCAC
>JBEBVI010000201.1:0-7496 GCA_040392805.1 Taibaiella helva
AACTTGTCATCTCCTTATGATCCAGGCCCGCCCGGTTACTTACTCGACATGACGGTACTTGAGGCAGTTATTTTGATCATTATACTTAGTCAAGATTGTTCTTTATTCCTTGATAATCTTTTCCACTTTTATTAAACTGCCGTGTTTATCCATAAGGTGTAACAGGTAAATACCCTGTGCCAGGTTACTTACGGGAATGGACACGGCATCATCAGCGAATAGCACGTTACGTCCGTCAACGCTTTTAATCATGATGTTTACGCTGACCGGGCTATTGATATGAATCATATTCCGGGCAGGGTTGGGATAAATGGTTATTTGTTGGCTGAGCTTGTAGTCTTCTACGGCAACATTTGTAACCGGATATACATCGGAAGTCACTTCGCAATCTTTTTCATTGGTTACCCTTACCTGGTAATTTCCATTTTCTGTAATAGTGTATGTAGCTTCCGTAGCTCCCGGAATATCCGTACCATCTTTGATCCATTGGTATGTTTTGTAAGGGTCTCCGTCTATGCTGAGGACAAATCCAGTCACACGGACAACCGGTTTCACCACCTCAAGAATAGTTAAATTAAGTGTTACCGTACTATCGCATCCGTATATATTTGGTGTTTTGTACACATAAATACCGCTGGTATCGCAGGTAATACCATTAAAGTCGTATGTGCCGCCGCATGCCAATGTTACTTCAGAATAAGAGGAAGAAGTGTCAGAGCAGGAGAATTTAGCTAAGAATATATCATAGTTTCCTGCAGAAGTGAGCACACCTGAACTGTTAGGCGAATTAAATGCTGCGGTTGTGGAGTTGAAATACCCGGTTATATACACGTTACCATTCCTGTCTACATTAACGCCTCTTCCCCGTTCATCGTTATCTCCGCCCATTGCTTTGGCCCACAGGTAATTGCCTGCAGAATCGTACTTGGCTAAAAATACATCAGCTACCTGTCCGCCAACAGCTTTAAGACTATCATTTTTATTGGCTGGGTTAAGCTTTATGGAGATCGGGAAAGATCCTGTTACGTATACATTGCTACTGGCGTCTGTGGCTAACTTCCAGCCCTGACCGTCTTTAGTATCGCCGAAGCCGTGCGCCCAGATGTACTTGCCGGTTGAATCATATTTAGCTAAAAAGGCATTCCTGGTGCCGGCAACATTGATAGGTTTATAGCTAACAGGATCAAAGTTGGCAATAAGACTATTGAAATAACCGGTGATGTATACATTGCTGCCTTTGTCAACAACTACACTATAACCAAAGTCGGTACCGCTTCCGCCCACATTTATAGCCCAGCTATAATTACCGTCTAAATCATATCTTGCTAAAAAGATATCAGTGCCTCCCATGGAATTAAGTTGCCCCTTGATATTATTGCCGTCAAAGTTTGAAGTTCCCGCATCGATATACCCCGTTACATAAACGCTGTTGCCATCAACAGCTATTCCATTACCGTAGTCATTACCAGTGCCTCCCATGCCCTTAGCCCATACATAATTACCGGTTGAGTCATACTTTACTAAGAAGATGTCTGCTTTCCCGTAAGGGAGAACAATCCCTCCGCTACCGTTTTCGTTGAAGTTAATCGTATCATTATAGACACCTGTTACATATACATTTCCCTTATTGTCAACAGCAATGGCCTGCCCCATGTCTCCGTATTTACTGCCCATGCTATTAGCCCATAAGAAATTGCCGTCGGAGTCGTATTTAGCTACAAAAGCATCAATTCCCCAGTTAATGGATTCAAGCTCGCCACCCTTACCTCCGATGTTAAAATCTCCATCTCCAATAAAGTATCCTGTAATATACACATTGTCATTGCCGTCAATAGCAATGGCCCAGCCCTGATCAAGACTGGTCCCTCCCATTTGTTTAGCCCACAGGCATTTACCGGCCGGATCATATTTGGCTAAAAAAATATCGTCCGATCCTAATGTTTTAAATATCGGCCCGGGGCTAAAGTCTATAGCAGTGCTGGAAAAGCGCCCTGTTATATAAACATTCCCTTTACTGTCAATAGCCGTATTAAATCCCTGATCGGCTTTGTCTCCACCCATATTTATGGCCCACTCAAAAGTCTGGGCTTTAGTTTGTATTAGGGAGCAGATTAATATCAGACTCAAAGCCAAAGTTCTCATTAGCAGGATACGGAATTTATTCCTTTTTTCGTGTTGTTGCAGATTGCTGTTAGTGGTGTAACTGTTTTGTACATTTCTCTTTTGCATATTTCATTTATTATGGATTGTGAAAAAATAAATACAGAAATTGTTTTAAGTCAAAAATGAGGTATTAAATTCTGCTGTCCGTTATTTAGAGGTGATACTTTATCCCATTTTTATGATAACTTAGCCGATTCATATATTTTTGCAGTTATGTACGGAAGTAAAATTAGCTCCATTAGGCTGGCACGTGGTTATTCTCAGGAGTATGTAGCAACTAAGTTAGGTATAGCACAGAATACATATTCTAAAATAGAAAAAGATGCCACCCAAAAGGTTACAGACGATATGCTGACTAAAATAGCAGAAGTGCTGGGCGTATCGTTAGAAGATATTAAAAGCCCCGTACCCATAATTATGAACTTTCATGAAAGCCCGCAAAGTGGACAATATAATAATTACCATAACGATATTAAGGTTATAGATGCGTTGATCGAACAGTTAAAAAAGAAAGATGAACAGATTGCTGAAGGAAATGAGATTATCAAACAGTTACTCAAGAGCCAGGGTAGGTAAGTAACCGTGTCAAAATAACTTCCCGATTCCAAAGCGTGGAGACTCCACGAAGTTTACCCTGAGCAAAGCTACAGGGGTGCCAATGACAACTCCTGTTTAAATATAGCAAGCATACATTTCTCGCGTCATAGCGGACCCCGACCCAATGTCGTTGACATAAGGTTATATTATTTTGATAATCAATTAAATGTAATTATCTTTGCTTCCGCTCCAAGGAAGACAATTTCTTTTATCAAGGGGCTTTTTACAAACTTACATAACACAATAAACGATGAAGATTTTAGCAGAGAAGCTAAAGAGGCTTCTTGTGCTTTTACCCGTAAGCGTAAATTTTCATTTCAGGATCTGGTGATTTGCATCCTGGGCTTTAATAAGTCAGGGATACAGGTAGAAATAGATCGTTTTTTTAAATCGACCTGCTCACAAAAAGAAAGTATTATAACATATACTAAAAGTGCATTCAGCAGAGCGCGGCATAAAATCAAAGCCGAGGCATTTATTCGTCTTCGCAAGAAGCAGCTGGAGTACTTTGATCAACATGCTCCTGTCAAAAATACATGGATGGGATATCGTGTAGTAGCCATTGATGGCAGCACACTTACTTTACCTCAGCAAGCTGCGCTTACTAAGCATTTTGGGATTTTCAAAGGCCCGAACAATTCAGATTGTACCGCAGCCAGAACCTCGGTGGCCTATGATGTCTGCAACCATTTGATGCTGGATGCTTCTATAAATAAAGTCGCTTGCAGCGAGCTTGACATGGCCAAGGGACATTTGAGTTCATTAAATCCATTGTGTGATTTGCTCTTGTTCGACAGAGGTTATCCAAGTATTGCCTTTGCAATAGAGCTCCAAAAGAAAGGATTTCACTTTTGCTTTAGATTAGCTACAACATGGAAGGAAGCCTATACTCTGCTAGAGGGCACAGACGACACAGATTGGATTATAAAGAAAGGTAAAAGATATCAAATCGGCAATAAAAATAAGGGCTGCCTCTGTGAAGATTTAAAAGGTTTTAGAATAGTAAAGATATTACTTGACAATGGTGAATATGAAGTGTTATTGACTAATTTGTCTGATCGAAACTTATACCCATTAGATCTATTTAAGGAACTTTATCACCTTCGATGGGCTGTAGAGGAATGCTATAAACGCATCAAACAAATAAGCCAGGTGGAGTTTTTCTCAGGACGCACGCTAAAAGCTATACAACAGGACTTTCACGCCAGAATTGTGTTATTAAATATGGCAGCCATGATAGAAATGCAACAATTACAGCCTTATCTTGACCTTAAAAAATCCAAAAGATCATGCAAGCATAAACTCCAGGTAAACCGAGTGCAGGTAAGTGCAAAATTAAAAGCTTTCCTGTACGATATAATGTACGGAATCAACATCGAAAGGGAAATAAATAAGATGCTCAAGCTATTAGGCAATGCCTATGATATTGTAAGGGATAATCGACATTTTCATAGAAAACGAAGCGCAAGCAACCGGAAGCCCCTTAATTACAAGGGGGGATAGCTTATGTCAACGACATTGGGTCAGGGCCCGCCATGACTCTTATGGTCAAATCCGATGTACGTTTATAATGACTTTAAAAGAGGAGTATAAATAAATGCGTCCCCAACCTATTTATGACACTACCTAAGGGATGTGCCCCCCAACAAGCCGGAAAGGTTTTATCGTATCTAACTCCATTAAATCTGAGAGGATTCCCCAAAGTGTCTCAGAAACTGTATTTGTATAAATTTTCATTTCTAGAGTATTCCATACCGTTTGAGATTGTCGTTGAAGGAAGGTAAAAAATCATTTTGTACGTCAGCTAAGGTGGTTTTAATATCCTTTTTGCCATAAAAACGGATGATTTCTTTTATTTCCCCGTCATTTCCTCTTTCAAATATTCTTTTGAGAATTGCTTTTTGTTCTTTATCCAATCTATTTTGTCAAAATCGGTATCCCAGAATAAAATTTTTCTGATTTTATTCTGGTCAGGTGTATCATCCTGAAAATGTGTGTTTGCTTTTTTAACATCGTAGCTGGCCTGTAGTAACATGAAATAATCATCATCCACATCAAGTTTTCTCCCTAACTTGATAGATAAATTGGGATTAATTCCTCTTTTTTCCTTTAAAATAGCACTGATAGTTTGTGCAAATTCATTAATAGAATCAGCAAATTCGTAATTCTTCAGTCCTTGCAATTTTATTTCCCGCTTTAAAATGGCACCAGGATGAATTCCTTTTATTTTTGATAATTCCGGTAACATGATAATGTGATCTAATTTTTTCAAAATATCCAAAATCTATTTTCTAAACAAATCTGTTTATTTTTTTGAAAATCGACACGGTTTATGCCGGAGGGCAATATATAGAGCAAAGCCTGGAAAAACAGATGCTGGATAGCTTTCTGAATTTTAAAAACAATCAAAACAAAGAACAGGTTCATCCTCTAAATATGAAACTTACCAAACGGGGAAAGGAAATACTACAACTGCTGGTAAAAGAAAACAGCAACCAACAACCAGGATATAGCCGAGCAGTTATATGTAAGCATACGTACCGTAGAATTTCACCGGCAAAATCTACAGCAGAAGCTGGATGTAAAAACACCAATGGGGTTGCTGAAAGCGGCTATTGAAATGGGACTGGTTTAAAGAGTTGAAAGTTATGTCGCTAATCTTAATTCGCCGTTGACAATTGAAATTGAAACACTCCCGTCAACTTAAATAAAATCTCACTGTCATTTTTAAAGCTTGCCTGAGTGACGTATCCATCTTCTGTTTCCTTCCACGAGATATTTATGGAAATGTCCTGAGCAGCATCCGGTACAATCAGTCTTAAAAACTTGATCTGCTGCCCGTGACGGAGCAGCAGCTTTTGCCCACATGCCATTTCTAAGGTTTCCTTTACGATCTGGATCATACATACACCGGGGACCACCGGTTGGCCGGGAAAATGGCCCCTGAAAATATCATGGCGGGGATTAAAGTTAATGACAGCAGTGAGATCACTTTGCGTTGTATTCAACTCTTTCAGGGTATAAAAGCTATTCCGTAACATGATCAGGTATTTTTTCTAAATTAATGGTAAAGCCTGCGCGTAAGTGTTTTATGATTATCGAATCGGACAGGACATTTAGCGGGCTTTCCGGCTGCAGGATCAATTCAACTATTTTTCTTTTTCCGTCCGCATGCTCTATTTTTTTCAGCTTGTGCTCCTTATTGAGCACATAGTAGACTACTCCTTTTTCTCTTTCAAAGCACAGATACGTTTCCTGTTGGTTTCCTTTGAAATGATAAGCGCCGGAAGGTTGATCAGGTATGTTTTTGACAAGCAGCAATTCAAAATCTTTTCTTAGTGTTTTTATTAATGCTTCCCGGTTCATCTGCGTTATGATATGGTGGACGGTAAAAGAATCCGTTTCGTCCCAGCCGAAATCAAAAAAAGTATTTCCCATTTCGCTTTGGAATATCACCCGGGTTTTACTCTCTTCCAGATTCCTCAGGTATAATATACCGCTCAGGTGAAATTTCCTGATGCCCACAGAACCGTCTATAGTAGCACGGTACAGGACTTTTTCAAATGCCGGGCGCAGGTTTTTGGCGTTTATAGGAGTAGCAAGCCTGGCCTCTTTTTTATCCTTGTACATATTTCGGCTACACGAAGCAAGCAGTAGAAATGCCAGGCTAACGAACAGAAAATAACGCATCGGACAGAGAGGCATTTAGTTTTTTATTGCTGAAGTTCATATCGGTATAGTCGCCGCCTTCCTCATGCATAATCAACTTATCTACATTATTATCTTTACGGGCTATATATACGTCAATCCGGGAGAACAGGTTTTTCATACCGTTTGCTACCGGGGTAAGTGTCAGTAGAACCTGCTCTTTCGATTCGTAAGCCTTTACGCTGAAATCTTTATTATCCAATACTGTTCCCTGCATACAATCCATCATTATCTTGTTTACGGATTGCATGGTCCGGCTGTTGCGTGTATTGATCTTACTGGTCTTACCACCATCTTTTACCATGATTTGGCCCCTGTTCATTACCAGCAAGTACTGAAAAGGTGTATTGTATTCGATCCGGATCTTATCTTCTTTCTTAAAATAAAATTTTCCCTTGGATACTACTTTGTCATTCAGCATTTTCATATGCTTTACCTGGGTGAAATCGCTGGATATGGTCTGTGTTGTCTTTGATGTGGCGGCGAGGGTTGATTGCAGTGAAGTCGTATTTTTGAGCTCATTGAACCCTTTGGGCGCCTGGGCAATGCTCTCCTGCATAGTGACCAGCAAGGCGCCTGAAAAAAGCAGTATCTTTAAATATCCCCTTATTGTCATAATCGTACAATATTGTGAGCAAAGGTAAATAAATATACAGCGTCAACAGCGTGCATCGGAAATGATGCCGGTCCAAACGCAGCCATAGTGAGAATCATCACCCACCATCAATACACATTCATTTTTCCTGTTCTGGTGGATATCCGCACCCACTGATCATAAGATCTCATTAATGTGTGGTATTATACCGAACTCATCTAAATCATAGAAGATGGCAACCAGAATTAATAACACATAAGGTCATTGCGGGCCCCGACCCGCAATCTCTCACGCTGTGTCAGGATGCATTTAGATGCTTGTTTCTTATTCGGGTAGCAGGCTATTGATTAGCAGAGATAGCGGTCTTACGGCAGTGAATGAGATGGCGGGTCGGGGCCCGCCATGACGCGAGAAATGTATGCTTGCTATATTT
>JBEBVI010000202.1:0-7470 GCA_040392805.1 Taibaiella helva
CAAATATCGCTGGCGCCGGCAAGGATTACTGTATAGCTCCCCGCTTGATTATAAGTATGGCCCGGACTGGTTAACAGAGAACTGCTGCCATCGCCAAAGTCCCAATAAAATTGCGTAAAGAAGCTGTCTGAAGTATTTTTAAAAGACAATGTTGTCTCCTGGCAAATGAGACTGTCCGCAAGGAAAGAAACTTTATGTTCTTCCCCCGGGAGGAAAAACGATAAAGTAGTATCACAATGCGCAGTCCTTACCCGAAGCGTATATGCTCCGGAAGGAACATCCTGCAAAGAATCATTAAGGGAAAGCGTATCGCCCTGCTTATTTTGCCAGATGTAATGATACGTTACGGTATCTCCCGGATAAGTAGTCGCCCAGGCCTTGCCGTTATCCAGTTCCTTACACGCATTTTGGATATGAATATCAGGCAAAACGCCGTAGGGAAAAATAACATAAAAAGTATCTGTGTTAAAGCTGCAGGAAGGTGTATGATAGGCCACCCAGTATATACCGCGGGTATCCACTGTTTTACTTGTTCCGTAAGTTCCGTCATTCCAGATATAATCCCAGCCGGCAGTATCGTTTTTGGCCCGTATGACCGGCCGGTTAACATTGGCCCAGCAATCCCTTGCCTGAATGATTTCAGAAGACAAGAAGGTATCATGCGGTATAACAGGAACAACATTCGGTAATCCTGCATTAGCAAAGGAGGTCCCGGGTAAAAGTGTGACCACATCAGGAACAAACTGGCAGGAACTACCGCTCAAATTCGGATAATTAATAGCAGAAAGGTTATTGCCGCTGCCTTTTAAATATACTTTCCCATCTGATGCCGTTTTTAATTGTGTGAATCCGGCTATTCCGACGCTTACCTTTGTATTGGCCGGTGTTGACGAAGACAGATCAAACTGAAAGACAGAGCCATTACTAATTTGATTCGGTATCGTATATAGTTTTGAAGCATCAGGAGAAAATACTGCACCATAATAATTACCATCATCCAAAATTACAGGATTAGAAACAATGCCCTTTGCCGGGTCAAAATCATACAATTCTAATCCATGACTTAAACAGGCAACTAATTTTTTCCTGTTAGAACTGTGGCTCAACATGCCTATGTCATAATAGGAAAAATTACCCGCATTAGAAGCAACAGGACTATCACTAATACCTGAAGCATTTATCTCCCATGCCCGGAACGTATTTGATGACTGGGCATGCACCAATAGCCATATATTACAGCGATCGCCCACAATGCCCGTCATTTTTTCTGTAAGGCGGGTGTCCAGTAAAATACCCTTCTTTCCGGCTATAACATCACCTAACCCGTTATTTAAACGGATATCAACAATGCTATAATACAAGCTACCGTAATAACCTGATTCTAAGGATGTCAACGAGAAGACGTAATATAAGCCAGGATGTCCGGGTAGCGGAACGATCAAAGCTCCTTGTGTCGTACTGCTGGTGACGCTGGAAATATTTACAGAATTTAAAAGGGTCAAATTACTTCCGTTAGGCATCAGATTTCCATTTCTGTCCCATACAAAAGAGCCTTCGGTATAGAATAATAATTTTCCGTTTGCATCACATACAGAAGCGCCTGCTTCACCATATCCTTTGATACTTGTTTCAATAGCAACAGGAGAACCGCTATTAAAATCCAGGCCGGCGCTATTGCTAATAACCCATACATTTTCATATTGGGCATTGCTTTTTAAGCCGGCTAAGAGTAATAGACCCATGATAAACCATGTAGATTTATTTTGCATCCTGTAATTTTAAAAATGTTGATAATGCCTGTGGTATCATAATACGCAGAGGCACACGGCTATGCACCTCTACGCCGTACGCAATAAATGACAGGTTAGAATGTTTTTACTATTTTTTCTATTTTCAACAGCCTGTTTTCCCGATCATAAATTTGCAGGAAATAAATCCCTTCTGCTAAATCTTGCAGGGAAACCCGGTCAGATTGCTCAACCTGCTTCAATACCTTTCCCTGAATGCTGCAAAGGTAGAAATTTACTGCTATAGGTGCATTAATATATACAATACTGTTAGCCGGGTTCGGATATACGCGTATTCTACCTGCTAACTGACGTATGTTATCAATACCGACATTCGTGATCTCATACACTCCCGAAGTGTCTTTGCAACCGTATTCGTTACTGACGATTACCTGGTAATTCCCATTTTCCATAACGATATAAGTGCTGTCTGTTGCGCCTGGAATAATATTCCCGTTCAATAACCATTGATAAGTGGTATAAGAAGCGGAAGTTCTTAGTGTAAAGCTATCAACAGATATCACAGGCGGTATAAAATCATATACTTCCACTATAAAAGTATCTACCCTGGAATGGCAGGTATCTTCATTTAAAACCCAATAGGTACCTGCTGTCGTAACAGTCCGGTTTTGACCCGTAGATCCGTCATTCCATAAATAGTTGGCATAATCAGAAGACCCTGCTATTAATATCTCATTACCTTTGCAAAAAGCCGTATCTAATACGAGTTGATATAAGGTATCCGGTGGTAGTGGATAAACTACCTCATTTGAGATTGCATGCATCCCATACCCCCAATCAATAGTTCCAGGGAATTGGATAACCATGGAATCATACCTTACGGCACTGCCGGATAAATTGGGATCATTTATACAGGCCAAAGACAGACCGCCACTCAGTCCCAGAATGAAGTATATTTTATTATTGTATAACCGGAGGTAAGCATTAGTTCTGGGAAGATAGAATCCAAAGAAATAATCCTTGAGCGTATCTACTATAACCCTACGTGAAGAAACCATTGCAGCAGAATCAAAAACACTAATATCATACTGACTAATGCCAGGATCAGCGGTGGCGCATCCCGCTGTATATAATTTTGAATTATCCGGAGAAAAAGCAACGCCATAAGTGCTACTCCAACTTAACGAAATCGCCTCTGATACCTGGCCGGTAGCGGCATTAAATTTTGCCACTAACACACCCACTCCATTCGGAATGGTACTAAAAAGGCCGTCTGAACTGGCTATTGCAACCTTGGTACGATCAGGTGATACGGACATACACCCGATTTTGTAAGCGTTCATTCCCTGAATAGATTGCCCGGTGGTTGAAATAACAGGCACAGTATCCAATCCATCAGCCGTGATATGATAAGCTTTAAATACAGGTTCCTGAGCTTTATGTACTAATAGCCATATATCACAATTATTACCAGGGATAGCAATCATAGCTTCGCTTAACGAAGAATTATCTAACACAATATTTTTTCTTCCGGGAACAATATCGCCCAAACCGGCATTCAGCGACATATCCACAACAGAGTAATACAAAGAAGGAGTATTGCCCTCGTAATTTAAAGAAAATAAGTAATATTTCCCTATGCTGTCAATAATGGGAACGATGCAAACACCCTGTGTGGTTGAACCTGTTGCCGCGTTTCCTAAAAGACCGTTGCCATTAGGCATTACCTGGTCATTACGATTCCAACAGTTATCTCCATCCGAATAGAAAAGTAATTGCCCCGTAACAGGATCCGCAACAGAAGCACAGCCTTCAGAGCGGCTTATCTTAGTCGGAATAGCCACAGGACTGCCACTATTAAAATTTACCCCACTTTGATAACCACCAACCCAAACGCTATTAGCTTTGAGAAAATTTTCCTGTTGATTGTAATAAGGCTTTTGGCTATAGCTGAAAATGCTGCTACATAAAAGCAAAGCAAGTAGTAATTGCTTTAAGATTAAAAGGTCACTGAATAATGTAGTTTTCTGTTTCATTCTTTTTATTTTTAAAAATTAGCGCTTTGTTTACAAGGCAATATTATTCCATCCGGCCAGAAGCAACAATAGACAAAGTACTCTATTTTGACCGGCAGCCTCCCGGGCCGGATCTATTCCGGGCTATATATAAAAGCTTCAAAACAAATCTATCCGGAGTAATGAAGCTTGCCCCGGCACGGATACCAGGTTAAGAAAGTACTGATACTCAATTCCTTTTTTGTATATTGTGTTGCTAACAGAAATAATATGGCAAAAAATAAAAAGATAAATGTTCAGGGCGTTGACATTGTTTTGTATGAAGACAACAGCAACGATTTCATTTCCCTGACCGATATAGCAAGGCATAAAGACCCTCTGCATACGGATGATATTGTCAAAAACTGGATGCGAAACCGAAATACCATTGAGCTCCTGGGATTTTGGGAAACGATTTACAACCCGGATTTTAAACCCGTCGAATTCGACGGGTTTAGAAAACAGGCAGGACTGAACAGCTTTGTGATGACGCCAAAACGTTGGATAGAAAGCACTAGTGCTATCGGCATTGTTTCAAAATCGGGAAGATACGGAGGGACTTTTGCACATAAAGATATTGCATTGGAATTTGCATCATGGATTTCCATTGAGTTCAAACTTTATATAATCAAAGAATTTCAACGCCTGAAAGATGACGAAAATAACCGGCTTCAATTAGAATGGAATTTACAAAGGACTATCTCCAAAATTAATTACCGTATACATACGGATGCCATTAAGGAAAATCTTATACCGAAAGAAGTTACAAAAGAGCAGGCAGGTTTTGTTTATGCAAATGAAGCCGATCTGCTCAACGTTGCTCTTTTTGGAATAACAGCAAAAGAATGGCGGGACAACAATCCTGGCAAAACAGGAACGGCGCAACGCTCAACGAAGTTAAATATACGGGATAATGCAACATTAGAACAATTAGTGGTATTGAGTAATATGGAAAGTATCAATGCCTTGCTTATCGAACAAGGCCTGCCTCAACGGGAACGACTGGTCCAACTCAACAAAGTAGCTATAACACAAATGAAATCATTGATTGAAAACAAATCAATTAAAAAACTGAAATAACGCCAGAGAAACAATAATAAAGAGATGAAAGGAAATACCGGCATCTGATCTACTGTTAGTATCGGGGAAAAAGATCTCCTTCCCGGCAACAAAACGCTTTATGCATTTAAAGATTATTTTTGCAAAAAGGTATTACCTATGAAGATAAAAGTTGTTCTGGCAGACGATCATCCTATAGTAACAGAGGGCATGAAACATTTATTGTCTGCACAGGAGCACCTGGAGGTTATTGCTACTTATGCAACAGGCGCACAGCTGCTGGAAGGTTTAAAATCGCAGCAACCGGATGTATTATTGCTGGATATACAATTTCCCGACATAAGGGGCACGGAGCTCATTCGCGAGATCATACCGGAATATCCCGATATACGCATTTTAATACTAAGCAGTGTGGACAATCTTTCGGATATCAGGTATATGATGCAAAATGGCTGTGCCGGTTATATGCTCAAGAATATAGCCTTTCCTTTATTGCTCGAAGCAATAAAGAAGGTATATGACGGCGAAGAATTTATTGATCCTTCTTTAGAAGAATTGATTTTGGCTGCGGGTAACAAACAGGAAAAAATATTGCTGCCACCTCAGCTTACACAACGGGAGCTGAAAATACTGAAATTGATTGCTGAAGGACATACCAGCCGGCAAATTGCCGCGATGTTATTTCTCAGCCATCGTACCATACAAAATAACCGGCAGGTGTTATACCAGAAGTTTGGTGTGCACAATACTGCCGAGCTGATCAAAGAAAGTATGAACCAGGGTATTATTAAAGGTTAACCTGGTTCGTTGCAGCCATAGCCCTTAATGCCACACTTCCGGTAATATACCTTCACAGGTCCCAGCCTCTTACCATGCACTACTCCTTTACTCTTCGAGCCTTATCATATCGTTATCTCCACGCTCAGGTCCTTATGCTAAATTTTTCAATAAGCAAGCCACTTTACCCCTTCCAAACATTGCAAAACAAAAGTCTCTGAATCATTTTTTTCTCTTAGAGGTTACTTCATTTAACCTAAAAAGAGTAGGTAACCAGGATCAGAGGAAACATTATAGGATGCTCCTTTATTTAATTTTAAGAGTTGCAGGATCTCTTCTGTCATCTCTAATAGTTAGAATATGAAGACTATGGTTAACCACTTCGTAGTAGATTAAGTAACGTTTAACGGATTTTATATAAACATTGGGGATGTCTGTCTCTCTGCCGATTTCCGGGAACTTTAATATCAGATTTACCTGTTCATCTATAAGTAAATTGAGTTTTACACTATAGGTATTTGATTTGCTCCTGTTTATCCAGTATTCTAAAATCTCAATAAGTTCTTTTTTGCTCTTGCTGACCAGATTATTTTTCCAACCACTCCCGAATCTCATTTTGTAATGCTCCATTGGTTAAGAATGCTCCGTTGGCAATTTGATTTCTTGCCTCTTGAACAGCAATCTTTTCTTCTACCAATGACAAGTATTATAACTTGTTCATTACCAGCTTCAATTTTTTGGTGGGCCAAAAATACCCAACTCGGCATGACGGTACTTACTTCGGCACGGCTCTGTACAAGTGGGTAAGTTATTTTGACGATCATACTTAAGTTGCTATAATAAAAGATTTCAGCATAATGCTAAGTTTCCCCATACAGTGCAACTCACTATTCGGTAGCGTTAAGCAAAGCGATCTCTCACGAACTGATAATAAAGCGGAGTCTTTGACTCCATTCATTATGTATATATACTGCTTCATTGGCACTCATACATAAGGGCCTTTGCCTCATTGCGACTCCTTTGCGCCCGTTGCGAGAAACAAAAAAACAGGACACTACGCCCTGCTTTAATTATTAATTTTGAATTTTCACCCACCTACCTACTCCGCTTCCGCCACCACTTCTTTCACTTCAGGTATCATACGCTTCATCATACCTTCTATGCCTGATTTGAGCGTGATCATGGAAGAAGGGCATCCGGAGCAACTACCTTGCAGCATCAACCGCACCACCCCATCATCGTATCCTTTAAAGCTGATCGCGCCTCCATCCATTTCCACAGCCGGCTTTACATAGTTCTCCAGCATTTCTTTAATACGCGCCACCACATCTTTATCATCTGCATGAATGACAAATTCCTCCTGTACGGCAGGCACCATTTCCTCGTTTATAACCACTTTACCTTCTTCCAGGTAGCTTTTCAGGAATTGCCGTATACTTGGGATTACTTCTTCCCATAATGTTTCCGGTGTTTTGGTAAGCGTTATGAAATTGCTCGCTATAAACACGCCACGCACGAAAGGAAAGCTGAACAGCTCCTGCGCCAAAGGCGAAGGAAAGGCATCCTTCTCTTCAGGAAAGTCGATGCTCTTACCTGGATACAACAGCTTATTGGCTACAAACTTCATAGTTTCGGGGTTAGGTGTCATCTCGGTATATATACTAACTATAGTATTTCCAGCTTGCAACATAGCTTAAAGTTTTAAAGCACAAATATACGAATTACTGGCTCGGAAGCAGTATTTATATTTCAATGTGCCTACAGAAGAAATCAATTAACACGTAGGGAGAAGGCATATATTATATATAATGTATAAAAAGCTATTGGAGGCA
>JBEBVI010000203.1:0-7447 GCA_040392805.1 Taibaiella helva
CCTGCACCGGGTGGCGGATAGTGTACAAACAGCTTTCTATGAGAGCGAGGGAAGCTGCATTGTTGAAACGGACGGCAGTGTGCTACATTCATTTAATAACCGCTTCGAAGCAGATGGGATGACCTTTGAGGAGCCCACACCTAATTTCTTTTCATATAACAACCCATACGGCGCCTGCCCTGTATGCGAAGGCTTTGGGCAAATACTGGGTATTGATCAGGATCTGGTGATCCCCGACCGGCGGTTGAGCGTTTATGAAGATGCGGTGGTATGCTGGAAAGGAGAAAAAATGTCGGAATGGAAAGATGCCTTTATCCGTAAAGAAGGTAAAAAGAGTTTCCCGATCCATAAGCCGGTCGGAGATCTCTCTAAAGAGCAGCAGGTTATATTGCGGAAATGGATTGATGATTTCTTCCGGATGGTAGAAGATAACCTGTATAAGATCCAGTACCGGGTGATGCAGGCCCGTTACCGTGGGCGTACACAGTGCCCTACATGCCAGGGCTCCCGTTTACGGCCGGATGCCCTTTATGTAAAAATAAACGGGGCACATATAGCAACGCTAAGCGATCTGCCTATCGACCAGTTGAACGAGTGGTTCGGGAATCTTGACTTAAGTCCACAGGAAGAAACAATCGCCTCGCGTATACTTATAGAGATCCGGCAACGCCTTAAAACACTTTTGGATGTGGGATTACCCTATCTTACGCTCAACCGCCTGGCCAACTCCCTTTCGGGAGGAGAGAGTCAGCGTATCCAACTTACAAAATTTCTAGGCAGCAACCTTACCGATGCCTTGTATATATTAGATGAGCCCAGCATAGGCTTGCATCCGCGCGATACGGCTCGCCTGATCAAAGTGTTGAAAAACCTGAGGGATCTGAATAATACAGTTGTCGTGGTAGAGCATGATGAGATGATGATGCAGGAAGCCGATTATATTATTGATATGGGTCCACTGGCTGCGCACCTTGGTGGTGAAGTAGTGGCAACGGGCACTTATCAACAGATTGTTGACAACCCGGAAAGTCTGACCGGACAGTATTTGTCCGGGATGCTCAGCGTGGTATCGGAGAAAAGACGGCTTATAAAGAAAGCAACCCGGTTTATAGAAATTACGGGATGTCACCAGCATAACTTAAAGAATATAGATGTTGCCTTCCCGCTTAATATGCTTTGTGTGGTAACCGGTGTAAGTGGATCGGGAAAAACCACCTTAGTGAAGCAAACACTTTATCCGGCTCTTATGCGGCACTTTGGCGAAGGTACTGACCGTCCTGGGTTGCACAGATCGTTACAAGGTGCATTGGAAGAAATAACAGCTGCAGAGCTTGTGGATCAGAACCCGATAGGAAAATCATCAAGAAGTAACCCGGTAACTTATGTAAAAGCTTTCGACGAGATCCGGAATTTATTTGCCCGCCAGCAAACGGCTAAAGTACGGGGCTTTCAGCCCAAGCACTTTTCCTTTAATGTGGATGGCGGCCGTTGCGATACCTGTAAGGGCGAGGGAGAAGTGGTGGTGGAGATGCAGTTCCTTGCCGATGTGCACCTGCAATGTGAAAGCTGCAAGGGAAAACGCTTTAAAGAGGAAGTACTGGAAGTTACTTACCGGGAGAAGAACATACACGATGTCCTGGAGATGAGCGTGGATGAAGCTATCGCATTTTTTATTGATGAAAAGAATCTGGTACAGAAACTGCAGCCCCTGAGTGATGTCGGCCTGGGATATATCAAGCTGGGGCAGTCCAGCAATACCCTTAGCGGTGGAGAGGCACAGCGGGTAAAGCTGGCATCCTTCCTGGGCAGGGGGAATACAAAAGAAAAAATACTGTTTATTTTCGACGAACCGACTACCGGCCTTCATTTTCATGACATTACCAAACTGCTCCGTTCCTTTAATGAACTGATAGCCCACGGACATTCCATTATCGTCATCGAGCATAATGCCGATGTTATACGCAATGCCGACTGGATCGTTGATATTGGCCCCGAAGGTGGGGCTGGCGGCGGACGCTTATTATATAGCGGCGTGCCGGAAGGGCTGAAGAAGGTCAAAGGTAGTTATACGGCTATGTATCTGGAATAAACGAGAGGAGCGTTTACGATTTTTTGAAATTACCGGAGCTCGCTGCTGTGGCGCGTTGCTCTGTGAAACTAATAAGTTTCGCAGAGCAGGATGAATGGTTTTTACTTTTGACTTAACACTATAGTTCATTTGCAATAAGCCCCAGCTCACCGGCTTTTTTTACCAGGTTCAGGGTGCCCTTTACTTCCAGTTTTTCCATAAGATTTTCTCTGTGGTGCTCTACTGTACGTCTGCTGATACAAAGCTGCTCTGCTACTTCATTAATAGTATAGCCTTCCGCAAAGAGCTTGAGTACCTCAATCTCTCTCCGGCTCAGTAAAGAGGCATTTTGTTCCATGCGTTTCTTATCCTTTTCATCCTCTTCCATTCGCTCATAGATCCTGTTATCAAAATAATGCTTATGCTCATAAGCCAGCTCAATGGCCGTGATCAGACCTGCTCTGTTGATGTCCTTAAGCAGGTATCCATTTACATTATGTTGCAGCATACTTTTGATATACACAATATTATCCAGGTTGGTTAATACCAGTATTCTTATATCAGGATGGTCCTTCCTGAGTATGGCTGCTAAGGCATCACCCTGTTTGCCAGGCATATAAATGTCCAGAAGTACTACATCCGGTTGCAGCATGGGGATGGTGTTCAACAACTCGTCTCCATCGGTGAACATTGCTACCACCTCTATATGCTCTGCATAGCGCAGCATATTTTTTACTCCTTCTGCAATCAGCATGTGATCATCTACTATAGCAATTTTTATAGGCATAATTAAAGTCAAAAATATAAAAAGTCAAAAATAAAAATCGATGTGTAGTTAATGAGTAGAGCATGGAAAATAGAGCGTTGAGGATGCTTGTCAAATTATTTTTTCACGGTATTAAGTCGAATGAGCAACATTATTTCAAATGGCTTTCAATTTCTTCGATCGCACAAATTCACTTACACCTATGGGTTTATGTATGTCACGCAAGGCAAACTCCGCTTCAATACTGTTCTTTTTTTGCTTAAGGCTTCACGGCTCCATTGATTATCAATGCATTGTTCGGCATACCAAAGCCGTGTATCTATATCTTTTATCTTTTCAATAAGCAGAATATTATGTCCCCAGGGTAATTTTGCAACAAGCTGTTGCAAAATTGATTGCTTAGGGTATTTAAGAGCAAAACGTAACATGTAACCCAGATTCCGTTCAGAAAATCCTTTCAGTCCGGAAAATTCATTTTTTAAATCATTTGCCAGGCGTGGGATTACTTTTGACGACCAGCCTTCCTGTGCCTGCCGCTCTGCTATCTTTTTCCCGGTTTCCCAATAGAGTAAGATCATCTCCGTATTTACAGAAAGAGCTGCCCGTAGCTGCGCTTTATGTATAGCAGATCTGATGTCGTTTAACAAAGATTGATAGGCTATTATTTCCATTGTTTAATTTTTCTATTTTTGAAAATATACAGTGATGATAAAAAAAGCTTCCCGATCCCTTTATGTTGCCGTCTACACTTCATCTTCCTCGTACCGTCATGCCGGGCAGAAGGTATGGAGTCGAGGCATCTCCTTGTTTACCAACGTGTTTCCGGGGAACTGCTCCTCGTTGTTCGCAGCTTAGGAGATATTTCGACTACGCAATAGACACTTCACTCCGTTACGTGTCTTTTGCTTCGCTCAATATGACGGTTTTTTGATCCCATAATGTCTGCATTTCTACTCCATATTATGAATCACTATTTTCCTCTGCCAGTGGAAATTCAATATACACCGAAGTACCTCTTCCTTTTTCCGAATCAATGGATAGTTGGCCGCCAAATGCAGAAACCCGGTTTTGGATATTGCTTAGTCCAAAGCCGGCGTAATCCTGATTAGTGTTAAAGCCGGCACCGTTATCTTCTACGGTAATGGCAAAGATATTTTTAGAATATTGCAACTGAATCAGCACTGTGTTGGCCTGCGCATGTTTCAGTACATTCTGTACCAGTTCCTGTACAATACGATATACATTCAGCTTAAACTGTTCGTCAAAAGTATCTAAATTTCCACGTATTTGCACTGAAATATCCAGGCTGGTATCTTGTCGTATATAGGTGCAAAACTCCTGCACTGCAAAGCCTATACTGTTTCTGAGCAGTATATCGGGCATTAGGTTGTGTGCTGTCCTCCTCACTTCTTTGCTGGCTTCATGCACTATGTCGGACAAGCTTTGAAACTGTGTATTTTGTACGACAGAAGTATTGGTTTCGCTTATCGCCTTCAGGTTTTGCGTAGCTACTGTCAGCAGGCCGCCTACACCATCGTGCAGGTCTTTAGCCATCCGGCTTCTTTCCTTTTCTTCGCCCTGCATCATCGCCTTGATCTCATCTAATTCTTTTTGTGTTTCCAGCAGCCGCATTTTTCTTTTTGAATTCCGCTGTTGCATATACAGCCATCCGGACAGGCTCAGTGTTATTATAATACCGGAACAGACGATCAGTATCCAGTAGTTGCGGTTTCTGATTTTCAATTGTTGTCCTAATAATTGATTTTCTT
Source organism: Taibaiella helva (assembly GCA_040392805.1). Classification (GTDB taxonomy): domain Bacteria; phylum Bacteroidota; class Bacteroidia; order Chitinophagales; family Chitinophagaceae; genus Taibaiella; species Taibaiella helvus_B. The sequence continues at coordinate 4,604 of JBEBVI010000203.1, forward strand.
TTCTGGTGATTTCTTTTTCTTTTTCTGCCAGGCGGAATTGTTGCTCCAAACGGTCAATAGTTTTATTGCGTTCCAGGAAGTGCAGGCTGTCTGAAAATCTATGATAATAATCCAGGTAGCGATAGGCCATATCCGGGTTGCCCAGTTCATACTCTATTCCTGACATAACAGATAGCAGGCTTATCACGTCTTTTCTCAAATACATGCCGGGGCTAATGTATTCCATTGCTTTACGACCATAACGGGCAGCGTCTTCGTAGTACCGGCCTGCCGCATAGTGTACCGTCAGTTCATTGTATGTGCGAAACTGATTATCAATACTGTTGGTATCCATAAGTTGTAAAGCATTCCGAGTGTACTTTTCTGCTGTCTGCTTGTCTTGTTTGGACAGGTAATAGCTGAGGAGCAGGAGGGAGGCTGAGCGCTCATAGCGCTTATATTTTAACTCTTTTGATCCGGCATAGGCTTTTTGGGCATAGAAATACACACTATCCGGATTTTTTTGCTTACTATGTACGTATGCCAGGTTGATGTAAGAAGTGAGCAGTACCACATTGGTTTTGTTATTTACGCTTAATGCTTTCAGAAGGTAATGGTACGCTGTCTCCGGATCGTTATTGTCAATTAAAACGGAACCTATATGGTTATAAGTTGAAGCTATAATCAAAGAATCTTTCATGCGTTCAACACCAGGCAGGGACTGCTGTAATACGAACAGAGCAGAATCTGTTTTACCTGCATATTTGTACAGAATGAACAAATGATAATATCGCTCCGATAATGCTTTTTCCCGATGGGTAGAAAGCTGGTTGTACACACAACCTCTATTAAAAGCTTTCCAGGCCTGGTCCATATCCTGCTTGCCGGCAAAGACTGCCGATTGCCATAGCAGAGCCTTTCCTATACCGGCATTGTAGTGATACTTTTCACTCAGCAGGCGTACTTCCTCCAGTAAAACCAAGGCGCTGTCTGCATTACTCTCTACCATTCTGCTGGCTGCGGTGATATACCGGGCAATGCGCCCCGAATCTTCCGGTGTTATACCACGTCCCGGCTCGCTAATTGATACAGAACCCTGCTGCCCTTTGGAAGAAAGGGCAGAAAGCAGAAAAAGTAAAACATATATATAGTAAAATTTCAAGTACCTGCTGCCTGCTTTTATTAACCGGAAACATCACAAATGTAACTTTTATCATTAATATTGAGGGGGAGGTCAATTTTAATTATCCTTAATTCGAGGTAATTGAAAAGAAGCATATCTCAACGGACGCACGACAAACTTCTACAGCTACCCTGTTGTCATTGCGCTGTATTTTTCAGCCGGGAGCAGTTGTCTGAACTATGATTTTGGTGATCAGCGGTTCGGGGCTTGGCGATGGTGGCACTTTTAGCAAGAAAGTTTAATAGATAGAAATGTTCAACCGAAGCCGTTTTCTGCCACTATTGCCCAAGCCTTGTTGTATATGCCGTTTTTTTATCCTACGCTTAGTTGCATATTGGCAAGTTCTACTTGGAATTTTACTTTGGCTTTTAGTGCGGTAAATACTCTGAGCAAAGTGTCCATTGTTACGTTTCCTGCGTTGTTTTCAAGTCGAGAAATCTGGGCTTTCTGAACTCCTATGAGTTTGCCTAATTCTTCTTGTGTCAAGTTCCTTTCTTGACGAGTTTGCCTAATCGCTTTACCGATTAAATCCATTTGCAATTCATACTCAAAACGGTCTCGATCGGGTGTTCCGACTTTTCCAATAAGTTCGTCTTTTACTTGGTCAAATGTGTATGTTTTCATTTTTTCTTGTTTTTTAATTGCTTTTCTTCAAAATATTTTTTCATTGTCTGTATTGCTTTTTCAATTTCCTGCGTAGGAACTTTACTCCGCTTTTTGATAAATCCGTGTGTTGAAACTACCGATGTTTCAGTAGCCGAAGTTTTGTCCCAAAAGGCAAGAAGCCGATATTGCAAACCTTGATACAAGGTTCTAAATTAGCTTCGCTGAGACTTCGTGTTCCCAAATATCGTCAGATAGTTTTTTGAAAAGTCCGGGGTCATTTTCTACTTGTACTTTACCGATGTTGTAAAGTATTTTATTGTAGTGTTTGTCTTCCAGACTTTTTATAAACGTCATCACTTCTTCTAAAAAGATAATTTCAAATCTTTTGTTCATTTTCTTATTTCGTTACTGCAAAGACACAAAAAGGTTTCGTTTTAACGAAACCTTTTTGTGTGTCAGGCATGTGTTTGTACTATAACGACTTCATCAAGAAGCTGCATATCCAACCCACACTTTTTAGCGAGTTTAACGTCTTTTTTAAACTGGCCTGTCTGTTCAAGCTGGTACATTACGAATAAAGCTGTTTCCGAAAATCCTTAAGAGCGGTTTTTGTCGTTTTACCCGATTTAACCTCTTCTATGGCTTTTTCGGTTTCTTTATTGTAACGAGGTTCTTCAAGCTCTATAAAAGGCAGTGTTTTAAGGTATTCGTAAAATACTCTTGCCTGTTTGCTCCGCTTATCTATTTTTATTGTGATTTCCATGTCCGCATATCTTATTGATATTCCTCCAAATTTATAAAAAAAATAAATTATGATCTACAAAACCCGTTCCCAGCACTACCACATCGATTTCAACGGTAACCTGCCCCGAATACATACCCATCCCACCAAAACTTCCTTTCTCATTATTTAAACTTCCTTTTTGGTTAGCCCGATATTACCTGGCCGGAACACTTTTGCGGCTTAAACACACTATATATATGATATCCCTTTTTAATCATTCTTTAAGAAGCAATAGGACATTTTCCACTTAAAAAATGGGGGAAATCCCCTATTTTTTGCCCATAGTGCAAGG
>JBEBVI010000204.1:0-7443 GCA_040392805.1 Taibaiella helva
AGACTCTCAAACAAGCAATGAGAAATAATGATCGCATATTTTACCCCGTATTCTATACTTTCTGTTGGATAGTTTTGTGCATTGATTTTCATATAAAACAAGAATTTATATTTTATGCCACCGCTTTTTCAATAATAAAGTATCATCGGTATTAAAGACATTTTACCGTGTTCCGGAGAAATGCCGCATAGCGGCTATCGCCTTGTAGGCAGCAGTATAAAAAAACGCTTTTTTGCCGCGTAGCGGTTACCCTTGTCCATTCGCAAAGGATAACAGTCGGTCGCAATTAACGACAAAATGCCCATGTAGTGGTGGTGTATAGCCAATTATCAATTACGAATCAATCCCTCAGAATAAGCACCCATTTGGGTAGCCGCTACGCGGCAATAATCATATTGTCTTATTTTGTCTACAAATAGGTAGCCGCTATGCGGCATTTCTGCAATGTAACTTTACGCTGCGTATTTTGTACATGCTTTAATGCAGGGAAATAATTGTTGTTTGGATGGCACATTTTTATGCAGTGTATAGTATAAATATCTCGTGGGGTGAATGTGGAGTGCAGTATAATGACATTGAATTAAGGATGACTATTAACTTAAGAAGGCAAATGTTCTTTCTTATCTCTCCCTCTCGTCATTGGCATGTTTCGACTACGCTCAACACAGACTACGAAGAAATCTTAAAGGGTGCATAAGCGCGCCCGGTATACCCCTTGCGTGTATTAAGATGCTCCCTTCCCCGACATGATAATTGTATTTTTTAACGTATAATTAACTCTTTTGGCGGCAATTTGTGGCCTTTCTGCGGTAGTGGTCAAGCCTGACGCCGTACTGTTTTGACCTAACGCCGTACCGTTTTATGCCTGTGCAGTAGTGCATGGCTTCATTGCAGGGCATCTTTATCTCTATACGGCACTGCATAGCCTTTATACCCCTGCGGGTTGGCCTTTATACCGGACTTCGAAACGGCTGTTATGAGTGGTAAGGTCATTGAGCAGCCGTGTTTGACACGTTTGCAGGCAGGTACAGCGATAAAGATGGCCGGTTATATCGTATTGCAGTGCATCTTTATCTCTATACCCTGCGGGTCCGCCTTTATACCGGGCTTCGAAGCGGCTGTTATGGGTGGTAAGATCATTGATCAGCCGTGCATGACGCTTTTGCAGACAGGTACAGCGATAAAGATGGCCGGTTATATCCTTATACAGAGTGGGACAGCCTTCATGCACCCTTGCATAGACGTCATGAAGGGCTGCAAAAAGCTTCATGCCGTATGGCATCATCATTATGCCGTATGGTTTAGTCTTTATGCAGTACTGCATAAACGTCATGATGGAGTGCATAAGCTTCATGCAGTACCGCGTCAGGTGTAACCACTACCGCAGAAATGTTAAAATTCGTTAAAACGGGCTCTAAAAGGTTAAAATCTGTTAAAATAAAGGCAAAAACGACCATTTGCTCCCCGATCGAGAAGCTATTTTGATCCGGGAAAGTCAATCTTCCTTTTGCATTTTCTGCCCCTTTACCGGGTACATTCTATACTCCTCACCGGGTAATTTTGTGCATAGATTTATATATATACTTCCTGCCTGATGGTTTTGCGCAACATTGAATCGACATTTTTACCGTGAGTTTCACTCACGGCTATTCAAATTCAAGCCCTTCAGGCTTAGGTTGACCGCTATGGTGTTATCGCCAACATCTGAAGTTAATGAATAACATTAGTCCTCCGGGCTTATTCATATATATGATTTTATAGTTTAATCTTGAAGATCGGATACGCACGACATTTTGGGATGCCCCCTCGTCCCACCTCCCATCTCCACAATAAATAGCTAACTTTGCCTGTCTCGCGTAAAACATAAAATTTTTTATAAAAATGAATAATGGTTATTTCTATTTCGCAGAACCTAAGAATGAACCGGTAAGAAGCTATACGCCGGGATCGGCAGATGCGATAAACCTTAAGAAGGCGCTCGAAACTTTAAAACAACAGCAGAGAGATATTCCTATGTATATCAACGGACAGGAAGTCCGTACGGGTAAGCTTAAGGAAATTCACCCTCCCCATGAAACGGCGCACCTGTTAGGCCATTTTCACGAGGGTGATGCTCAGCATGTACAACAGGCTATTGATGCTGCTTTAGCCGCACGTGCGAAGTGGGCAGCTACCAGCTGGGAGCACAGGGCGGCCGTATTTATGAAAGCTGCTGAGCTGCTGGCCGGGAAATACCGTTTCCGTATGAATGCGGCCACTATGTTAGGGCAAAGTAAAAATGCTTACCAGGCGGAGATAGACAGCGCCTGTGAATTGATAGACTTCTTACGCTTCAATGTACATTTTCTCAGTGAAATATACCGTCAGCAGCCCGTATCGCCTGAAGGATTCAATAACCGCATGGAGTACCGTGCTTTAGAGGGCTTTGTGCTGGCCGTTACCCCGTTTAACTTTACGGCCATTGGCGGCAACCTGCCTGCGGCCCCGGCTATGTGCGGCAATACTGTGGTATGGAAGCCCGCTAACACCCAGATCTATTCTGCATCCGTCTTTATGGAAGTGCTGAAGGAAGCCGGCCTGCCAGACGGAGTGATCAACCTCATATATACAAATGGTCCGGTAACAGGTGATATCTGTTTTGGACACCCTGACTTTGCCGGGGTACACTTTACCGGTTCTACAGGCGTGTTCCAGGGTATGTGGAAAACCATTGGCAATAATATAGCCAAATATAAATCCTACCCGCGTATAGTCGGGGAAACCGGTGGTAAGGACTTTGTTTTTGTTCATCCTTCTGCCGGTGTGGATACGGTCGTTGCTAATTTATTACGTGGTGCATTTGAGTACCAGGGGCAAAAGTGCTCTGCAGCATCCAGGGCCTATCTTCCTTCCAACCTGGCCGGTGAAATTAAATCCAGGTTGATAGAAGAGCTGAAAACCCTGAAGATGGGACCGGTAGATGATTTCCGGAATTTTATCAATGCGGTTATTGATGAAAAATCGTTTGACAATATCGCAAAGTATATAGACGGGGTAAAACAAAGCAATGATGCGGCTATCATATATGGAGGTAACTACAATAAATCCGAAGGCTACTTTATAGAGCCTACAGTAGTGGAGGCTGCCAAAGTTGATTATGTAACCATGTGCGAGGAAATATTCGGTCCTGTACTTACTGTTTATACGTACCCGGAGGAGCAGTGGGAGCAAATGCTGGACACGGTAGATCACACTTCAGGCTATGCACTTACAGGAGCCATATTTGCCGGCGATCGTCATGCGATAGAATACCTGACACGTAAGCTGGTGAATGCAGCAGGTAATTTTTATATTAACGATAAACCTACGGGTGCCGTTGTGGGGCAGCAACCCTTTGGTGGCGCCAGGGCATCGGGCACAAATGATAAAGCCGGCTCCATGCTTAACCTGTACCGCTGGCTAAGCGCACGAACTATAAAAGAAACTTATGTACCGGTTACCGACTACCGCTACGATTTTCATAAGGGAGCTTAGTGGTGAGAGATTGCAGGGCAAGCCTGTAATGCCTATGGTAGGCTGTTCAGACGGGTATAGTAAAATCCTTCTATAAAATTTCTGTCCTGCTGTTTGAACAATCAAGCTTATAATCGTTCTTGTCATGCTGATACTTTCCTTCGACAAGGCTCAGGATAAACTGCTCAGTACAGGCGTAAGGAAGCATCTCTAAGCGTTCTGAGATTTTGCTCCGCAAGAGAAAAGTTCCTCCGTAGCCTGTATTGAGCGTAGTCGAAACATACCAATGACGAGTATTATAACTTGTTCATTACCAGCTTCAATTTTTTGGTGGGCCAAAAATACCCAACTCGGAATGACAATGGGGTGTGGATGGAGTAGCTGCCAAAAGCTATTACTGTTGTAGTAAATTTTATGGATGATTTCTACTATCTAATTACTTGAAAAAAGTGGATTTTCGGCAAAAGGTGGACGAAAAAACCTCCGGGCGTTTGAACAACCTATGCCTATGGTCACACCTGTAAGATAAGGCTCAATAGCTTTCCCATTGTGGAAAGAGGATATGGAGTGAGGCCTGTAGTGATAATGAGCAATAACCGAACGGGCGGTTATTCCTTCCCGGCATTCCCGAAATGAAGTTAGCCCGTTGATCTTTGCAAAGACCAACGGGCTAACTGTTACTTTTAACTTTCTACTTTTCACTTCTTGGCAGTCGCCCTAAGCATCCAGGCCATTGTTTCGTGCTTTTCTACCAGGCCGGTAATAAAATCAGCGCTTCCCGCATCCTTATATTTTTCGTCAAACTTATCAATGTCGGAACGCAGACGCCTGATAATCGTTTCATGGTCGTCCAACAGCTCCTGCAGCATAGCCTCGGAAGGTGTTGCATTATTTTCATGCTCCAGCAGGGAGGCTTCCGCCAGGAATTGCTTCATAGACCCTAAAGCGTAATGGCCTATTTTCCGGATACGCTCCGCTACTTCATCCATAATGACGGCAAGCTGGTCGTATTGCTTCTCAAAGAACAGGTGTAGGTCATGAAACTGGGGGCCTTCTACATTCCAGTGGAATTTGCGCGTTTTAGTATACAGCAGAAATTCATCTGCAAGCAACCGGTTAAGCTCATCGGCTACAGATTGCTTATTGGTTTCGCTGATCCCGATATTAGCATCATTGCTATTGTTGTTGGTTGTTTTTTTGCTAACGGTCTTTCTTACTTCTTTAGCCATGATTTTTTGATTTTTTATTAAATACAAATATAGGCAAGAAATGTTTGCAATCTTGCCCTGCAAATTCTAATACATAGGGAATGTTAATATGTTTGCTTGTGAAGCAGACCGAATGTTTCACGCAACGGCCGTAACGATACTTCCCATTTACCCCTTCGTCCCGTTGCTCACCTTAGTCTCTTCGCGTGAAACTTTCCCGCTTCCCACGCTCCACTCCATTTTTAACCCGTAAAGGGGGAGGATTCCGCGAAAACATTTTATACTTTTGCAACCATGAAAAAACTGTTATTAAGCATATTGGCTTTAGCGCATTTTATGGTAGCAAAGGCAGATGAAGGTATGTGGATACCTATGCTGATCGGGAAAAACTACGAGGAGATGCATAAAATGGGACTTAAGCTGACTGCAGAAGACCTCTATAATGCAAACCACGCCAGCCTTAAAGACGCTATTGTGCATTTTGGCGGCGGATGCACCGGCGAAATGATCTCTCCCAACGGCCTGTTGATTACCAATCACCATTGCGGTTACGGTAATATAGCTGAGCTCAGCACCGTAGAAAAAAACTATCTCGAAAATGGATTCTGGGCTAAAAGCTATAACGAAGAGATTCATGCCCCGGGGCTTTCCGTGAAGTTTCTGGTGCGTATGGAAGATGTTACCGCTACTGTCCGGAAAGCATTTGAAAAAGGAAGCCGGGAGAAGCAACATAAAGCATATCTTAAAATAAAAGAAGATCTCGAAAAAAAGGCTGCCGAAAATGGTAAATATACTGCTACGGTGGCTTCCTACTTTAATGGCAACCAGTATATACTGTTGGTGTACCAGGTGTTTACGGATGTACGTCTGGTAGGCACGCCGCCTAAATCGCTGGGCAAATATGGCGGAGATACCGACAACTGGATGTGGCCACGGCATACTGCAGATTTTTCTATCTTCAGGGTGTACGCCGACAAGAATAATAATCCGGCTCCTTACTCTACAGCTAATGTGCCTTACAAGCCCAAAAAATATCTGCCTATATCCTTACAGGGTGTAAAAGAAAATGATTTTACCATGATCATGGGATACCCTGGCCGTACTAACCGTTATGAAACATCATACGGCGTGGCCATGGCTATTGAGGAAGTAAACCCGTCGATAGTAAAAATAAGAGATGTCCGCCTGGCTATAATGCGTAACGCCATGCGTAAAGACCATGCGGTGAACCTGAAGCTGGCTACCAGCTATGCCCGTATTGCCAATTACTGGAAATATTTTATTGGCCAGACCGAACAGCTGAAGCGCCTCAGGGTAGTGGAAGAGAAGAAGAAGCAGGAGAAATCCTTTGCAGCCTGGGCTAAAACGCATAATACGGATGATGTGAACCTGATGGATGAATTTGCGGAAATATATAGCCAGTACCGCCCTTACGCGAAGCATAATATCTATTATGGCGAGTGCTTTAACGGCTCGGCATTAGCAAGACTGGCGGCTAAGACAAGTGGTCTGTATAAAGCCCTTTCGGCAAAAAAAAGCAAGCCACAGGAAATTGCCGGGATGGTAAGGGAACTACGCCAGGCAAGAGTGGAAACGATGAAGGACTTTGTGCGCCCGGTAGAGCAGGAAATGCTGGCCCGTACGGCGGAACTGTTCTATAAAGATGTGCCGCAAAACCAGCTTCCGGACTTTTATCAGAAATTTATTTTCAAACAATTCGGAAGTAAGGACTGGAATAAGACATTCAATGAATTTGCGCAATACACCTTCCTGAACAGCTTCCTGCTGGATGAAGCCAAATTTGAGAACTTTTGCAACACCCCTACTTTTGAGCAGCTGAATGCAGACCCGGCCGTGCAATATGCCCTTAGCTTTGTAGATAATTACGAAACCAATTATCTGCCTAAGCAGATTGCGTTCAACAAAGCCAGAGAAGCTGCAAGCGCACGTTATATCAAAGGATTAATGGAGCAGAATAAAGGAACCCTCTTTTATCCTGATGCCAACAGCACAATGCGTATCAGCTATGGAACCGTAGGCGGCTATAACCCGCAGGATGCTGTAACTTATGACTATTATACCACCTTAGATGGCTTGCTGGCTAAATACAAGCCCAATGATTATGAATTTGATCTGAAAAAAGATTTTCTTGAATTGTGCCGTAGTAAGGACTTTGGCAGGTACGCCAATGCTGATGGCGAGCTGGTAACCTGCTTTATTACAAACAATGACATTACCGGCGGTAACAGCGGAAGCCCGATAATCAACGCTAAAGGTGAACTGCTTGGCCTTGCTTTCGATGGTAACTGGGAGGCGATGAGTGGCGATATAGCTTTTGATAAAAAATATAAGAAGACCATTGCAGTAGATATCCGTTTTGTATTGTGGATCGTAGATAAATATGGCGGCGCACAAAACCTGATCAACGAAATGACGCTGAATTAATAGTTAATGGTTAATGAATATGCATTCTGTCATTCCTTCATTAACCATTAACAGTTTATCATTCATAATTGAATAGTTTCACGCAACGATCGCAAAGAAGAACAACGGCCGCAACGATACTTCCTCCCGTCATCAACTCCTCGCTTCTTTGCCCCGTTGCCCTCTCCTTAGTAAAATAGTCAAAATAAATTCCTCGCCTGTACTGGGCCGTGCCGAAGTACCCGTACTGAGCTGTGTCGAAGTAAGTACCGTCATGCCCTTTGGACTTTAAGAAGAGAAAATACCTTAAAACAACATA
>JBEBVI010000205.1:0-7422 GCA_040392805.1 Taibaiella helva
ACAACATAGAGGGAAAGCACATAGAGAACATTCATAAAGAAAAAGAGGCCTATTCTATAAGAAGATTACAAAAGGGCATATACCTGGTATACATTACCGATGAGACTAACACACGGATCAGAACATGTAAATTAATCAAGTATTAATATTCCTATTTGATAATAAAGCGGTTGGCATCATTCCCGTTAAACATATACCATTATAAGCCAGTCTATCTCAGGTTCAACACCCTGTTCAAGCTTTCCCCTTGCATTCAGTACAGATACCAAAGTAATACCATTTCTATAAGACACCTGGTCCAATTAAAATCGTTGCCCCGTGGCGCTCCTTCGCGACGTTGCGAGAAATAACGGGCCTATATAATAAATCAATATGGTATAACCACGACTTGGTACCTGGTATCGTCTATTAATAGTAACACCCGCATAAAATAGCCGTCACATTGAGTTAATCATTTGTTCTCATTCCGGTTAAAAACACGTAACACACTCTTTCTACTTTCGCCGCGTTATCATATTTCACATACAAAAAACATAGGATGTCAACAATCAGACTACGGGGCTTATTTACACTACTCAGCCTGTTCAGTTGCTATTGGGCTTCGTCACAACAGCTCATTCACTATTGGAATTTCAACAATAACAGTACACTCAGTACTCTGACCACACCAACACTTTCTTTGGTCAATGGTGCAGGGATCATTCACGAAGCAGGAGGCATCAGCAGTATTGATGTAACGGGTGGTACCGGACAAAACTTTAACACAAACAATCTTAACGCACGTAACGGCGACGCAGCCGGCAGTCATCTTCGTTTCAACGACCCTATCGGTGGTGCGCTCGTTTTTTCCGTACCGACCACAGGCTATAAAGAACCGGTAGTACGTTTTGCTACAAGACGCTCCGGGTCGGGAGCCGGTCTGCAATACTGGTCCTATACTACGGATGGTACCAGCTACACTCCCTTCGACACCCTTAAGCCCATTGACGGAAATCCGGTGCTGGAGGAATTAAACTTTACCGGCATTACTGCCGCCAATAATAACCCCAATTTCAAACTGAAAGCCCAGTTCGCACAAGGAAGTGGCGGTAACGTAGGCAACAACAGGTTTGATAATTTCACCTTAGATGCCCTTTCAATAGCCGGGCAGGACAATACACCACCCCGGGCTACCTTTACACCTTCAGATAAGGAGCTGAATGTGGCTATATCCGCTACACTTTCTATACAATTTAATGAAGCCGTGCGCCGGGCTGACGGTAGCAATATTGATAACAGCAATGCAGCAGACCTGATCAGTTTCCGCATGGAAGATAGCGCGGGGCAGGTTGTACCCACAGTAGTAACGTTCAGCAATAACACCCTGAACATTACCCCCAATACACCTTTATCATACGGGCAAAAATACTATCTCGCACTTTTAGATGGCAAGATTGCAGACCTGAGCGGTAATGTTATATCCACTCTTAGTACCATTACCTTCACTACCCTGCCCCGACAAACTATCTTTGCAAAAGGAGACCTGGCATTTGTTGCCTATCGTATGAATGCCTCGAATGCGGACGATGAAATTGCCTTTGTTACCTTTGTTGACGTCCTTCCCGGCACACTCATCCACATTACCGATGCTAAATATACTACCAACACCCCTGCACAATGCAGCGGAGGTATTACCTGGACAGCTCCGGCAAATGAATGTATAACGGCAGGCACAACGATCAGCATCAAAACAGATGCCCCTTCAACCAATAAAGGATCAGTAAGCGGTTCCGGGTTCGGCCTAAGCTCCGGCGGAGATCAGGTATTGGTATATACCGGCACAACTGCACAGCCGCAATATATTACTGCTCTGAGCTCAAATGGCTGGGTTGCACAGAATACAACCTGCAACGGAAGCCTTTCTATGATACCGTCCGGGCTAAACGATGGCATAAATGCACTGAATATGCAGAATGCTCCGGGCAATATATCGGGAAACAGTACGAACGCCTATTACAATGGTACGCAAACCGGCAGCGTATCACAAATCAAAACTGCGGTTTTCGACCCGGCTAACTGGATTGTACGAAAAGGTGATACGCTTGCCCAGACCTGGCCGGATTACCATTTCCCGGGACCACCTTCAGTCGTTTCTGCACAGGTGATCAACAATACCAGCATAAGGTTAATATTCAACAGCGATCTGGATGGGACAACAGCAGGCAATACAGCGAATTATAAAAACATAAGTAATCTTTTATCTGCTGCTGTAACCAATAATGGTGCTGAAACCGATACTGTTCTATTAACATACAGTACGCCATTTGCCCCGGGCAACAATTATCAACTTCGTATAGAGGGTATCTCCAATACCGGCGGTGAGCTTATGGTATGCCCTTTTCTTTTCTCCTTTACCTACGATGCCGAGGTATCCTTTGCTTCAAATTTCACAGTTACGGATGAAAGTGCAGATACCCTTCAATTTAAACTCAACCTGAAGTTCCCATCTAAAGGGTCGGTAGACTTAGTGGTATTGGGTGTACCTTACAGCACCGCCGATACTTCCGATTTCGTCCTGTCTTCACAAACAGTACAGTTTGACGGCCAGTCAGCCGAATACACACTGTCCATTCCTATTATAGATGATAACGAGGCAGAGCAGCAGGCAGAATATTTTATATTAGCCTTACGTAATCCGGTAAGCTATACTATAAAAGGCGATACACTGGCTACTATTTATATTAAAGATAACGACCGTAAAGCGCCCGTACCGGACAAAAGCATAGAGCTACTTTATGTAGGCAGCTTTGATCCTTCTGAAAACAATAACAGTACCTGCGAAGTAGTTGCCTACGATGCTGCTTCCCGTAAATTAATAACAAGCAGCGCCATAACAGGAGTAGTCGATATTATTGACTTTTCAGACCCCACTGCGCTAAAGGTGGTGAAATCTTTGGACATCAACACCTATGGCGGTGTAACAAGTGTAGCGGTGAGAAACGGCCTTATTGCCATCGCCTCGCCCAATGCACAGGAGCACCTGGATGGTTCAGCTCTCTTCTTCGATATAGATGGTAACTTCCTGAATCAGGTAACGGTCGGCGCACTACCCGATATGATCACCTTTACACCCGACGGAACAAAGGTACTGACAGCCAACGAAGGCCAGCCTAACAGCGATTACAGTATAGATCCCGAAGGTTCGGTAAGCATCATCGATCTGTCCGGCGGCATCAATAGCCTGACACAGAACCAGGTTCATACTTTATACTTTACCTCTTTCAACAAAGACGAAGCTGAATTGGTTTCGGCAGGTGTGCGGAAAACCAAATCCACCAGCACACTTTCTCAGGACCTGGAACCGGAATATATAGCCATCAGCAGTGATTCTAAAAAAGCATGGGTAACTCTTCAGGAGAACAATGCCATAGCCGAATTAGACCTGCAAAATAACCAGATCAATAGTATATGGCCATTAGGTACAAAAGACTTCGGTGCTACGGGGAACGGGTTTGATGCCTCTGATAATAATAACGAAGTGCTCATAGCAAACTGGCCGGTTAAGGCATACTACATTCCGGATGCATTAGCTGCATATAGCGTTAACGGAACCAACTATATTGTAACGGCTAATGAAGGAGACGAAAAAGAATATGAAGGATTCACAGAACGTACTACGGTTGGTGACAAAGGATACCTGTTAGACACCGATCTTTTCCCTAATGCTTCGGTATTAAAGCAAAACTTCAACCTGGGCAGAATGCGGGTGACCAACCTGAACGGAGATACAAATCAGGATGGACATTTTGAAGAGATTTATTGCCTGGGCGCACGTTCATTCTCTATATGGAATGCAGATAGCCGTCAGTTAAGCTACGACAGCGGCGATGATTTTGAGCTGTACACCTCATCCGAACCTTCGATCTCAGCCCTCTTCAATGCGGATCACGAAAACAATACACTCAAATCCCGTAGCCGGGCTAAAGGTCCTGAACCGGAAGGTGTAACTATAGCCAGCTTATCGGGTAAGACCTATGCCTTCATTACCCTTGAGCGTATTGGCGGCGTGATGGTATATGATATTACCGATCCTCAGGAGGCAAAATTCGTCGACTATAAAAACAGCAGGAGCGTATCTGCCTACCAGGGCGATCACGGGCCGGAAGGGATTATTTTTGTATCATCTGCACATACGGCAACCGGGAAAGACTATATTGTTGTGGCCAACGAGATCAGTGGTACCCTTTCCGTATTTGAAGTAATGAATAATAATGAGGAGGATGAAGAACCGTCCAATATAGGAAACCAACCCGATAAGGTCATTACTTTCAATGCCTTTCCTAACCCATCCCAGGGTAATATCCTGTATTTCAACAGAAAAGCAGACATTGAAGTATTTAATGCCTCCGGCCGCCTGATGTACAAAGGCAACGATCAGCTCACGCTATCCATTGAAAATTACCCGTCAGGCATTTACCTGATCCGCACACAGGACGGTGCAGCTACCCGTTTTGTGATACGTAAATAAATGATTAAAAAGCATAAAAAAGGCTGTCTGTTTCACAATAGCAGCCTTTTTTCATTTAACCGGTATCAAAATAGCGTAACCATTTCACAGTGAATATGGTCAGATTAAAACCTTTGCCCCGTTGCACTCCTCAATGACTTTCGGGGGAAAAAAACGGCCTGTTTCTATATATGTCAGTCACCCAGAAAAAAAGACAGATGAATCGGTAAAAAATAGACGTTTCTGCAGTTTTTTCAATTAAAATACAGGACAAAATACGTTGGCAAAATTTTTGACACATTAAGTATGAACCTTAAAATATTAGATACATGGGATTAATGGGATATTACGTCATCGCCGGTATTATGTTCCTGGTAGGTATGATCGTAAGTAACAGGCTCAAAAGCAAATTTAACGAATATGGACAGATAGGACTTCGTAATGGCTTAAGCGGAAGGGAAATAGCTGAGAAAATGCTTGCCGACAACGGTATATATGATGTACGCGTGGTTTCCACCCCGGGCTTTTTAAGCGATCACTATAATCCGCAAAACAAAACCGTAAACCTGAGTCCTGAAGTTTATGAAGGAAGAAGCGTTTCCGCTGCGGCAGTTGCGGCACATGAATGTGGACATGCCGTACAACACGCACAAGCATACAACATGCTCCGGTTCAGAAGCGCCATTGTTCCTTTGGTGAATATCAGCAGTAAGCTTTCACAGTGGATCATTCTTATCGGTCTCGGTTTCATGGTTGGCCGTTCTAACCCTACAATATTACTTGTCGGTATTATTCTATTTGCCATTACCACACTTTTCACCATTATCACTCTGCCCGTGGAATACGACGCCAGCAACCGGGCTCTGAAATGGCTTGAAAACGAGCATATGACAACTGCCGCCGAACATGAAAAGGCACAGGATGCACTGAAATGGGCAGCACGTACCTATGTGGTAGCCGCTATCAGTTCTATAGCCACATTACTTTACTATATTCTTATGTTTGTAAATGCCCGTGACAGGGATTAATTTTCATATTGTTCATAAGAAAGCATAAGCTAATTAAAACAACTTGCTCTATGCCCAATAAAACAGCGTAACCGCTAAAAAAGGTTACGCTGTTTTATTATATAGAGGACGGATCTAATCAGACATACAGTTTATATTACCCGCCGGATGTTCACACCTGACAGCATAAGAAGGCCAGAATTTAATTATCGTATTGTCTATTCTGCACACTTAATCTACAATCACCTTTTCAATCCTTCCCGGCTTACCGTCCAGATCGTACAGGTATAACAGGTACATACCTTTCGCCAGGCCAGCCACCGACATACAATCCGCTTTTTCCATATAACGGACAAGCCTGCCTTCAAGACTGTAAAGTGACATGCTCAGCGGGAAGGAACAATCGACAAAAATCCGGTCCTTAACAGGGTTGGGATAAATCCTGATATCCCTGTTTCCGGTAAGCCATTCGTCCACGGAAACATTTGTCACTGTATAAACATCCGATGTATCTATACAGCCGGCAGCAGTACTTACAACAACACGGTAATCGCCGTTTTCAGAGACTTCATAAGTACGGCCCGTAGCCCCGGGGATAGGACTATTATTGTATAACCACTGATAAGTATGGAAAATATCAGATGCGCTGAGTATGAATCCTTCTACAGAAATAAATACACCCAGGTCCCGCGAATTACGGACATCAACCGTAATCTCTTTACAATTACCTGTATGTACACAGCCACCGGTTCCCCGCACAAAATAAGTAGTCGTCTTAGTAGGGCTCACTATAACATTATCGCCTCTTCCTGCCTCTGTACCGCCACATCCGTCCGTATACCATACCCATTCCGTAGCATCATTTAAAACGCCTGTGGCAGACAACGATACGGAGTCGCCTATACAGATAACCTCCTCCGCAGAGCTCAGCTCCGGTAATGCAGGCGCATTACATATCGTGAACCTTTTTACCGTATTCTGCAATCCGTTTACCTCGTCAAAAAACAAAACATAAGGGTTCCCGTTACCATCCAGGGCTATGGAAGTATGTGCCGACGTTCCGTCCGAAACACTCTGGCCGCCCACATAGCTCCATTGCGTCCCGTCAAACTTTAACACAGACGCTTTAAGCCCGGTGCCATTATCCTGGAATATAAGAAAAGGCGTACCCTGCTTATCAACAGCTATCCGGTTGTATAAACTGGGAGCGCCATTGCTCCCGCCAAACTGGGGAGTACCCACTACAACCCAGTTTGTACCATCAAAACGTTGTACCGATGTTTTGGGCGGTCCCTGAAACGTATGCGAATAAGCGACGTAGATCTCATTATTGGGTCCGAATGCCATACCAATGTACATAGCGCCTCCTGCTCCCAGCCCCGTTACGGAAAGAAAGGGATTACCTACGTTAGTCCAGCCCGATCCGTCAAATTTCTTTACCCTTACCATACCCGGAGCGGCAGTATAATCACAGTAAGCAATATGTAAAACATCATTATGGTCAAATTCCATAAAAGTAAAACCCGCCGGACCCGAATTTATGGGATTGCTGCCCCCCACATCACTCCAGGTATTGTTACCTTCGTATTGCTTTACCACTACCTGCCCGGAGCCTCCATCAATAGCAGAGAAAAAAGCTTTTCCCTTCCGGTTGACCAGTATGCTGCTGTACTGACAGTTACCATTGGTAAGATTTGCACCTATGCTCTTCCATTGCGTACCATCATACATCATTACTGCTCCTGTTGACATGGCGGAACCATCGGCATAAGCAAAATATACCGTATCTCCTTCTCCTAAGGCAAAGGAACTATGGTGTGCCAGCTCTTTAGTAAATCCGGGTTTACCTACGGGCTGCCAGGTAGAGCAATCAAACTTCATAACGGAGCCGTTGCCTATATTGGGGGCAACGCCAAAGCCTTCATCATT
>JBEBVI010000206.1:0-7356 GCA_040392805.1 Taibaiella helva
TATTTTTCCTGTTATCATATTGAGCCGACGCTTGACGAGCTACAACGCATATTACAAACAGAAATAAAGATGTATAGTATAGTTTCATTGTAAAAGGTATGTAACCGTGTCACAATAACTTCCTGGCTCTAAAGCTTGGTAGATGTCTCCACAAAGTCTACCCTGAGTACAGCCAAAGGGGGCGACATGATGGTACTTACTTCGACGCAGCTCAGTACAGGTACTTCGGCACAGCTCAGTACAAGTGGCGTGGTTATTTTGACTATTATATATCAGGTAAAGCGATCATTTACGACTGGTAAAATAGTGAAGGTGCTCCGATATTGTTATATCTACTTTCATATTACTATTATTACTACCGGTTCTTGATACTCTATGTGCCTGACATGTTAAAAGCAAATTTAATCATGTATAATTTTTTTTATTACCCTGTTTCTACCCTTTTTAAAAAATGGAGTATAAACACCCCATTTCATTTTTTGATTTTCTGGCTAATTTTGATTGCAATGCTTCTGTCATGAATATGGGCTATAAGCTTCTTTTGTATCTATTTTTCAGTTTGGCCGCTACTCAGTTGGCCGGTCAGACTATTCCCGATTCCCTGGCTTCCGCACATCTGGGCAAAATAGCCAATGCTACGGGAGAAAAGGAAAGGATCAGATGTTTGCTTGCTTATAGCGCAGACCTGATCAACTATAATGTGGACACGGCATTAACACTAAACAGGTCTATATTGGAGCAAAGTAAGGCTGCGGGATATAAAACCGGGATCGTTACCTCACTTACTTATATTGCCAAGGCTTTACAGATCAAAGGTGATTTCTTTAATAGCTTTAAGATGCTTCGGGAGGCGCTTCAATATTGTGGTAAAGAAGATGACCATTTATTATTCCAGGTCTACGTCAATACCGCTATCAACCATTCCATACAGGCAAATTTTAAAGAAGCAGCACAATATTATTACGAAGCGGTAAAAGTAACTGCCAGGTCTAAGGACACTTTTAAGGAGATGGGGCGGCTTTACCTGAATCTATCTATAACCTGGGGCATGCTCGGTAATAAAAAATTAAAAGAGTTTTATCTTGAAAAGGCGGAGCAGCAGTCCTACATAGAGAAAGACAGCGCATGCAGGACAACAATATTCAATCATAAAGCCAACCATATTCTTGAAAACTCATCTGATACGACTGCTGCTCTTTCTTATTATCATAAGTCTTTATCGCTGAGCAGACAGATAAAAGATAAGCTTATGGAAGCCTATTCTACCGGGGGGATAGCGTATATTCATATTTTACAGAATAAACAGGAAGAGGCTGTCTCGTATCTAACTGAATTTTATACGCTTTCACAGAATGAAAAGATCGAGATATACCATCGTTTAGGTATGATGCATTCTTATGCTTCTTATTGTTTTTTATTGAAGGATTACCCCACAGCTGAAAAGGTATGGTTAAATGTCCTGAGCATAGCCGACAGCCTGAACGGATATGTTTACAAGCTTAAACCGCTGGAAGGGCTGACCCGGTTATATGCCGACAGGGGTAATTTCGAGAAGGCTTATCATTACAAGGTGTTATATAATGAGTTAAAAGATCGTATAGTAAGTGAGGATAAATTAAAGGAAGTTAATTTACTCGAACATAAATACCGGTTAGCTCAGAAGGATAAAATATTAGCAAAGAAAAAGCTACAGATGACAAGAGAGCAGGCCATATTGAATCGGAAAAATACCTTCATCGCTATCTCTTCGGGAGCTGTGATCCTGTTCCTGGTGTTATTCTTCATTCTTTACCGGAACAGGAAACGGAAACTTCGCCTGCACCAGGAGCAATTAGCGCTTTTGTCGAAGGAGCGGAAATTAAATCATTTGCAGGCTGTCATGGAGGGTGAAGAAGCAGAACAGAAGCGTGTGGCGCGTGAGCTGCACGATGGTGTGGGAAGTCTGTTATCCGTAGCCAGGATGAACCTCAGCATGATACAGGAAACGCATGCCGATATCCGGGAAGATGACGAATTCACTGAAGTGGTCCATCTTCTTGATGAAACGGCATTCGAGCTACGTTCTACGGCACATAGTCTTATGCCGGAAATTGTATTGCGCGGCGGGCTGGATGAAGCATTGCAGATCGCCTGTAAAAAAACAAGTGAGCTACACGGGATCAATATTAACTTTCAATCTTATGGACACATACCCCCGGTTGATACCCGCTTAGAGCTGATATTGTATCGTATTCTTAAAGAGCTGATACAGCAGTTGATCCATTTTGTAAGCCCTTCTTCGCTATTATTGCAACTGAACTGGCAAAATGATAATTTAAATATAACTATAGATATAGAAGGCCGGGCGGTTTTGCCCCAACATTTTAATAGGGAACAAATGCAGAAATGGGAGCAGTTAAATTTGTACATTAGAGCTCAGAAAGGTTCTCTGGAAATAGACAACGCTCCTTCTTTGTCGGGGGCGACTATTGACCTGGAGTTTGATATTTATTAAAACAGGGTGTGTTTTATGAAGAAAGCAATAATAAAGGTTGTGATTACAGATGATCACCCGCTTGTAATAAAAGGGCTGCAGAATATGCTTGACCATGTGGCACATGTGGCCATTATCGATACCTGTCAGAACGGTGCGGAACTGCTGACCTCTCTCGAAAAGAATATCCCGGATGTGTTATTGCTGGATATACAGATGCCTGATCAGAATGGTGATGAGCTGGCCCGGATCATAAAGAAGGAATATCATTCAGTCCGTATCCTCGCACTTACGGGTTTTGATACGCCTTTTTATGTGCGTAGTATGCTGCAGAGTGGTTGCCTGGGATACCTGATCAAAAATACCGGGCAGAAAACCTTACTTGAAGCTATAGAAACCGTGTACCGGGGCGAACAGTATATAGAGGAAAGGTTGCAGGAAGTACTTTTAAATAATATGCTGAAGCTCCGGAAACAAAGAACCTCTGCTGATCCCGTACTGACACGCAGGGAGAAAGATGTATTACGTCTTGTAGTGGACGAATACACCAGCCAGGAAATAGCAGATACTTTATATCTAAGCCTGCGGACAGTGGAAAAATATCGTCTGCATCTGTTGCAAAAGCTACAGGTAAAAAACACTGTGGGATTAGTAAAGGCAGCTTTGGAATTAAATCTCTTAGATGAAAAATGATTAGTATCTTCCGCAAGTTTACAGTGCTGTCATGTCTAATGTTATTATGCCTCCTGTTGTCCTCTTCTGTCATCAGTGCACAGAACCATAATAGCAGCGCATTTACTTACCAGGATGTGTGGAACAGGATTTCTCAAGGGAGTAAAAATGATACGCCCGGTTTGAAAGGGCAGGGTAGTGAGATAGATTCTTTAAATATCGCCTATAATGCTACAATAAACCGGTTATTGGGTCTTTCTGAACTGTATGCTGCAAAAAAAGATTATAAAAAAGCTTTTGAAGCATACACAGAATATATGTCTGTAAAAGACAGTCTGTTTAACCAGGAGAAACAATATGCGTTGAGTAACCTGGAAAATGACTTCCAGTCTGCACAAAAGAGCAGGGAAATAATGGAAAAGGCTATTCTCCTTACCAACCAGAAAGAAATGTCAAGGCAAAAAAGCATATTGATAACAGTTATACTGATCGGAGGAATATTGATCTTCCTGCTTTACATCATCTCCTATAAAAGTTATCGCAGCAAACAGGCGCTATACCAGAAGGTTCTGGACAACGAGCGGAAAGGCCAGGAAATAATGCTTTTACATGCCACCGTAGAAGGGCAGAAAAATGAACGGGCCAACATCAGCCGGCATTTACAAAAAAATATTGCGCACAATTTATCGCTCATTCAATTTAAGTTTGCAAGACTCAGGCAGAGATTCCCGGTGCTGCATTCGTCTTCTGACTTTAACGGGGCATCACATATTTTAGAGGATGCTCAGTTGGGGTTGAGCGAATCCGTTTTTTGTTTAAGCCCTAAAGACCTGGCGGAAAATGGCCTTTTGCATGCTGTGGCGTCCTATATTAATGCCATTAAAGAAAACACACAAGGTATTGCCTTTGAGCTGGTAGCGGAAGGCACTCCCGTCTCGTATACAGATCATTTTGAAATAACGGTTTACCGGATTATACAGGAGCTGGTGCACAATATATTAAAACATTCGGAAGCCATGCGTGCCCGGATCAAGCTTGTGTTCGACCGTGAATTGCTCCGGGTGGAGGCTTATGATGATGGTAAGGGGTTTACCTTATCTTCCGGAAATGAAGGAGCAGGTCTGGCTAACATAAAAGAAAGGGTTGTTCAGTTGAATGGCCATATAGATATGCGTAGTGTGAAGGGGACGGAAGTGTGTATTCAGTTGCCGGTTAGATAAATAACCGGGAGAAGATACAATATACTCATGCCAGTGCTATGTGTGATAATTACTATTGACCTGAATAAGGTGGCAAAAGATTTGAAAATACCATTAAATCCGGGAGCCAGTTTTTAGAAATGGCTTTTATGTAATGGCCTGGCATACTATCTAAGGATAGGAAGATGAAAGAGAAATCAGGAGAAGGTTAAATAAATCTTCCTCAAACTTAATAGACATCTAAAATTCCCCAAATTTTATTTGCCATTCTTTTTCCTATACTTTCCTTTCTGTTTTTTTCGCTTGGTACCTGCAGGCTTACCATTGGGTTGTTTAGCGCTGAATTCCGGTGCAGGACCATACTCATCAGGCAGGGGTAAGTTTGTTATATTCTTCCCGATTAATCGTTCGATGAGCGCTAAACGCCGTTGGTCTTTACTATTAACAAAAGTAATTGCAGTTCCTGTTTGCGATGCTCTGGCAGTTCTTCCGATCCGGTGTACATAGTCCTCCGGATCAGAGGGGGCATCATAGTTTAGTACCAGGTCAATACCATCTATATGTATTCCTCTTGAAAGCACATCGGTACCAACCAGTATTGGTATTTTCTGATTTTTAAATGCCAGCATCAATTCTTCCCGTTCTTCTTGTACCAGGTCTGAATGGAAAGCTTTTGCATTTAAACCGGCTCTGGCCAGCTCTTTTTCCAGGCGTTTTACCTTTTCTTTACTGGAAGAAAATATAATGACAGATTTGAATGTTCCTTCTTTCAGCAGTTGTATTAAAAAACCTTGCTTCTGCTCTTCGTGGATCAGATAAATATATTGCTTTATTCCTTCTGCAGGTTGCGAAAGTGCGATATTGATTTGTTCCGGATTGACCAGGATCTGCTTTGCCAGGCTTCTTATCCGGGGTGGCATGGTGGCGCTGAAACAAAGTGTTTGCCTTTCCCGGGGTAAGGCCTGTACAATTCTGAGAATATCATCATAGAATCCCATATCGAGCATCCGGTCGGCTTCGTCCAGTACAAGGTGCTGTAGCTGGGAAAAATCCATTTTACCCATTTGCATTTGTGCCAATAGCCTTCCCGGGGTGGCAATGATGATATCGGTACCCCGGGTTAGCGCCTGTTGCTGTTGTATCCAGCTTGTACCGCTGCCGCCACCGTATACCGCAATGGATTTTACATTGAGAAAATAAGCCATTGCCTCTACCTGTTGATCTATTTGTATAGCCAGCTCCCTTGTGGGTACCAATATCACGGTATTTATATTTCCACTTGGAAGTTGCATAATTTTATGTAAGATGGGCAGCATAAAGGCTGCTGTTTTCCCTGTGCCTGTTTGTGCACAGCCAATCAGGTCTTTTCCCTCTAATATAATGGGAATAGCTTTTTGCTGGATAGGCGTCGGGTGCTGAAAACCCATAGCATGGATTCCGCCCAATACGTCGTTGTCTAACTGAAAATCCTCGAAAGTCAATTTAATAGCTAATATTAAGTCAAAAGTAAAAGCTCAAAAGTAAACATGTTTTGACTTTTTCCTTTTGAATTTTAATTTAATTCATAATTGTCCTGATATGACATTGCTATCTTTTAAGATAGATTCGATTATTTTTTCTCTTTTTAATATTTGTATACGCATAGGAGAAAAGAGCCAGCGGCTTCTTATTCTTTTTAACCTGTCATCGGGCGCTTGTATAAAAATTCTTTTCAGCCATGTCCAGGGCAGGAAATTCCGGAAGGTGTGTGACAGCTTTACATAATATACTACGGTATCGGCACTGCAGGATTGCAACAGCATACTGATCTCTTCCGGCTCGCTGAAGGAGGAAATACATAATACGGAGCCACGTGAAGGTTTGTAATAATTATCCAGGGAGCCGTTATTATGCCAGGCACTGCGGCTTATGACCCTGCGTACGGCTTCCTTATCGGACAGGGTATCGATTTCTCCGGCATACTGGTCGGATATATAGCGTATTTCCACTTCCTGGTGACTTAATGTTTCAAAGGCTGTCCAGACTTTATTTTTATAAAAATTAAGCATTTCGGCTGCAAAACCGTCTACCTGATCATTAATCCAACCGGCATGGAAACTGGCATAAAAATAAATATGTGAGGCGTAAGGATCGTATATTTCGGGTATACGGACGACGAGGTCCCGGCTCCTGGCATATACTTTCCATACCACTCTGCGTACATCATCCCCACTTTCAAAGTCTTTGTAATTCAGGTATTCTCCCTGCACTTTACGTAATGTGTCGATCCGGATGTCTGAATCTTCCGTTGTTTTCGGCTCTGCGCTTTTTTGTTCCCGGAATACTTTATCCGGCAGCCGGTAAAAATGCCCGGTCATTTTTTGCCGGACGGGTAGCGAGCAGAGCTGCAACATATCTTCGAAATAAACAAAGCCTCCATTGATTGTATATTCTTTGATGTCGGGAAGCAACAGTCTGATCTTACCGGTTACGGCTTCGCGCCAGAGTTTTTTCTTTCTACGTTTATTGGAGGCCAGAGTAAATTTTTCGCTCATCTTGTTCTGATCGTAAAACAGCCGGCCTTTGATAAATCCCAGCAAGGGCCGGTGTGCTTTTCCTAATATAACTTCCAGTCCGATTCCTTTTTTCCCCTCTTCGCTGCGGAATTGGGCAGTTAGGGAAGCCTTTCCTTTTTTTTGCACCCATATAAAATGGAGCCAGCATATAAGGCAGCTTAGTACAGAGAGCGCAATAAGGGCAAGTACAAAAACAATGGCTATTTTACCCATCAACAGGACTATAGGCCGGAAAGAAGAAACGGTTTCTTCCTTAGCCGTCGGAGCGGGCTTAAGTATAGCAAACATTATCCATACGGCAATACCAATAGCAAAAGTATTATAGGTAAAAGGAAAGTATTGGCTGTAGTACCGGAACTGTTGCTTTAGTCTTTTCCATTTCATAACAAGGGGGAAAGTTACGTACTTGATGTCATACTATGGTAGCAGGGATGGCAGAATGTGCCATATTTTTATC
>JBEBVI010000207.1:0-7283 GCA_040392805.1 Taibaiella helva
CAGTAAGGTCGTTTTGATTTCAGTGAAAATATTTTTTTAAAACTTTCAGAAAATATTGAAAATACAAGAATAATTATTATTTTTGTCCTGAAAAAAAGCAAGAAATGAGTTTGCAGGAATCCAAACAAAAGTTTATAGAAACGTGGGGTGCATTAGGCTCTGAGTGGGGCGTCAATAAATCGGTAGCACAGGTACAGGCATTGCTTCTGGCTTCCGGCAACCCGATCTCTACTGACGAGATCATGGAAACCCTTAAAATATCAAGAGGCAATGCGAATATGAGCCTGCGTCAGTTGCTGGACTATGGTATTATATATAAAAAGGTGATTGCCGGGGACAGGAAGGAATATTTTGTGGCGGAGAAGGATATTTTTAAATGGGCCATGAAGATAGCGCTTATGCGTAAACAGAGGGAAATAGACCCGATCATGAGCACGCTGCAGGAAATCAGGGAAGCTACCCGGAAAGACAAAACGGAAGAGGGAAAAGATTTTCACCAGGTGATCAGTGAGATAGATACGTTCACAAGTCAGATAGGAGCTATAGCCGACAAGCTGATCCAGTCCAACAGGAGCGAGCTGCTGCTTAAGCTGTTAAAAGTCATTATGTAAAAGCCATGAACTATAACATTCTTTCGTACATCATCTATTGTGTTGTTACCATCTACATCATCTATTGGGTAGGAAAGATGTTTCATAGCAACGGAAGAGTGTTTATTCTCCAACTGTTCCGGCACAATGAGGCGATGACCGATACAACCAATAATATTTTACTGGTAGCTTATTACCTGTTCAATATTGGTTATGCCGTTCTGCAATTGAGCTTATGGATAAAGGTAGACAGCATCGGCAGTATGATCGTCTCGATTTCGGAGAAGACGGGTATATTGATCTTTATACTGGCGGTTACCCACTACTTCAATATGTTACTTATTTATATCCTTTCAAAGAAATTAATTCATCAAACGTTAACCTCTAAAAACACATAAGTCATGGCTAATCCGATCGTTATTGCTTATCTTGTCTACCTGCCTATAGCAATAGGGCTTACCTTGTACGTGGCCAACAGCCTGTTCAAAAACAGTATTGTCTACATGAAAGACATTTTCAACGGGCGTGTGGAAATTGCCGGGGCCACCAATACCCTGTTCAAAATAGGGTTTTACCTGCTGAACTTAGGGTTTGCACTTTTTATCCTGGAGATCAGGCATCTTGTACCTAATGCTCAGGGTATTATTGAAGCATTGAGTATAAAAGTCGGAGGCTTTAGTATTTATCTCGGTATTATGCTTTTTATCAACATGTTCCTGTTTTTCAGAGGTAAACGTATTGCTAAACAAAGAAGGACTGATGCCCAGGTATACGGACAACAGCAGCCGTAATAATTCATATGTCCTTCAGGTTGTAGCCTCATCAACCTGAAGGACTCTTTTATCAATAGAAACAACCTGTACGTATGGGACAGATACGATGTTTCTTCTTTAAGGTACCCGCGGATATCGTGCCTATTACCAGAGATCCAGGCCCATATTCCATCCTATCCACCCTTTCACCCGCGGGCTGAAGGAGATGGCTGGGTAATTTGTCGCGAAAGAAGAGCGGTACCCCGGCTTATCCATAGTGGGTTTGTAGTATAATATGGAAAATGCAGGGCCGCCATATATGAGAATGTGTTTTCCTAACCGGTATTTTAAATTCAGCTCCAGCCGCTCTACTAAATTCTGCGCTTCCCAGTTACCTGTAAAGAAATACAGGTGCATGAGCTGTGGGTTAATATAGAAACCTTTACCCAGCTTCCGGTCACTTCCTAATCCGTAACCTGCCGAAAATGCTTTTTGCGCGAAATTAAGCTGCATACCACCTGATAAAATGCTGTATAAGCGACTATTCCCGGATTTGTAAGACAGGTTAAGATCCTGTATTTCACTTGCAGAGACGGAAAGCTTATGGTAGCCATTATGTACTATATTGACTAATCCTATAGCATAACCTTCTGAGGTATCAGTAATATTCACAATGCCTACCTGTATTCCCTTTACTTTGGTTGCTTTATTGAAAAAGCCTGCTATTTGCACACCTTCGCTAACACCGGTGTTGATATTCATTAACCCGGCTATTTGTACACCGTTTACACTACCGGTATTTATATTGCTTATGCCGGCAACCTGTATACCTGATATCGTTTGATTCCGGTTAGCAAGTCCTCCTATCTGCACGCCTTTCATATACTGTGTGTTGATATTGCAAAGGCCGGATACCTGTATGCCTTTTATACCGGAAGCCTGGTTATACAATCCTGCTATTTGTATGCCATGGCCGTGTTGCCGCACCACATTGCTCAGGCCGCCTATCTGTATGCCGTTTATGTTGTTCAGTACATTATTATGCAGTCCCCCGATCTGCACACCATACATGCTGCCGCCCGTTACGTTGAATAGGCCCGCTATCTGCAGATATTGAACATCCTGCTTTACAATATTAAAAAGACTGCCGATCTCAAGTCCGTTTACGCCTGCAGTATATCCGCCGAGTATATTGAAGGAGAATTTATTGATCACCTGTGCCCCCATTTTCCCGTGCGAGCCAAGACCCGGTGTTAAGGAAAACTGGAAGGATTGTCCTGAAAAAAAATGGCTGAGGTTCAGACTGTTCATGGTTTGTTTTGTCGATAAAAACCGTTTGGCCAGCCAGGTTCGTTCCACACCGCTGATCACCACAGAATCTAATGTGTAGCTTATAGGCTGTATACTTATCCGGGGCGCCTGTGAGGGTGCCCCGGATAGCCGGACCATGGTATCGGCATAAGATACTTTGCTGATATTGATGTTTACAGCCTGCCGTTTGTCTTTTAGCTGCAGCTGGAAAAAACCTTTCTCATCCGTCATGGTAGAAATGAGCTGCTGACGATCGTATACCGTAGCATAGCTTACCGGTTCCCCTGTGGATGCATCGACAACCCGCCCGCTGATATAATTTTGCTGCGACAGGGACGCCGGGTGGAGGATCAGGTGATTATCACGTTCACGGTATTCGTACTTTTTATCGAAAAGCTTGTCCAGCAATTGTTCTATACTGCAATCGTGTACTGAAATGCTTACTATGCTGTCCGCTTTCAGTATATTGTTATTGTAGGAGAAATAGAACTGTCCTTTTTTCTCTATCTCTTTCAGCGCTTCAGCTACCGTTTTCTTATGGGCATTTAAGCTTATTTTGCGGCTAAGTATATTTTGAGCAAAAAGCGGTTGTGCCGGTAAGACCGACAGTAAGAAAAGTGAGGTAAAGAAAATGAAGTATGAGACAAAGCAGGTAAACGGGTAAGTATTGTTCTCTTTTCTCTTCATGCCCAAAGATATGCATCCCGGAATACAAAGGCTATCCTGTTCTTTTTGATTTTCTGTGGAAGCGCTATCCATTGGAAAAGTCTTACTATTCATAATATATCCGGGCAGGCAAAGTACGCATTCTTTTGCCATAACAGCATATGGTCTCTTTCTACCGGATGTATTTCCCGTTCATTGGTCTTCCTTTTGCCGGCCCTTGTCATCGTCAAAGTGTCAGGGTGACAACGGTACGTAACATGTTGACTTTGCGTATATCCCACAGTTAAAACAATCTATTCTGTTTATTGAAATAACTTTTTTAATATAAAAATCTGAACTTTTCTCCCCGAAGAGTATTGGACTTTTTTCTATCTGATGATAATAGTATCTCCTTTATATTCGATATTAAGATGAAAAGTTTCTGCTACGGTCGACAGAATATCATGCAGCGGCTCTTCGCGGAAAGTAGTCGTTAACGGTAATGTTTTGGCGGACTCGCCGGCTATAACAATGTGGGAGGAATAAGCCTTGTTCAACGCTTCTACCAGCCGGTATAAGGGGGTATTATTACATACAAATACTTTTGTCCGGTAGTAGCTGTACAATTCATCGTCGTTTTTTTCTACCTGTAATACAATGGTTTCCTTGGTCACAATTACCTTTTGATGTGGTGTGAGCTTTACTTTATTTTTCTTTTTGGTTACGGTAACAATTCCCGTTTCTACTATAACCTCTGTCTGCTCTTCTGTGTTCTTTACATTGAATGAAGTGCCTACAACTTTGATATGGACATCATCAACAGTAATATCGAACGGTCTTTCTTTGTCGGGTTTTATATTGAAGAAAGCTTCTCCCTCTAATTGTACAGATCGTTTTCTGCCGGAAAACTTCTCTGGAAAGCAGATAGAAGAATGTGTGTTCAAAGTGATAACAGAACCGTCCGGAAGCGTATCCGTCCTGACATGTGCGCCAGAGCTTAACAGGATCATCTCAGTCCGGGTATTCATATAAAATATCATCCAGGAGCACAGCAATAAAGCTGCAATACCTGCTGCAGCCCTGAAGATCGCCAGCCTTTTTTTTCCGGGTAAAGATTTCACCTGAGCCCGTTTTTTCTCCGATACTCTTTCTTTAAATCGTTCCCAGGCTGCATGTTCATCTACCTTCTCTCTGTCCGTCAGCT
This sequence comes from Taibaiella helva, assembly GCA_040392805.1. Taxonomy (GTDB): domain Bacteria; phylum Bacteroidota; class Bacteroidia; order Chitinophagales; family Chitinophagaceae; genus Taibaiella; species Taibaiella helvus_B. Next base: position 4,503 of record JBEBVI010000207.1, read on the forward strand.
TCCGGCTTTCCTCCCATATCAAACGAAGCTGGTCAAAATATTTCGCGTTCTCTTCTTTTGCCGCTATCCATTCCGCCACCTGTCGCTGTTCTGCTTCGGTAGCTTCCTGCAAGAGATATTTTATTAAAATTTTGTCCATAATTGTTACTTTATAGGTGAATAAGGCAGATTACAGGCATCACTTTTACAAAGCCATTGAAGCGGATATTGTTAAAATGATCATTTGAAAAACCATTGGCAGATATTCCGTCAAATGCATCCTCATGATCCGTAATGCTTTACCCATCTGGTTTTCTATTGTTTTTACGGAGAGGTCAAGCTTTTCCGCTATTTCCCGGTACTTCAGGTTCTCGAACCGACTCATCTGGAAGATTGTCCGGCACTGTTGCGGCAACTGTTGCAAGGCGTAGGATATTCGTGATGCCAGCTCCTTTTCCTGTATGCCCGGCGTACTATTCTCTTCTTCCCGCATCGTGTATTGTATATAGGAATGATAGCTTCGCTTTACTTTCTGATGTTTTAAGAAATTCAGGCATTCATTATGAACAGAGCGATACAGGTAGGCATTTAAAGACTGTGTGATAACCACCTTTTCTCTCTTTTCCCATAATTTAAAAAAGACCTGTTGCACTATTTCTTCGGCCTGGTTTTCTTCTTTTAAGATCGTCAATGCATAAGAATAGAGATTCCGGAAGTGCGTTTTAAACACTTCTTCAAAAAGCTGCTCTGTAAGACCGGTATGATTACTTTCCATTTGCAGGCCTGTGCTTGGGCATACAAATATACTGTCTTGCTGTATAGTCTGCATTGCAGGAAAGACAACGGGAGCGGAATTTACCCCTATTCACGGTAGTGATTTTCTATTTGGGCACATCATAAATTGTCGCAAACAATTGTCCTGCATCATCTAAGCGCTCAGGTATGCTCTGGTTAGGTTATTGTAGTGATTTTTGATCCTTCCAGGATGACCATGGGGAGTATTATGGGGAATGGTTACTATCTTATGGAATGGATGCTGTGTACCGTATAATCTTATCGATCGAAAACTTTTATGGCAATGCGGGATACCTCATTCTGTTTTTACACGGTATTTTGGTCATGGAGCAAAAAATTATGATAAAACAGTGACATAAAAATGACCCGCTCTATACCAACCTTTAATAAAACATATTATTTTTGAGGTATAAACAAAAAGATTTCAATTATGGGCTTCTTAAAAGAGTTTAAAGAATTTGCCATTAAAGGTAATGTGATGGATCTGGCTGTCGGTGTCATCATAGGCGGTGCATTCAATAAAATTATTGACAGCGTGGTTGGTGACCTGGTCATGCCGCTGGTTTCCGCGATAGTGGGCGAGCCGGATTTCAGCAATAAATATGTGGTGCTGAAAGGGGATGTGCCTGCAGGTACCTCTCTCGAAGAAGCCCGGAAAATAGCCGATACTTCCATTTTCGCCTATGGCAATTTTATCACGGTTTTAATTAACTTCTTTTTATTGGCATTAGTTATCTTTATAATGATTAAGGGCATAAACGCGCTTAAACGTAAAGAGGCTGAAGCCCCCGTTGCGCCACCTGCTCCTTCAGCCACAGAAACGTTGCTTACGGAAATACGGGATGAGTTGAAAAAGAAAAGCTAAGTTTGCATAAAATTACTGAGAATATATACCCGGAGATGTTATATAAACACCTTCCGGGTATTGTCAATTTCAAATTCATGAGTTCAGCCAGCATACTGCCCCGGATACGATTGTTAAAAGAACAGCATACTCATGCTTTTGCCGTACTGCTTGATCCGGATAATATCACCCCTGATTCCATAAAATTAATGGCGGCTAAGTGTAACGAGGCGGGCGTGGATTTTGTATTCCTGGGCGGGAGCATTATGGTGACTGCGCATGTGGATCACTGTATCCGCTTATTTAAGGAAGAGAGCAGTATACCCGTTGTTTTGTTTCCCGGCAGCCCTTCGCAGGTGTCGGCTGAGGCAGATGCCCTGTTGTACCTTTCACTTATCTCGGGTCGCAACCCTGACCTGCTGATCGGTCAACATGTGATTTCGGCTCCGGCTATTAAAGCCAGCGGGCTGGAGGTGATCTCCACAGGATATATATTGGTGGATGGTGGTGTTCCTACAACGGTTTCCTATATGAGCCATTCGGCGCCTATCCCGGCCAATAAGCCTGATGTGGCTCTGTGCACGGCCTGGGCCGGTGAGCTGCAGGGGAAACACCTTATATATATGGACGCCGGAAGCGGTGCGTTATACCCGATCTCCGGACAAATGATCAAAAAAGTAAGCGATAATATTGATATTCCCCTCATCGTAGGCGGAGGCATACGTACACCGGAGAAAGCTTATGAAAACTGCCAGGCCGGCGCACAAGTCATTGTGGTAGGCAACGCTATTGAGAGTGATCCCTCCCTGATTAAAGAGATGTGCCAGGCGGTAAAATCGGCAGGAAACATCGTACAGGTCCGGTAGCGGTAAGTTAATAACTAATGTTACGCATTTTATACACATAATATTAAGTGGCATATTTGTGTTCCGATATATTGTTCAAGACTACCCGGGCCATTTCATCAGCCATAATCATCATTCCGGATTTTAGTGCAAAATGATTTGCACCACGCCGTACTGTCAGTCGTTCCATCCTGACGTCACCCATAACAGAGACCGGGAGCTGAGATTTTTGTGTAACACAACCCCTCCGTCCGGTGACATGGGGAAGGCAATGTTAACGCCGTTGTTGATGTTTTCACCAACAACCAACCGCTACCT
>JBEBVI010000208.1:0-7279 GCA_040392805.1 Taibaiella helva
TCTTAGAATACGACCGGAGTGGAGGCATCTCCCAAGCTTAGAAATGGGGAAGTTAGTTTGATACCGTTACTTAACGACATTGTGTTGTCCTTTATTTTTCTTGCCCTATGTCAAGCATATCTTTAGATCTCATCTTTACATTTGTCATCACAAACAAAAATTTCTAACCATTTAAATATTACAATTATGCCTTTAATTAATCCTTATCTGAACTTTAACGGAACAGCAGAAGCTGCTTTTCGTTTTTACCAGTCTGTATTGGGTGGCGAATTATTTATCCAGAAAATGAAGGATATCCCGGGAGGAGAACAGGTCCCGGAGGCGGAGAAAGATTTTGTTATGCATGCTTCGTTGCCTGTTGGTAATAATGTACTGATGGCTTCCGATTGCCTGGACTCCAGAGGGCATAAGTTGATAGAAGGCAATAACAGCTATATCTCGCTTACACCCGATAGCAGGGAAGAGGCCGATCGTATTTTTAATGCATTATCCGAAGGTGGCGATGTGGAGATGCCTATGGGAGAGATGTTCTGGGACGATTATTTTGGCTCTTTGAAAGATAAGTTCGGCACCAGGTGGATGATTAACTTCCCTATACATAAGGGATAATGCTGTACGGAAATGGGTATCCACTTCTCTGCCTCTGCTTAGTGGGGAAGTGCGGTACTTATTATAAAAACAGTATGCTTATCTTAAAAAGGTGTTTATGAAGTTTGAAGGCGGAGCAGAGATTGCCATTATGGTTCCCTGGGATAGATATGATGCTACCCTGCATTTTTACAGGGATATTTTACTAATGGATGTGGAAGAATATAGTGCAGTAAACCCGCTTATAGCAAAGGCGCACCTGATTCAATTTGGTCTTATGACGCTTTGCCTCTGTTGTATGGAGGATATTGATGAGCCGGTACTGTGGCTGGAATTAAAAACTACGGATTTAAATGCAGCAAGCCGCTTCCTGAAAAGTAATGACATAAGTACAGGTGAACCTTTTAAGGAAGCCAGTGAATATAGTCAATGGATCAGGGATCCGGCCGGGAATATGATCTTAATGAAAGAGATGAAGCCGTAGTAATATTTAAAAGATCATATTGCCGAAAAATAAAATAATTGTACTACACTAATGCTAAATGTTTCAATATGAAAAATGATATGTATCCTTGTCTTTGGTTTGATGGTAAGGCAGGAGAAGCGATGAATTTTTACTGTTCTGTTTTTGACCGGTCGGAAATAGTTGTAGATACGCCTTCGGTAGTGCAGGCACGGTTGGATGGACAAATGTTTATGGGGCTGAATGGTGGCCCTCAGTTTCAACCCAATACTTCTGTCTCGTTTATGGTGATCTGCGATGATAGGAAGGAAGCACAACGTTACTGGAATGCATTTTCGAATGGCGGACAAGTGTTGATGCCCTTGGATAGCTATGCATGGAGCGAGCAATACGGTTGGATACAAGACCGGTTCGGTATCAGCTGGCAGGTGTACCTGGCAAAGGAAAGATGGGGTGATCAGAAAATTATTCCGACCCTGATGTTTTGTGCGCAGCAACAGGGTAAGGCCGAAGAAGCCATAGCATTTTATACATCGGTATTTAAAAATACAGAAGTTAGTAACATATCCCGGTACCCGGAGGGCTCCTTTAAAGGACAGATACAACATGCACGACTGGTATTGAATGATTATGAGCTGATGGCTATGGATAGCGGGGTACCTCAAAACTTCACTTTTAACGAGGGAATCTCTATGGTATTGACATGTGATACACAGGGAGAGATTGACCACTACTGGAATGCTTTCACAGAAAAAGGTAAAGAAAGTATGTGTGGCTGGTGCCAGGACCCATATGGTGTCTACTGGCAGGTAATACCTAAGATCCTGGGTGAGCTGATGCGGGAGCCGGGAAGAGCTAAACGTGTTATGGATGAAGTACTAAAAATGAAAAAACTGGATATAGATACTTTAGTGCACGCTTGATACCTACCGTGTTCCTACCTGTTCGTAGAGTTTAGCGAAGCGACTCTACGAACATACAAATATATTTGAGTTTTTAAACTCAAATAAAAGTAATATCAAGTAACCCTGTCTGTTTACACTCCGGAGCATAATCAATAGCACTTGAATATCGATATCCTTCCGGATAAAATACTAAACCGGCTCTTACAGGGTTGTTGTGAATATAATTGAGTCTTTGTTCAAACATTTCCCGGGTAGTGATTTCGACAGGATGATTATCCTGTTGCCAGAATTGGGTTTTCTCATTCCTGTAATTCCGTTCTCCTGCTTTCTTAAAAATCCACATCATCCCGTTTTTTCTACTTTCCCTTTCGTTAGATTGTATGGCTCTGGTAATGCTTACTGAACTGAACCTTTTTAAATCTCTCAATATATCTGATAATGGTATTATTTCCCGAGACCGAGATTAAAAGATGAACATGATTAGGCATTATACACCATCCGTAGATTTGCAACCCCTTATTTTCCTGACAATATTTTAGATTGTCAATTAAGATTTCCGCATACTCCCTTCTTGTAAAAGCATCTATCCATTGTACTACCGAAAAAGTAATGAAATGGATTCCTTACTGATTTCTTATTTTATAACCTTGTTGGGACATAATGAATACAAATATAATAATTGAGAGACTAAGTCTCTTTTGTATTTATTCTTCTTAGAGATCACTTCGCTTAACTCAGAAGAGAAAGATTGTTCCGGACATGGAATAACTCCCGCTTTTTTTATGGAAAATTCTGAATAGCGCTTCTGTATAGTAAACGCTGTTTTATGAATAAAGCAAAAATTCTTCAGACCGATTATCTCGACATTCTTTTTACCAACCGGAATAAAGAGTATGGCAGTTATGAACTGCGTAAACACTACAACAAAAGAGCTTTGAAAGCTATGTCTGTTATGCTGGCAGCTCTTTTACTGGCTATAGGTATTCCTTTTATTATTGGTAAACTAAAACCGGAACGAACTGATCATTCTATTCCGGTCAGAGAAACTACGTTTATCTTAAGTAATGTGGATCTGGGTAAGCCGAAGGATATACCTAAGATACCAGAGCTTCCGGGTAAGCAATCCGGGCCGATAGCTAAAACTTTTAAGAATACCGTCCCTAAAATTATTACAAATGAGGCCGTAAAGCCTGAATTAAAGCCGCCCACTTTCGACGAGCTTGCAGACAGCCATTCAGGGCCGGTAAACCATGAGGGTGCAGAGGGCGGGACGGAGATCGCTCTGACTGAAAATGCTGAAGGGCATGGGAAGGGCTCTGGCGAAGTGCCGGGCGCCGGTACTGTGGGCAATCATGTAGTTGAAAAAGAAACAGGGCCGAGAGATTTTGTGGAAGAAATGCCGGAATTTCCGGGAGGTTACCCGGCTATGGTAGCCTTTATCAGTAAGAATTTAAAGTATCCTTTAATGGCTTTGGAGGCAGGAATAGAGGGTAAGGTGTTTATTAAATTTGTGGTGGGTACTGATGGTCGTATCGAATCCGCTAAAGTAATCAGAGGTCTCGGCGGCGGCTGTGACAGGGAAGCTTTACGCGTGGTTAACACCATGCCTAAGTGGAAGCCGGGCAGGCAAAACGGGCATGCTGTTAAGGTATATTTTACTTTGCCTATTCACTTTATGCTACGGCATTAATATAGAGCTGGCAGACGCTGATCGGGGGACCAAGTGTTTTCGATATTTATTCTTCATAGAGATCGCTTCGCTTAACTATAAGAAGAGGAAGGGACTGATTCATGTTTTATGCAATTTTTTTTCTGATTTATTGTTTAAGCTCAGTCATTCTTAAAAAATACTGATCATGCGTTTATTAGATAACAAAGTTGCCCTGGTAACGGGAGCGGGTTCCGGTATAGGAAGATCCATCGCCACCTTATATGCTAAAGAAGGTGCGAAAGTTGTTGTTTCTGATATTAATGAAACGGCAGGTGCAGAAACGGTACGCATGATAGAAGAGTCGGGAGGTACCGCCTTTTTTATAAAAGCGGATACATCCAGGGCCTCTGAAAATGAAATGATGGTGAAGCAAACCGTAGAAAAGTATGGAGGATTGCATGTGGCTTGTAATAACGCCGGTATCGGTGGCAGTACAGCTCCGGCCGGTGAATATGGTATTGAAGACTGGGATAGGGTAATTGCCATTAACCTGTCGGGAGTATTCTATGGCTGCCGTTACCAGGTGCCTGCAATGTTGCTGGGCGGCGGTGGTGTTATTGTGAATATGGCCTCCATATTGGGACAGATTGGTTTTGCCGGAAGTAGCGCCTATGTGGCCGCAAAACATGGTGTAGTAGGTCTGACCCAGAATCTTGCATTGGAATATGCCGATAAGCATATACGTGCCGTGGCAGTTGGCCCGGCGTTTATTAGTACGCCTTTACTTAAGGATATGGATAAGCAAGCGATCGACTGGCTGGTATCCAAACATCCTATAGGGCGTTTGGGAAAGCCCGAGGAAGTGGCTGAACTGGTGCTGTGGCTAAGTTCGGAAAAAGCTTCCTTCATTACCGGTGCTTACTATCCTATTGATGGCGGTTACCTGGCCTCCTGATAGTAAGGATTTGAAGTGGATATAATAAGAAAATTATGCATCCGGAGCTGTTTTGTAAGTTTCTTCCAATATACGGAACAGCTCCGGGTGATGTAGCCGGAGATAATCCGGTTTCTGGAAAAAATATTCAGACAATACAGCAAAAAATTCTGCTTCATTGGTTGCCGCGTAAGGATTGAGATCTGATGTGCCTTCTTTTATAGCATGTATATTACGGTACATCAGATCGATCCAGGGTTTGATCATCGTTTTAGGTATCATGTACTCCGGAACACCGTCAGTAGCTCCATCCGCTTTGTCCAGCAAATGGACAAATTCATGAATAGCCGTATTTCCCGACGTATCCCTTTCAAACCCTTCGCGTAGTGCGGAGAGGGATAGAATCATCATCCGGTGCATGGCGCCGTTCCCTACCATGCCGCCTATATTCCGGTGGTTACCTTCTGTTTCAAAATCCGAACTAAAGCTGTCCGGATAAACCAATATTTCATTCAGGTTATTATAAGCCCAATCCCTGAAATGAAAAATAGGAATAATAGCGCTGGCGCCGATATATACTTTATCTAAGTCTGTAAGGGTAGTGCCTATCGGTGTTATCTTTACCTGCTCGAGGAAATGTGCCACCCTTTGCCGGAATATACCCTGTTCTTCTGTCGATAATTTTTTATAGAATCCTATATGCCCGTTCAGTAGCTCGTGCAAGTCCGGTTTCTGTGTGGCAGGGGAAATATCTGTGGCTTTTTTCTCTTTCTGCTTCTTCCTGAAAATAACCAGGGCGATGACGATCAAAATGATCAGTAATAATAATTTCATAGCGTTCTATTTATCCGTTAATTATAGGAAACAGCCATTGTGCAATTGATGCCTTCGTTGTCGTTGTTGAGAAAAACCAGGCATCCTGAACAACCTCTTCCGTTTTACATTGAGGCCGGGAACACAATTCTCTTCTTTTGTCAATTAATAAAGAGCTAATTTAGTGTATTCTTTGCTTGAATAAGACAATCTTTATCCTGTTTATTGTTTGTATAAATAAAACGAACTATGTGGACAAAACAAAATAATAAATTATACCGCTCCTTCGAATTTTCTTCCTTTGTGGAAGCCTTCGGTTTTATGACCCGGGTAGCTATGCTTGCGGAACGTCATAGCCATCATCCTACCTGGAGCAATACGTATAATAAAGTGGAAATCTGGCTGAGCACACATGATGCGGGCGATGTAATCACGCAACGGGATGAACAGTTGGCAGAAGCAATCGATGGACTGTTGAATGATAAAAGCTGATTGTTACTGGTCAAAATAGGAGTTGTTATCCCTGTATGATATTCTGTGGGAATGGTCTTTATGTAGAGGGAGGGTGTTTTGTATCCTGTATCGACCGATAATGGATATAAGGTTCAGTTTCCTTTTTACTTCGACTTGTCATGCTGAAAGCATCCGGGAGTGCTTAGATGCTTTCAGCATGACAAAGAAGGAGAAGTGGTTTCGGCAGAAATATTACCACCCCAGTAAGTATGCAAATATAAGCGGGGCACAAATAGTAGCATCGCTTTCTACAATAAATTTAGGTGTATGAATATCCAGCTTACCCCATGTTATTTTTTCATTAGGTACAGCGCCTGAATAGGAACCGTAAGATGTGGTGGAATCAGATATCTGGCAGAAGTACGACCAGAAAGGTACATCATGCCACTCCAGGTCCTGGTACATCATCGGAACGACACAGATCGGGAAGTCACCCGCAATACCGCCACCGATCTGGAAAAAGCCCAACCCCTTGCCTTTACTTAGTTCCCGGTACAATTCCGTCAGCCACACCATATATTCGATACCGCTTTTTACTGTAGAAGCCTTCAGTTCCCCTTTAATCACATAGCTGGCAAAAATATTACCGGTCGTACTGTCTTCCCATCCCGGCACCACGATAGGAATATTCTTTTCAGCCGCCGCTATGATCCAGCTGTCTTTAGGATCGATCTCGTAATAAGATTGGAGGTCGCCGCTTAGTACTACTTTATAAAGAAATTCGTGGGGGAAATAACGCTCCCCTGCCGCTTCGGCATCTTTCCATGCTTTTTCAAGATGCTTTTGCAGCCGGCGAAATGCTTCTTCTTCCGGGATGCAGGTGTCCGTAACCCGGTTATAATGATTTTCCAATAAATCCCACTCTTCCTGGGGCGTAAGGTCGCGGTAATTCGGCACCCTTTTATAGTGCGAATGCGCTACTAAGTTCATCACATCTTCTTCCAGGTTGGCGCCCGTGCAGGAGATAATATGCACTTTGTCCTGACGGATCATTTCTGCGAGCGATAAGCCAAGCTCAGCCGTACTCATAGCACCGGCCAGGGATATCAGCATTTTACCACCTTCCATAAGGTGAGTCTCATAACCTTTGGCTGCGTCCATAAGGGCGGCAGCATTGAAGTGGCGATAGTGGTGCTGGATAAATTGAGAAACCGGACCTTTGTTCGTAGTCATATTCATTGAAAAGTTTTATTCAGTCGCAAAAATAAGCTTTTGGTTGTTGTGTTAATATAAAAGTAGAAAGTTCACTTTATTTAATCGAATAGGGTGCACTTTTTGTACCTCATGAAAGATCAATATGCTACGTACCATTGTCACCCTGATACTTCGATAGAGCTCAGTGTAGGCTCCGGAAGAGTCATGGTTGCTTTTCATCTTGTTTTGAACATTATAGTAGTCTGTGCGAAATAGGT
>JBEBVI010000209.1:0-7257 GCA_040392805.1 Taibaiella helva
TTTTTTGGACAGATTACCTTCTATTTTTTAAAATGAAGACACAAAACTCACGTTAACTTAAGGGATTCCTACCACTTCATCGTCATTGCGAGCGATAGCGAAGCAATCCTGGGCGCTTAGAGATGGCTTTGCTTCGTTCCTCGCAACGCCTTGCCATGACGGTGAGTGATAGCGATGAGCTGTTTACGCATTTTCTTAAGTTAATGACATTGATTTCTCATATATTCCTTCAATCTCTTTTCCACTCGTTTTGTCTTTCGCCCGGGCGGGAACTGTTCTCCCGTTTCGGCGATGACAAAATGGGGCTGTCCGGCCTCTCTTTTGTTACTCTGCTATTCCTCCTCTTTTAAGGTTTTATTTATGATATAATACTATGGTATTTTCTATATATCAACACGGTTTCCGGGAAAAACATGTTATTCTACGAAAATCACCTATTCTGAAAGCTAATTTTTTCACTTTGTAAATTATCTTTTTTATATGATTATTTATTGATTTATCATATTTATAGTCATTCATTTATATATTTATTTTCATATTAGTTGTATGCTGGTTATTAACTTAAAATTAATTTTTCTTGACAATAAGCTTTGAATTGTCAAATCGTCCGATTAAATTTGAGAAACAAAATTTTTTTTGTATGAAAAAACTACTACTCATGCTTGCTGTATTTCTTTGGTCGGGAATACAGCTTGCTATGGCACAAACCCGGCCCGTTAGGGGGCAAGTATTGGACGACCAAGGGGAAGGTTTACCCGGGGCCAGTGTACAGGTTAAAGGTACATCGGCCGGAACCATAACCGATCTGGACGGAAATTTCAGCATTGACGTCCCGGATGATCATAATACCCTTGTCATCAGCGCCATTGGTTACGGCAGCCAGGAAGTACAGGCTGGTGATGGCGGTAATATATTAAGTATTAAGTTAACCGTCTCAAGCACCGCCTTGTCAGAAACTATCGTAACGGCCCTCGGTATCAGGAGATCTGAGAAATCCCTGGGTTATTCAGCTCAGAAAGTGAACGCCGATCAGCTTGAAAATGCCCGTGCCAATAACGTCCTGGACGCTATTTCCGGTAAAGTAGCCGGTGTGCGGGTGAACAGCCAGTCCGGCGGCCTGGGTGGCTCATCAAAAATAGTAATAAGAGGCTCATCTTCATTGTCCGGAAGCAGCCAGCCGCTCATTGTTGTAGACGGGGTACCGATCTCCAACGAATCTCAGGATCCGTCTTCACAAGGTATCATAGTGGATTACGGTAACCGCGGCGGGGATATTAACCCGGATGATATAGAGTCCATGACGGTATTAAAAGGTCCTGCCGCTACCGCACAATATGGTTCGATGGCAAAAGACGGGGCCATCATCATTACTACCAAAAGAGGTTCCAAAAATGCTCCGTTGTCTGTATCCGTCAACTCATCTTTCCGTGTGGATAATATCTTAGTAGCCCCTGAGCTGCAATCGGAATATGCACAGGGTATATACGGACAGTATAATCTGCGTTATTCCAACGGCTGGGGACCGAAAATATCGGATATGCAGGGAACCACTGTTAAAGATTACTTGGGCAGGGATGTACAACTGCAGGCTTATCCGGATAATATAAAAAACTTCTACCAGACAGGTAACACCTGGATGAATGATGTTTCTATTTCCGGAGGAGATGCCAAAAATGATTACAGGATCAGCTTCGGCGCCCTGAATACAAAAGGTATCGTGTTAAACCAGGCTTTGCAGAGGTACAACCTTGGTGCAAATGTAGGGCATGCTTTCTCCGATAAGGTTTCTTCCCGCTTTACTTTTAATTATACCAGCTCTACTGCCGATGGTCGGCCTTTCCAGAGCTCTAATAATCCCAGTATCATAACTTCATCCATATACTCCATTCCGGTTACTGTTGATGTGGAAGACCTGAAAAAGAATTACCAGAATGAATTAGGAGAGCAAAATAACCTTACAACCGATAAATCCGGAAATAACCCCTTCTGGATATTGAACAAAAATCGTAACGGCAATAAGCTGAACAGGTTCTTCGGAAGCGCTTATCTGGATTATAAGCCGGTATCCTGGCTGACCATTTCCAACAACTTCGGTTACGATATGTACAATGAAGACCGCTTGTCTTATGTACGCCAGGGTACGGCGGGAGACCTTAAGGGCAGTTATTCTACCAACAATATCTTCTCCAAAAGATTTAGCAATGACCTGATGATCACAGCTCAGAAAGACCTGGATGAAGACTGGAACCTTAAAGTAATGGTAGGGAACAATATCATGCACAGGGCTTTCTCCTCAAATCAGGTGGTAGCCAGTAATTTAATGCAGGATAGCCTGTTCCGTCCTTCCAATGCGGAGACGGCACTGGCTTTGCAAACCTTTAGAAATTCCAGGATCATCAGCTTGTACGGAGAGATCACCGCTTCTTACAGGGACATGCTTTACCTTACTGTAACAGGAAGAAATGACTGGTCTTCGGCGCTTGTTTATACCGGAAACTACTCTTATTTCTATCCTTCTGTAACCGGTTCGTTTATATTTTCCGAGCTGATGGAGCGTAATAATACTTTATCTTTTGGTAAAGTGCGTGCCAGCTATGCACGTGTGGGCTCCGATACAGATCCTTATTCTACATTAGTCGCTTATTCTCCTCTATCTACTTATTTTGTTCAGTACGGTCTTCCGGGACAATTCCCGTACCTCGGACAAGGCGGATTCTCTGTTCCGAGAGTATTGCCTGAATCCAAGCTGAAACCGCAGATAGCCTCCTCTATTGAATTCGGGGCAGATCTTCGTTTCTTTGAGGATCGTATAGGACTGGACATTACTTATTATAACACCAAAACCAAAAACCAGATTATAAACCTCGATGTGCCGCTTTCTACCGGCTACTTCGCTAAGCAGATTAATGCGGGACAGATCACCAACAAAGGTGTCGAAGCCGTATTGCGTCTTACTCCCGTACGCTCCCGTACAAGGAACGGTGTTAACTGGGATCTGATGGCGAATATATCGCACAACAAGCAAACTGTTGATGAGCTGGATGGCAGCCTTGAATATTACGCCATACAGTCCGGTTGGTCCGGCCTCCAGATCAAAGCGCCTGTAGGCGGCAGCTTTGCTTTATACGGAACCAAATGGCGTCGTTCTCCAGAGGGCCAGTTTGTTATTAACCCCAATACCGGCTTAAGAGAAGTAGACAATGACCAATATATCGGTGACATTAATCCTACTTACCTGCTGGGTATCAGCAACCGGGTTTCTTACAAAGGTTTTTCTCTTGGATTTTTGGTGGACATCCGCCAGGGCGGGGTTTTCTTCTCCGGAACAGTGGCTAACCTGAGGGCAAGTGGTATGGCAAAGGAGACAGTGGAAAACAGAGGACAATCTTTTATAGACCAGGGAGTGAACCAACTGGCAGACGGATCATATCAGCCTAACACGACACCTGTTCAAAGCATGCAGGATTTCTGGTCCAGGTATTCATCAGCAGCCAATACGGAAGGCAGCGTGTTTGATGCATCTTTTGTGAAGCTGAGGGAAGTAACATTTTCTTATGCATTCCCCAATAATTTTACTCCTTTTAAGAATGTAATTAAAGGCCTGGAAATTGGTTTGGAAGCAAGGAACCTCTGGCTGATCAAATCCTATGTGCCTCACGTAGATCCGGAGCTGAGCTACTTCGGTGCAAATAGTGCGGGCGACGGGGTGGAGTTCAACAGCTTCCCCAGCACCCGTTCATTTGGTATTAACTTAAAAGCAAAACTTTAGTCTATGAAAAAGATACTCATTATAGCAATAGCGTCCCTTTCTCTGGGATCCTGTAAGAAAACGCTGGAGAAAATAAATACCAATCCTAATGCGTCAGAAAATGCATCGCCAAGCTTGTTGTTTACTACCGCCTCGGTTAACTTAGGCGCTTTACGTGCAGGAGGCGATATGTATATTCCTTTTGCGCTGGCTGCACAAACGATTGCATCGGGAGGTGATGGCGGCTGGGGTAAAGAAAATGTCTATGACATCAGTATTTATTCAACGGGCAATTCCTGGAAAACCTTTTACTCCAGTACCGGCCTTAACCTGAAAGAAGCCATAAGCAGGGCAGAAGCGAAGACACCTGCGGAAGATGGCGCAGCCGGTCAATGTAAGGTATTGCTGGCACAGGCCATGTATGATGCCACAATGATCTGGGGTGATATTCCATTCTCCGAAGCCTGGCAGGCCTCAACCATTCCTTACCCGAAGTTTGACAAACAAGAGGAGGTGCTGAACGGTTTGTTGTCTTTGTTGGATGAGGCCATAGCACAAATGGATAAAGAGGGTGCTACGGAAACAGCTATTAAAGACCAGGACTTTTTCTACAATGGCGACCTTTCCAAATGGAAGGCGCTGGCCAGGTCAATGAAGTTCCGTATACTGATGGTCATGGTGGACAAGGATCCTTCAAAGGCTGCAGCAATACAAGAGATGATTACCAATGGCGGAATGATCTCTTCTGCAAGCGGTATATTCCAGCTCCCCTTCGGTACGGCAGTATCTAACTGGAATCCGAAATATTCTTTACTTTACCAGTATGCCGGGGCAGCTAACATCTTCTTCTTTGCCAATACCACGGTATTGGATCCTATGCTGGCGCAAAATGACCCGCGTATACCCGTATATTTTAAAATGGGTGACAGCGCTGATGAGTACGTTGGGGTGTTGACCGAGAAAACGGCCGATCCCGACGTCACTGCGTCGATCAGTATGTACCTGTACAGGCCGGAGGCGCCCGAAGTTATGTTCTCCTATCAGGAACAGTTATTCCTGGAAGCAGAGGCTTATGCACGGGGCTTTGCTTCCGGCGGGCTGGCAGAGGCTGATGCGAAATATAAGGAGGCTTTAGCTGCAGCTTGTGCTTATTTCGGAGTAGCTCCTCAGGCTACCGAGGATTTTGTGGCTTCAAAATCTATAGCCGGAATGTCTGCATCGGCCGCTACAAATGAAATACATTTACAGCAATGGATCGATCTTATGGAGCGTCCTCTCGATGCATTTACCAACTGGCGCAGGTCTGGAGATGAAGGAAATGAAATTCCAAGGCTATCCTTACCGGAAGGTGCTCCGGCAGGTGGCCTGATGAGAAGATGGCCTTACCCGCTTGCAGAAGAAGTGTCTCCAAATATAAATGCCCCTAAAGAGGCTGCTCTGATGACCGACAAATTATGGTTTGACCTTTAAAACAATGAAATATGTTTAATAAAAATATAGGCTTGCTTACTATATCTGTATTGATTATGGTATTAGCCTCCTGCAAAAAATATGATGGAGATTCCTATGATTTCTCTAACGGCGTAAATGACTACATTACATTTACGCCTGATCAGGAGCTCTTTTTTAACACCGAAACAGCTGATACCGTTATAGGTACCGATACGCTCTTTTATTATCTGCCGGATGAAGAACCGCAGGCCGTTTCGATAGAAACTCGTATGGCATTTTCGGAAGACATCCAGTTTACTTATACCGTAACACTGGAAAACGGGTTTAAGGAAACATACCAGGGCGTATTGCCTAAACTTACTTCATCCGTTGAGGTGGAAATAGATTTAAGTGATGTCGTATTCCCTGAATCGTCAGATGAGTTGGCCGGTGAGGTAGAATTGGTGAGCGCTTCCGGCCCTACTAAAGGAAACCTTAGAATTGGTTATCCGCAAGAAGGTAATCGTACTAAGGTGAGCATTTTAGTGTTGAAACCTTATGTGCCGCATTCAGATGAATAATGCCCCAGGTAAGAAGCCGGATTGTAAAAAACATTGCCGGCTGAAAAATAAAAAGGCTGCAGGGAATAGCTCTGTAGCCTTTTTATTATTTTATAAGCCCGCCAGGCTTTAACTTTGCACAACAGCATTGTATAATAAAAATGAAATATAGCCAGCTTAAAGCGTTTAAAGCCATTGTGCGCGCAGCATTGAAAGCGATAGTCAAAAGCCCTTCTTCTATCATATTTACTGTTGCATTTCCGATGATCTTTATCCTTGTATTTGGCTTTTTAGGTAGGGATCGTGACTATAAAATCAATATAGCGAGCACACCCTCATCGGACACCCTGAACGATTTATACCGCGGGCTGAGAGCTGCACCGGGGATATATTTACAGTCGTTTCGTGATTCCATACAATTAAGCCGCGCACTGACAGAAGGAGATATCCAGGCTGTTATTCATATAGAATCGACCGGGAACATGCCGGACTATAAATTAAAACTGATTACCAACGAGCACAATAAAGAAGAAACGGGATTGCTGGCGGCGACTCTGAAAAACTTAGCTGTATTGCAGGATCCGCAACTCAATGCTATGAGCAATAGCCTCATTTCTCTACAGCAGGTTACCATACAGGAAAAAAAGAAATCGCCGGTAGATTTTATATTACCCGGACAATTAGGTTTCTCACTTCTTGCCGCAAGTATTTTTGGTACCGCTTTCGTTTTCTTTAATTTAAGGCAGGGGTTAGTACTGAAGCGTTTTTTTGCTACACCCGTGAAAAGGGAAGTTATACTTGTTGCTGAAGGCTTTGCCCGTATGCTGTTCCAGTTGTTAGGCGCATTCCTGATCATTATGGTGGGCTATTTATGGCTGGATTTCACGCTTGCACATGGTGCGGTCACAGTAATAAATATGCTTATCCTGTGTGCGTTGGGGCTACTTGTGTTTATGAGCTTCGGGTTTATTATAAGCGGACTGGCTAAGAGCGAATCAACCATACCTCCTTTATCCAATATACTTACCCTGCCCCAGTTTTTACTGGCGGGCACATTCTTTCCCATAACGGAATTCCCCGGCTGGCTCCAGGTTATTGCCCGGATACTACCTTTAACTTATCTCAATGATGCCCTGCGCCTGGTTGCCTTTGAAGGGGCAGGGCTCGGGGAAGTGAAGTATGATATGCTGATATTGTTATTGTGGGGTGTATTAGGTTACTTTCTGGCGTCAAAAACGTTTAAGTGGGAGTAGGGGCCAAATATAGGACAGTGACAACGAAGGCCGTACAAGTTGGCTTGTCTGCACTACCAGGCATCAAATTTGCGCGAATGGAGATTTACTTCTACGCTTTCTATATGCTGTTCCGATAGCGTACCAATGAAAAACTTGGCTATCCGCTCGTTTCCTATTATGCGCTTAAAAACGATATCGTATATGGAATTGGCTATGATCATTTTTTCTGGCATAATGGACAAAAAAGTACCTAAATCGGGGTCACTTTTTTCAAGTGGACAAA
>JBEBVI010000210.1:0-7221 GCA_040392805.1 Taibaiella helva
CGGGATCCAACTTAATAATAAACATATCTGTTGAGCCTTTCGCTATCTCCCAGGTAGCGTTTGGACCCGGGTCCACATCAAAGTAGCCCATAAAGTAACCGGCTAAATAAATATTACCGGAAGTGTCAACCACTACGGATTGGGTTGCACAAGATGTTATCTGATTCCCATATTGTTTTACCCATAATAAGTTTTGTGCGGAGTCATACTTGGCAATATAATGCCCGCCATCACTTCCTTTCAACTTTTTCCCACTGTTTATGACGTCAAATTCAACGTCGCCACTACTGATTTTACCGGCATTGTAAACATTCCCATGTTTGTCCACCGCCAATGTACGGGGCTTATACACATCCCCTGCATGTGTAGAGGCGCTGGCACCGCCTATTTGTGTAACATAGTCAAATTTTACTTTTTGCGCCTTCGCCTGGAAATCCCCGACAGCGAAGCAGACTAGCAGAAGTAATGTCACTCTTTTTTTCATAATCATTTATTTTTTACTCCATTCCGGGTCAGTAAATAAAGCTTTACTGTATCATACGCTCACACCGGATATGTAACGGAGTTATTGTTAGGTATTTCATTTATTACCGGCTTTAGCTTAATAAATTTTAAATCATATCAAAGATACCTATCATGAGGCCGGCAGGCCAAAACTATTTTACTGTGAAGTTGGATGTCCGGATTTCTTGTAGAATCTTTAGATGTATTGTGTATACTAGCTCTTACAACTTTTGACTTGCACGTTACGATTAACAGCTTAAAATATTATATAGCTTAAAAAGCAAAAATCTTTGGAGATATTGTGTATATTGACTTTGGTAACACCAGACTTGCATTTTATGATCATCAAATAAATAATATTATGCAGCTTAAAAAAGATGACCTGACCCATTTAATCAATACTCTATCCCCGGCAGAAAAGAAAACACTGACATTATATTTAAGCACATTACCAACAGGAAAAGTCGCAAATTATATCGACCTGTTCCGGGATCTACAAAGGGAAAAAGAGCTTGACACTTTCAAACAATTTGGTTCCTTACAGGCACAGGCTAAAGCAAAAAAAAGGCTCTATGATAATATACTGAAAGGAATACGCAACCATCACGATAAAAAGTCTGTAGATATCATCATCCAGAATATCCTCAGTGAAATTGAGATCCTACACGACTTAGGCTTACCAGAGCAGGCCAGGTATATGTTGCATAAAGGCTATTTACTTGCCCACAAGTTTGAGAAGCACGGGCTACTACTCCAGATCTTAGGATGGGAAGGCAAACTGAACATTGTATTAGATCAACCCACAAGGTCGATGGAGCGCATCATTGCGGAAGAACAGGAAGTATTAAGCAAGCTGTCACAGATCATGCTCCTGAAAAGTATCTATAATAAATTTAAAGAGCTCAAAAGATACTATGGCTATAGCAGAGGCAATATAAAATCAAACCTGGAAAAAGAAACGATCCATGCTCCTAATATGGTCAGGTATAAAGAATGTACATCTCAAAAAGCCAGGTTTTATCATAACTTCATCTATACCATTTATTTCTGGATGGCGGATAAATACCTGGAAACTTATAAGTTCAGTAAAGAACTAGTCAGCCCGGAGATGCAAATAATCGGTGCCAATGATTATATAAACGGCATTATGGAACATGTTCTCGCCTGCGTAAATACTTTAAAATTTGAAAGCGCTTTCACCACGTTAACCCTTGCTGAAAAGTTTATGCAGAACCAGGGACTACACCGGTTTCACGCATTAAATATCAAGCTTGCTTATTGCGAAATAAATTCCCGTTTAATCATACACAATTATATAGGGAGGCCTGAATTATTAAAACAGTCTATACTACGGGCAAAAGAAAATCTGGATTTGTACAAAGAAAAATTCTCCCTGGAAATGAAGCAGGTTACACTCGGGAACTTAATGAATGCTTACCTGGGTATTGGTGATTTTGAGCAAATGGATGAGATATGGAATAAGATCTTTCTTATGAAACCACTAAGGAACGATATCAAGGGAGATCTCTATTCTTTTAAGCTTTTCAGTATTTTACAAAGTGAGATTTACCAGGTGCTCCCATCCGCTGCCCTATCCGCCCATCGTTTTTATAGTCAGTCCCCTGAAATCAAAAAGCGTTTTGAGTTGGAGTTAAAAATTACCACTCTCCTGATTAAAGAACATGATTTTGAGGACTTGAACTTAAAGCAACAGATTTTAAAGCAACTACGAAGTATCTTTGAAAATTATGTCAATACACGTCAGAATAATTACCCTTTCCATGAGCATTATAGCAGATACATCATCTGGATATCCAGCATGATCAATAACCGCTCTTTTCACAAAGAGGCCGCATTATGGTATCAACAGCTTACATCCGGCTGTAACCATAGCCCTATCCCCTCCTGTTCTTCCCGGGAAGCCACCTAACAGCGCTTTGACCTTTCCTGCTCAGGGCTCAAAAAGAACGTGTCAAACATGAGAAAAAGTCAGAATTAAGACATACCTTCTACAGTAATTTCATGAACAGCTCCCTGGTGTATACGTACCACACGTGCCGGATAACGCTGGATGATGCCGTAATCATGCGTTGCCATTACCACAGCCGTATGGTAATCGCGGCATATAGTAAACAACAGCTGCATGATCTTATCTGTAGTCTCCGGGTCAAGGTTACCGGTAGGCTCATCGGCCAGTATCAGCTTGGGATTATTAAGTAAGGCCCGTGCTATGTCTACCCTTTGCTGTTCGCCTCCACTCATCTCATAGGTCATTTTATAGCCTTTTGCCCTCAGTCCCACCTTGTCCAGCACACTTTCTATTTTCTCTTTAATCAGGGCTTTATCCTTCCAGCCTGTGGCTTTCAATACAAATTCAAGATTGTCGCTCACATTACGGTCTGTCAACAATTGGAAATCCTGGAAAACAATACCCAGGTTACGACGCAAAAGTGGAACGGTCTTCCAGGTAAGCTGCTTGAGGTCAAAGCCTGCAACCGTCCCTTCACCTTCTTTCAAAGGCAGATCCCCATATAGCGTCTTCAGCAGGCTGGACTTTCCCGTACCTGTTTTACCAATAAGATAAACAAATTCCCCTCTCTTAACCTCGAAGCTTACATCACCTAAAACAAGTGTTTTACCCTGATATATCTGCGCGTTTCTCAACGACACCGGCGTTTCATCTGACATTGTAATTGTATTGAGCAATGACAAAAATAAGTGTTTGCGCTCAATTTAAGGACGCAAACAACTGATCTTTATTTCTCTTTTATAAAATAACGAATACTGCTTCAGGATAGAAGTGTTATTAGTGACACAACAGCAACAATAGCGTTCGGGAGAGCAGCGAAGGCACAATGACACAAGAAAAGCTTAGCACCTTAATGTCTTTGTAGCAAAAGTTAGCTTTATATTTTCTTACTGCTTATCAAAATATCCCCGTCTATTTTAAGCGGCATATCCTGCCCGGAAATCTTAACATTCCCGTTAATATCCTGTTTGGTTTTACCTGAAATGACCTGGCCGGTTTCCACATCCACCTCTAATGAACCCACCTGGTTACCGTTCATTTCGATATCCATGGCCATGGCCCCCTGCTGCACTTCCATCCTGGTTAAAGGCAGGCTCATCACAGATGATACGCCGATATAAGCTTTCCCGCTCTTTACAGAATCAAGCGTATAAGTATTTTCCACGTTCACCGTTATACCGGAAAAAGCCATTTGCGACTTTTTAACCCACTGTTCACCTTTTGTCACTTCTTTACCCGGATACAGATCAAAAGAGTTCTGCATCATCAGCCTTATAGCCGTATCGCTGAACTGAGATTCTATCTCTGCACGACTAATACTGTTGGAGCCCACCAGCGACTGTATCAGATCGTCTAACCCTTCTATGTCGATGATATCACCATCCGGAGCAATGGTAATGGAAAATGACTTCCCGATCATGTTCCGGACAAAGTTCATTTCAGAATCGCTCGCCGTACTTTTCCTTGAATCGTACTCCGAATTGCCCATTTTCATAGAAATATGATCATAAGTAATCTCCAGCTTTTTATGATGTCCGTCTACCTCCTTAAGCTCATACACCATTTCCATCTGCATGCTTTGCTGCATTTGCATACCAAATGAATTAATATTCTGCTGTACTTCAGTAGTATACAGGTATTTTTCTCCAGGTTTAAAATTAAGCGAAAGGCTTATCGGCCCTCCTTCCTCTGCTTCTTTTGGAGAGCTACAAGAGAAGGTCCCTACCACAGCAGCCAGCAACAGGAAGTAATATAACAGGCGGGGAGCAGTAATACGAGCGGATAGTTTTTCCAGCATAACGATTTATTTATTTTGTGCGACATCGGAATCATCAATAAATGTCGTTTTGAATTTTTGATTTTATTTATACGAAATATCCAACCAATATACACAATTACTGCCTACTTCCCTTTTCGCATTCACTGATTTTACTTTTTTCTTTCCACCGAGGCCCAGCACACCTTTTTTACCCTTCAGCTCTTCCGCAAAAAGACCGAGATTGGCATACGTTTTCCCATTGGCCCTAACCTTTGTCTGCAAGCCCTCGCACAGGTAGCGTGTAATATCTTCTATCGTACCGGTACCATCAATCAGCGCCTGGAAGTTATCTTTAAAGATCTGGTCGGGAATAACCTCGAAATTTTTCTCAACAGGTTTTTGACCGGGGACCTCATCGGCCTGTCCCTCATCGGCCGCAGACCTCGGTGCCGGCAGCGGCAAGGGAGGTAATTCGTCCGGCGTAGTACCTTTTGTGGATGGCACTGTTACCATAACCGTTTTACGATACATCTTCGCCGGATCATTGTCCAATGTAAGCCGGATCACATATTGACCCGCATCAATAAAAGAATAAGCCGCCTGAGGTCCGCTTTTTATGGGATAACGCTCATCATTTTCCACGATCCACTCATATGCAGAAGCAGGTTCATCCGTCTGGTACACGGCCAGCTCTCCGGCAGTAACATAGTCTTTACCATCTATTATTTGTGATACAGGAAGAGGGGAGGCTACAGGCGGCGAATCGAACGATTTCATAGCCATCTGGTTCACCCTGATATTCAACGACTGGCGGCACCTGCCGTTTATCGTCATCGTTACCATATAATATCCCTCATTCTGGTATTTATGGCTTACGGTTTTTCCCGTAAGCTTAGGAGAGCCGTCACCCATATCCCACTCTATATTTCCCGGATCTGCCGGTGTCATTTCCAGCCCGAATGTCAATAATTCTCCCGTATAAAAGTTATACACCATACTATGATCGGTAGTACCTTTTACTGAAATGTGAACAGTAGGGCAAGGCTGAACAGTAGCGATACGAAAAGCCAGCACGGCTGAAGTCAACACAACAGAAATAGCAAGCGTCAGCCACACACGATAATCCATTCCCATCCGGGTACGGAAATAAATTAAAGAAGGGATGCGCATACCCCACTGCCTGTTCGTATTTTCCTGCATAATTAAGGCTAAGTGTATTTCCTGTTTTTAATATTGCATTTTACCCTCCGAGTGCCATCCGGCAAGGCAAGCTTCTGACCTAACACTTATTCCATCAGCGCTGCATGCTCATCAGCTGCATATACTGAGCATAGCATTGATCATATTTTGTCTTCCACTGGCTGAGCTGAGCTTCATATTCCGCAACCTGTGCATCTTTATCTGCGACAGAGCGAATCCTTTTTTTATCATCCTTAATTTCGAAATACGTTTTTATGATTTCCTGGTAAAGTCTTTTCTCCGAAACGGAGTCTTTATCCACAAGCACAGTAAGCTGTTGCAGCTTAGAGTCGATCTGGGCCTCTATCAGCTCCGGCGAAATACCCGGCTTATTTACCGAATCCAGTAATCCTTTAGCCTCACTGAGCCTGGTAAAAAACAAACGGCCGAAGTCACGTTCTCTTTCTATACTGCTCAGCTGTTCCTGCAACTTGTTATTTTGCTGGAAAGGTACCTGTATACCAAAGAAAATTGCCGTGACAATAATTCCGGTCGTAACAATATATAAAAGAAGGAAAAGCGTAAATGACTTTTTCCGTTCCGAAGCATTTTGGGGAATCATATTAATATATTTAAATGCATTTTAATTTCCTTAGCGACCATGTCAAAATAACTAACTCAACAACATCTGCAAAAACTTAGAGCCTTCTTGACAAAATTGGGTAATTTATTTTGTCGGCATTACTTAGTTCAAAAAATCTGTGCACAGTGACCTTCTAACCAAAAAATCTCCTGCGCGGCTTAGGCTGTTCCGGCATATTAGGCCTGGTGCCCGAATGTTCTTCTTTCACGAAAATACCCGATTCTTTGCGTTTGCCTATAAATTCCAGGTTACTTAATGAATCGAAAAGCTTTCCGATAATTTTTACAAACGATACACTCTGGTTAATGTTATTATTAATGTCATTATGATCATACTCCATATTCGCCATACCCGTCAGCAGGCTTTCCAGCTCTCCCTGGTTCAGTTCGCACCACTCGCTCAGGTAGTTCATCAGCTCTTCCTTTCCAGATCCGGTTCTGAGATCTATGGTATTTTTCATGATCCGGGCTAAGCTGACAAGAGCTACAAGCATAGACGAAGGTGGTTCATACATTTGCTTCCACGTCATATCAGGTATAACCTGGCCTACAAAAAGCATGATCCGGTCACAAAGATACTGGGCAAGCTCTGAAAGATCATTTTGCTGACTTTTTCGAAAGATCTTTTGTACAATTTGTGAGCAACGGAGCTCTAAGCCGGAAAAAAACTGTTTCAGCTCCGAAAGCAATGCCGTAAGATCCGGATTGGAAGCGGTAATAACACAAGGCGGTATATAATCCTCATCAATACTTACAGATCCGGCATGTACCGTCACCTTACCAATAATTAATGCAAAGGGATGATAAGCAAATTGTGTATATTCATTTTCACCTGCAAGCAACAACTGGTAAGAAGGTTGCACATGAGGGTACCGGGGCGGATTTTCATCCGGGTCGGGATTGCCACAGGGAACATGCCGGAATGGCTGCACAGTGATCACCAACCAATGAACCGATTCCCGTGTACCAGGTGACAAAGGAAAGTGAGCACGCAAACCACCCGTAGTATCCTGTGCCGGCAGACCGGGAAAACTGATCCGGAAACCACCCGGTGTAATAGCTTGTATACTATTGACCGTTGCCGATAAAGTATCCTGGTTGTCGGCTG
>JBEBVI010000211.1:0-7207 GCA_040392805.1 Taibaiella helva
AAGGTGGGAGAGTAATTAAGGGTAAATACAACGTACAATATTTACTATCTATCTTTGTTTGGTAGTTTTCTTTCCCCTCATTGCGTGAAACAGGCGACATGACGGTATTTACTTCGACGCAGCTCAGTACAAGTGGGGAAGTTATTTTGAAAGTATTTCTTAGTAAGTTTATCGAACTCACGTTCATTTAAATATCAAATTCTATATAAACATTTGTCCCGTCTCCCGAGCCCGGGTGTGTCCATTCCATGCGGCCATTATGCTTGCTGACTCTTTTTGCCAGGTTGTTTAATCCCATGCCGGATGTGCTTTGCCATTTATTGCCGGTTATTCCGATGCCGTTATCTTCTATATTGATAGTAAGTAATGAATTGTAACAGCTCAGCTGCACCAGCGCCCTGGATGCCTGAGCATGCTTAATAATATTATGCAGCAGCTCCTGTACCATTGCATAGACTGTTTGTTTAAGAGGTATCTGCAATTGCGTAAAGTCACCATATTGCTGAAACTCTATTTTGAGCCTTCCTGTTTTTTGTATGGTTTCACATAACAGGCCTATGGCATGAGGCAGGTCATACCGGAGAACGATCTCCGGCATGAGGTTGTGGGCGGTGTTTCTTACGTTATTGATAGCGGCGCTAAGCTGATGCAGCGATCCTTTAAAATCGCCGGATGGTACGCTGGATGCTGCGGCTACTTCAAGATTCATTTTCACTATGGTCAATTCACTTACTATGCTATCGTGCAGCTCCGTGGCTATGCGTGCTCTTTCTTTTTGTTCTCCTTCCATCACAGCTTTAAGGTACTCTATCTCTTTCATATTTTTAAGTTTCCTGTTTTTCTGACTGACATAAAAATAGCGCCACAGTAATAACATAATAATAGTCATGGCAATAAAGGCAATACCGAAAATAAGGCTGTTCTTTTCAGCCATCTTTTTTTCCTGATTGCTTATCTTTAATCTGCCGGCAATGATCTCCCTGTCTTTTTCAGATGTACGGTACCTGGTTTCCAGTTCATTGACACTGGCTACGACCGTCGCATTTTTCAGGCTGTCATTTAAAGTGATGTAGGAGCGTTGTAATTCATAAGCCTTTTTATATTTATGGGTACGCGCGTACAGATCGGCAAGTTTTTCAGCAACGAATAATTTCTCTTCAGGCTCCATATGTTCAATAGTCCAGGCATAGCCCAGGTAATGTCTGGCTTTGGCATAGTCGCCAAGTTGAAGATAGGCATTACCTATGGTAGTGAGCGCCTCATTGCCTTTATTGATCGGCATGCCCGGCAGGCTGCCAAGCTGTATGGCTTCCTGTAGTTTGGGTATGGCGTCGGCAGGCTTGCCTGTAGCTATATCCAACCGGGCAGATTCCACCAACCCTGCCCTTAAAGTAATATTGATTTTGTGATTTCTGCTCAGGCCGATGCAGCTGTCAATGTATAGAGCGCTGTTTTCAATATCCCCCAGCTCATAATAGCATCTTCCTTTATTGACCAGCAGTACCGCCTTAGATTCATAATTACGTAATGTGCTGCCGTAGGCCAGGGCCATATCCAGGTAATCCATGGTCTTATGAAACTGATTCAGCTGCCCCAATACCGTTGCCGTATTACCATAGACAATAGAAAGCTGTAAAGAGTCATTCCCGGCATAATGGGCAGCAATCATGTATAACCTGTATGCCTCTTTGTATTCCGACAGGTTACTATAAGCATTTGCCATGTTCACATGGATATAGGATAACGTAAGCAGGTGCCTGGGGTTGGTCGAATCACAAAATTGTACACTTCCCCTGTAATACCGGATAGCGTCCCTGTATTTCCCTGCTTTCATGGAAAGATTGCCGGAGTAAAACAAGGTATTGATCTTACCTTCCGGATACCCTGCTTCTTTACTTAACAGGAATAACCTTCTGTATTCTTTTATTGCGCTGTCCGGGTAGAGCAGGTCCACTCTTTTAATGGCCTTTATTTCCTCCGCTAAAAGGGCGGGGTTGGCATAGTTCAGTGGAATACTTTTCTCCTGTGCCCATCCTTTTACTGTAAAGAGAGAAAAAATATATATAACCGGTATCCGGGATGATCTGAATAAAAATTGCATACCCAATATCAAATATTATCAAAAGCTATCCGAAAATACGAATTAAAATCACGCCGGCATTTATTCCGGGAGATATTATACGTGCTTTCAGGGATATAATTATTGATCTGCCTGTCGTGTGAAATTGAGTAGTAGTACTCAATTTTATAATACCCTCAGAATATTAAATTTGTTTGATAACAAAAAGAACAGAATTATGAAGAGAAAATTATTCAATCGTATGCACCTCCAGGTAGCTTTACTGTTAATGCTCAGTTTAGGTGTAGGGGCCCAGGTGCCGGAGTTCGTATGGGTAGAGCAGATAGGGGGCAATAATGACGAGTCGGGTATTGGTATTAAAGCCGACCCGTTTCATAATGTTTATTCCATTGTATTATTGAGGGACACCACCACGTTTAGTTTTGGCTCTGCTACATTCATAGCCAATGGTGGAAATGCCTGCCTGATCAAGCAGGACTCAAGCGGAAAGCTGATCTGGGCAAGGATGTTGCCGTACAATACGCTGGCCAGCGGGCTGGCCATTGATCCTACAGGTAAAGAAGTTTACATAACAGGCCAATACTCAGGTACCATAGACTTTGATCCGGGAGCCGGTACCGAGATACATACATCTGCGTTAAGTAGCAGAGGACGCCCGGGAATAGATTTCTATATTTCCAAGTTTGATTCCGCCGGCAATTTTAAATGGGTCAGAGTGGCCGGTGCTGCCGGTGGGGAGTCCGGACGAAGCCTTGTGGTGGATCAATCGTCAGAGCATGTTTATGTTACGGGTACTTTCTCAGACACGGTAGACTTCGGGTTTGGCCAGTCAACAGCCCAATTGATATCAACAGGTTCTTCCGGTACTTTTATTCTGAAGATGACTTCAGGAGGAAGCCTGGTATGGGCAAAAGCATATACGGGGAATTCTGTATCGGCAAGAGGAATTACAGTGGATAAAATAGGTGATGTTTACCTGACCGGGGAGTTCAAGGATACAGTCGATTTTGATCCTGATCCGAACAATACGGCCAGCCGTATAAGTGTACCTGGCCATTTAGATATTTTTGTATCAAAACTGACTTCGTCAGGTGCCTATGTCTGGGCCAAGAGTATGGGAGGTGCTGCTTATGATAACGGTGCTTCCGTAGCTGTAGACGACTCCTTCAATGTATATGTGACAGGCGGGTTTCAGGTATCTGGCAATTTTGATCCTGACGGGACACACTACCTGTATTCAAACGGGGCGCAGGATGCGTTTATCCTGAAGCTGAAAGCGGACGGATCGCTGGCCTGGGCCGGGAATGTAGGCTCTTATGTGGATGATTATGGCATGGAGATCAGACTGGATAAATTTGGTAATGTATACACCTGCGGTAACTTTCAAAGTCCGAGGTCGGATTTTGACCCTGGTACAGGTGCCGGAGATACGTTTAATCTCGTTTCTTACGGAGGTTATGATGGTTATGTCTTAAAGTTGAGTAATGACGGAAAATTTAAGTGGGCCAGAAACGTTGGTCACAGGCCGGCTTTAGACCGGATGGACGCATTTGATGTAGTAGACGGCTATATTTATTGTACCGGTGTATTTTATAAAACCGCCGATTTCGACCCTGCCGGTCCGGGATTACATCAGCTAACCTCAACAGATAACAGTTCCGATGTCTATCTGCTGAAGTGGTTTGAATGCCTGCGTCTGGCAGAATTGGATTTTGCTATTAACGGTCCCGATTCTGTTTGTTTCGACCAGACCTATACTTATTCCGTTGACCCGGTTGAGGGCGCTTTATCTTACGAATGGGAAATACCTGCCAACTGGAAAGGCAGCAGCGACTCATCCAGCATAACGATAACTACCGATGAGGAGCTGCAGGGCTTTGTAAGGGTTAAGATGAAAGGTATATGCGACAGCACGGTAAAAGAGCTGACCGTGACCCTGGCCATGCTGCCTGCGCAGATCACTATTGATGAGTTCCAGTTGAGCACGACCAATTCCTCTTACTATAAAAGCTGGCAATGGTACCTGAACGGTAATAAGATAGAAGGCGCAACAAACCCTACTCTGGATGTAACTGAAAACGGCATGTATAGTGTAGTAGTTACCGGGGGCGCCGGCTGTACGGACAGCGCCTGGTATGAAGTAACCAATGTGACCTCAGTCGAAAACATCGGGAACAACCGCTATGTAAGCATTTATCCTAATCCGGTAAGCGATTTTGCAGAAGTGCATAATATGGCAGGTATGCCGGTGCAGGTAGCCGTAATGAGCGTGGAAGGACGTGAGCTGTCAAAAGAGAAGATAAGTGGTACAGCAGCGCGTATTGATATGAGCGGATACAGTAGCGGGGTGTATATCCTGCAGGTGAGAGGCAATAAGGATCAGCTGCTTCAGGTAGAAAAAATAATAAAGAAATAATAGTCAACTATAAATGAATACAAAATTGTCATTCCGCCGGAAACAGGCAGGGGTGACAATTTTTTTATTGGAACAGAGCGGAATGCAGTAGCGGGAAAGTTCGGGGCTGTCCGTTTTTTATCCCTGCTTTATGTGGGATCTTATAATGGACAACAGGACGCACCGGATTAAAACATAATTGTTAGTTTACTGTTTGAAATATAAGAGCTTATCTCAAAATTGAGTAGTACTACTTAAAAAGTGCTTTATATAGAACGTTAAGTTTGTTTCAAATAAAAAAATCAGTTCAGATATGAGGAAAAAGTTATTCAATTGCAGACATTTTTGTGGCATAACCTTGCTGCTGACTCTCGGTGTTGCAACACAGGCGCAAGTCCCGGAGTTTGTATGGGTGAAACAAGTGGGCAGTAAAGAAGATGAGTATAGTACTAAGATTAAAATTGATGCGCAGCATAATATATACTCTATCGGTATATTATATGATACAACTACATTAGACTTTAGTTCGACTAAGCTGATAGGTCATAAAGGTGGTGACGCTTACCTCATAAAGCAGGATTCCAGCGGCGGCCTGATATGGGCCAGGGTGTTGCCGACTAATGTACAGGCTATTGATTTGGCATTAGCTCCCTCAGGTAAGGAAGTTTATATTACAGGAGAATGGTTAGGCACAGTAGATTTTGATCCCGGGACCGGTACAGAAACACGTACATCCGTAACCAGTAGCAGGGGGAGTAGCAGCAGGGATTTTTTTGTTTCCAAGTTTGACTCTGCCGGTAACTTTAAATGGGTCCGGACGGCCGGTAGTGCGGGGGCGGAGTCGGGGAAAGGCCTTGTGGTCGACAATGGCTCACAGCATGTGTATGTAACCGGTACTTTTACCGCCGGAACAGTTGATTTTGGTTTTGGCCAGACAACGGCAAACCTGACTTCTGCCGGCGGCGGTACTTTTATAGTGAAGATAACGGAAGGGGGCAGCTTCGTTTGGGCTAAAGGATATACCGGAAGCGGATCGGTATATGCCAATGGAATTACAGTGGATAAAACAGGTGATGCATATATCACCGGGTACTATTCATCCACGGTAGATTTTGACCCGGATCCGAATAATACAGCCAACCTTACCAGCCTGCCCGGTCAGAATGATATTTTTGTATCTAAACTGACTGCCTCGGGTACTTATGTATGGGCCAAAAGTATGGGCGGTCCTGATTATGATCATGGAAATGCAGTTGTCGTTGATGACTCTTTTAATGTTTACGTAACCGGAGGTTTTCAGAGCACATGTAATTTTGATCCCAATGGAGGAACGCATTTTTTGGCCACTAATGGTGGCAAGGATGCATTTGTTATGAAGCTGAAGCCTGACGGAGCTTTATCCTGGGCGGGCAATGTAGGCTCTCGTACGGATGATGAAGGCAACGATATTGTACTGGACGAATTTGGTAATGTATATACCTGCGGGGATTTTCAAAGTCCCAGTTCTGATTTTGATCCCGGGTCAGGTACGTTTAACCTCGTTTCTTATGGCGGCTATGACGGATATGCCCTGAAATTGGATAATGACGGAAAGTTCAAATGGGCAAGGAATATAGGTACGAAATTTGGCCCCGATGGGATGAGTGGGATAGATGTAAGGAATGGTTGTATTTACACCACCGGAGTCTTCTATAATACAGCCGATTTCGATCCTGCGGGGGGAGGATTGCACCAGCTTACCACCAAAGGTAATGCCGATATCTATATCCTGAAGCTGTTTGAATGCCTGCATTTAGCAGAAGCGGATGTTACCATTAAGGGCCCTGATTCCGTTTGCTTTAACCAGACGTATACTTATGCTATCGACCCGGTTGAGGGCGCCTTATCCTACGAATGGGAAATACCCGGACACTGGCAAGGCAGCAGCGATTCGATCCGTATAGTGATAACAACGGATACGGAAACGGAAGGTTTTATAAGGGTTAAGGCAAGGGGTGTATGTGACAGCACCATAAAGGAGCTTACTATCTATCCAATGATGCTGCCTGCAGAGATCACTATTAATGAATTTGAGTTGAGCACGACCAATACCTCCTATTACAAGACCTGGCAATGGTACCTGGACGGTAAAAAGATAGAAGGTGCTACCAATGCTACTTTAGACGTCACTGAAAATGGCATGTACAGCGTGGTGGTGACCGGTGGTGCCGATTGCAGGGACAGCGCCTGGTATGAGGTGACCAATGTGGAAACATCCGTAAAAACCATTCGGAACAACCGGTATGTAAGTGTTTATCCTAACCCGGTAACTGATTTTGTACAGGTGTATAATAAAACAGGTATGTCTTTAGAGGTCGCTATCATAAGTATAGATGGTCGTGAGCTGTCGAAGGAAATAATAAGAACGGCAGAAGCACGTATAGATATGCACAGCTACAGCCGTGGTGTGTATGTCCTGCAGATAAGGGGAGATAAAGAGCAATTGCTCCAGGTTGAGAAGATCATTAAAAAATAATTTCTGATCGGCCGGAATAAAAGGAGATTGTCATCCACTCTGATAGGGGATGACAATCTTGCATTAGTATAAAGCGGGATTGGCGCACCCGTGTTAGGAGTAATAGTCAAAATAACCTCCTCACCTGTACTGAGCGTTGTCGAAGCAAGTACCGTCATGCCGACCCCTTCGGCTGTACTCAGGGTAGACTTTGTGGAGGCATCTCCCAGGTTTACCC
>JBEBVI010000212.1:0-7207 GCA_040392805.1 Taibaiella helva
GTAATAGCTTGTATACTATTGACCGTTGCCGATAAAGTATCCTGGTTGTCGGCTGCGATTTTTACATTGAATGTTTCCTCTCCCGCAGCAGAAGGCGGGATAATACCGTAGCTGTATGGCGACAATCTCAGTGATGCTATATCGCCGAGCTGATCCAGCATGGCATCATCCTGGGCAGTAAAGTGATCTTTATTGATCTTCATACCATCCATCCAGTTGACGGGAAAATATTTTCTCTGGCTTCTCATCATGTTTAATGTTCTTTATGGTTTAAAATCCGGATCCTGCAATAACCCGGCCCGTTCACATATAATTATAGAGTTTTCACGGATCCCTACATTTCCCACCGTCTTCCCCGCATTTAATATCCTGGAGAAACCATACCATTTCGGTTTAGTGCGGAAATACCAGGTATGCACTGTTCCATGCTCCATATATTGGATAGGTGTTTCGCTCTGCAGCTCGTTGTAGTCATTAATAAAGTGATAATACAGATCGCCGAGCAACATATGCTCCGGAGCTTTTGCCCGGAAAAAAGTACGTTGTGTATCGCCGGCATTCTTTGCTATTTCAAAACCGATAACAAACACCCGCTCTCCTTCTTTCTCATCCGGCAACTCAGGAGGGCTGCTAATAGGATAATGCCAGGTAGGGAAACGAGCCGATGGTATCTTTCCCGCAGCGGCGATAGTATGGAAAATGAAAAAAGGAACAAGAAAAAACAGCAAACAAAATAAGATGGGATAAAACAGGAAATTACTGTCTTTTACAAAATATTGCAACACCGCAAAACCGATCACCGTAAAAAAGACTACCGACAGCGCAAAAAATAACGCTGTCCAGAACAACTTCTTTGGCGACTCCTTTGCATGAGAGAAAAATTTTTTGTGCGTAATGGCCCAATGAATAATACCCGATAGCAGGCTGCATAACGACATTATCCAAAATAACACGAAAAGATTGCCATGTAAATAAACAGATAAATAGGTAAGTGCGAATAGTATTACCGAAAGGCAAACGGAAAATAACAAGCTGTATACTATAGGCTTCTTACCCTCCGCTGCAAAACGGGCAGCATACAACCTGGTAACGATTAACAGGAGTATACCCGCTATCAGGAAGGGTAAAAAATAAAGTATAAAGTTTTTAAGCGGCATATTTTGTTCATTTTCAAATTAAAGGTAATAACCATATCCTAAAATAGCATCTTTTTTTTCCGGATTTATTTCCATAGGGTTGGCAAAGTCGAATAAAGCATCAATCTCCACAGGAATAAACAATTCTTTAAAACGGCTTATAAACTGCCCATAACCTTTTCCCGGAAGATAGTCCTCCATTTCCTCATATGATAAGCCGTTGATCGTAAACACCCACTGCACAAGCGGTATGGTACCGGAAGCCCCGCATACTGTATTCCGGCTTAGGTATGACGCTCCGCCAAGTACGAAACCCGCATCTGCACTATAACCTGTATAAGATACTTTTTCAACTATGCTCACTTCTTTTGCAAGAGCCATGGAAAGCGCTTTGGCCGTAAGGTCTTTATCCCGTTTTATCGTTCTCAGCCAGGGCATGATCAATATTAAGGTGGCAACAGCCTTTTTGGGCAGCCGGGGGTCTATATCCCAGAAATCGTAAAACGCTGCCCCGGCATCACCATTGAGTATTCCGAATTGTATTTTTCGCTCCAGTTGCTCAATCATAACCTGGTAGCAGAAAATTTCCTGTTCTACCGGTTGAAAGAATTTCCGGGCCATCCGCTCCTCTTCCCGGAACTGCCGGTATTCCGTAACCATAGCAGAAACAGAAGCCGTCCGGCTACTCCCTCTCGTTTGGTGAAACAACCCTTCAGGCAGCTTATCATAGATACCATCACGGTTAAGCTCAATAGTTACCGGTGATTTTCGCCCTTCTCCCGAAAAAGTGACTTCTTCTATATCATTGCGATAGCTTTTACGGAACGAGCCGGCAAAGCGAATGAAAAGATCTTCAAACCCGATACCGTTTTCTATCAGATCCGCACAAAGCGATTCCGCCTTCAGCAGGTAGTAACGTTGATTATTGTATGGTATACTTTGTCTCATTCTTTATTTTTAACACCGGCCCACAAAAATATATAAAAGTTGCCGCTGAAAAATACGCGTAAAAGCGTATTGTTTCACACGAACCAGGCCAATATCTTTGCTATGACAAAATTATTTATTCAATCAACAAAATTTTACGATCATGAGTTTTAAAGCGAAATTAAGTGTTGCCGGTAAAGAATACAATGTATTAAGCGCCAGCTACGATCTACACCAGGAAGTAGACGCCACAGGAAGACCTTCATCTATTACCAGAGGAGGAAAAATTTACATTACTGTGGAAAGCACACAGGAAACAGACCTTTTTGAATGGATGTGTAATAACTTTGAGCGAAAAGACGGCAGCATCGTTTTCCTGAAAAGAGATTCGGATGCGACGATGAAAGAGCTTAAATTTAAAGAAGGGTACCTGATCCGGTTTGAAGAAGTATATGCTTCCGACAATAAGAATCCAATGACCATTTCCTTTGCCATATCTGCAAAAGAAATAACAATGGGCAATGGTACACATACTAATGAATGGGTATAGGGTATGAAGAAGGAATTAAATATTAAAAGTATTTTATTCCTGCTCTTTAGAGTTAAGTCATTGGCAGGCTTGCCTTAACAGCGGACTGAATGTTATATTTTATTTTTGTTACCTAAGTATATAAGGCCATGAGCGCACAAAGCACTTTAGCAGAAGTAAATATCCAGGTTGAAGGATATGATAGACCTGTTAACTTCAATATGCTGTCCATAGATCAGCAACTGGCTGATGTGAATCATTTTTCATTTAACTGGCGGCAGGAGCAGGGAGAGGGAAGCCTGTCTGTGTATGTAACTTTCAACAAAAACTACCTGGCTAAAGAGGTAACGATAAACATCAACAATGAGTTTACTTTTAAAGGTATTATATGCTCCATTAACTGTATAGAGCAGGACTTTAACGGTATTACCTATGAAATTACGGGACAGGGCCTTTTTGTTAAGCTTAATGAAGTACAGGCATGTAACAGTTTCTATCAGAAAGACCTGAATCATATATTTAATACACTTAATGCAACGCCGGGCACAACCTTACAGCTCAATCCTGCTTTAACCGACCCCCTGTTTTATACCGTACAGTATAACCAGTCCGCTTTTGACCTGTACAAAATGCTGGCAACCCGCTATGGCGAGTGGCTTTATTATAACGGGCAGGAGCTGGTATTAGGCCCGCCGCAGGGAGAGGCAACAAATATCTCGGATACGGAAATAGACGGTCTTACCTTCCGGTCCCGTATACAACAGCCGCCGGTGCATGCCGTAAACTACGACAGCTACCAGGGGCAGGTCATTCAAAGTAACGAGCAGGCTGCACAGCCCGGAGGTACAAGCTTTATTGCCACCAACCTTGAAGCCGGATCCACTATCATCCCGGTTTCCAGTTTTTCTAATTTTTCTATGGGCAGCGCCCCCACAGAAGGCCTGCTATCCAGCCAAAACCTACTGTTGCAAAAGGCTGCTGCTGCCGCTTCTACTATTATTAGTGGTCATACTCATAACAGTAAATTAAAGCTGGCAGGAAAAATAAATATTACAGATAACGAGGGTAATCATTTCGGAGCGTATATTATTACAGCGCTCCGTCATCAAAGTTCCGGACCAACCAATTATCATAATTACTTTTCGGCCATACCCGCCGAGGCAGAAGTGCCGCCCTATACCAATCCCCTTGTACATGCCCCTTGCCCAACACAGGTAGCAGTAGTAATAGAAAATGAAGACCCTGACCACCAGGAGCGGGTTAAAGTACGTTTCCCCTGGCAACCGGCATCCGAAACCACCCCCTGGCTAAAGGTAGTTACACCTTATGCCGGCTCAGCGCACGGATTCCGGTTTTTACCCGAAATTGACGATCTGGTTTTTGTCGATTTTGTAAACAACAATCCGGATTTCCCGTTTGTAGCAGGTTCTTTTTATACAGAGAACAGGCAAGCAGGAGGCAGTTACGATGATTATAAGGCAAAAGTATTTGGTACGGTATCCGGCAGAAGAATGGAGATAAATGACGACACCCATATTGTAAAAATTGTTGATAATGTATCAGGAGAAAAGCCCATAAACGCTTTGCATTTAAGCCAGGCAGATTCCAGAAGCTATATTACCATTCAATCCACTAACGACAAAGATGAAAACAGTTTGGTTTTTGTTGATGCAGATAAAGGAGTGAGCTCGTCGGTGTCGAAAGGCAACGATACCATTCTGGAAATTACGCTTGACAGGAATACAAAAAAGATTACGATCAAGTCTAAAGGCGATATAAGCCTGAATGCCGGTGGAAACATAAGCATGAGTGCCTCTGAGATAAGCATGAATGCCAGTAAAAACATCAAAATGAAAGCGAGCGAAAAAATAAACCTGGATGCTGATGAAGAAATAAAAATTGATTCGGTCACTGTAAAAGTAGAAGCCAACTCAACATTAGAAATGGGAGCAGTAAATGCAAAGTTAGAAGCCGACGTACAATTAGATTTAACCTGTCAGGGTATTACCAACCTTAAAGGTCTGCCCGTAAATATCAATTAACGCTAAGCCAAAATCAAAATGCAAAACAGTGTTTCTTTTGATCCAAATTTGAATTCTATGTTATTAGTTTGACTTAGTACAATAGTTAAAATATCCCCCCAAGTGCCGTCATGTCGACCCCTGCGGCTGTGCTCAGGATAGACTAAGTGGAGACATCTCCCAAGCTGTGGAACCGGGATTTATTTTGACACAGTTACTTAACAATAAAGTAAAAGGGAATATTTTATTTACGATAAAATAATAAAAAATGGGACAACCGGCAGCACGGGTTACAGATGTAGCAGGACATGGCGGGGCAATAATTTTAGGCTCTTTTTCCGTGTTTATCTGCGGTATGCCGGCTGCGCGCCTGGGTGACCCTTTAGTCTGCCCTGCAGCCGATGGCCCCAAACCCCATATAATGGGTAATATAACATCGGCATCAGCAACCGTAAAGATTGACGGGGCCTTTGCCGCACGTATGGGAGATACTACGGGATGCGGAATAGCCGGCATGTCGGGCAAAGGAATGCCACCCGTAAAGACCTCCTCTGGTAAGGGAGCCGCGTTAGGTGATGGCGATGTAGGGCTCGGAACTTATGAGTATGAAACCCAGGAAACAGATAGCCATGCATCTGCACAGGGAGAAGTCAATATTGCTAAAGCAGAAGGAGAAACATCTTTATTTGATGGAGCCGTTAAAGTAAAAGGAAGTCAAAAATTTGGAACAGCAAAGGGAAATGCAGCAGGTGGAATGGATCAGGGTATGGGAGGGTCTGCGGGTGCAGAAGCTTCGACTGCGACGACAAGTGTGGAAATAGGCAATTCAGATGGTAGTCAAAAACTAGGAGGCAAGGCTACCGGCCCTAATGCAGAGGCTAATGCGGATTTATTATTGGGATCTGATGGGAAAAGAACAGGTGTCGCATTCGGTGGCAAAGCAGGTGCTGCAGTAGCAGGTGCTGAAGGGAGTTATAGTTATACTATTCCTGTTCCATTTACAGATTCGACTGTAAATTTAAAAGGAAGCGTGGGAGGTACAGCCGGTTCTATAGGTGGAGGTGCCGGTGCAGGCCTTTATCATGACTCAGCAGACGATCGTTATCATGGTACTTTTATGCTCGATATTGAAGTGCTGTTAGGCGTAGCACTTAATATAGATGCCAGTGTCGGAAGCAGCACACCGCCCCCCGGAGCAGGAATACCCGGTGTGGGTGTGCCATCTGTACCGGGAACAATTGCAAGCGGCGCACCAACTGTTAATATCGGGTAAAATAAATAAAATGATGCACTTTCCGGAAACATATAACCCCAAAAGGCTGAACTCAAAACCATTAATGACCGACATTAATGATAAAATGGCTTTGCCTTACCTGAACTTTCAAATGGCGCTTCCGGAAGACTTTATACTTGTTTCAAACATCAATAATTTACCCACCACGCAAAATCCGTTGATTGACACTGCCTATTTTAAAAGCCCCGATAATGATATTGAAGTATTGGTTCAGATATCTTTTATCATACACGAGGTCGCTCTCGAAAATTATCTAATACAAACAGAAACATTAAGCGGCGAATCTGTACTGGAAAAAAGAAGGATCAATAACAATGAAGACGAACCTGACCGACTTACACAAAAAACATTCCCAGACAAACAAGTCTGGGTTACACGCCGGAGAGCACAAAAAGTTTGGAATGGAAACGGAGCCTTTGTAATAATTATAAACGCTTCCTGCAATAAAAATAATTATGAAAAATATGCAGAACTGCTGTGTGCTATTGTTTCGGAATTTAAGCTGCTGAAAAAGGATTTGTATGATAAAGCAGAGCGCTTAAAGCTGGTATCCCGCCGTTATCCTTTGGATTTTGCAACCTATATTCCGATGTCCTGGAAAGAAAAACATCATCATTATAACACTACCGAATATCTGAACCTTATCTTTACCAAAGATATAAGAGGGCGAACAAAAGGGATAATGACCCTGTTTTGCCGCAAAGTAACTCCCGATTTTTACGACAAAAGCCATGTGATGAATACTGCCCGCGACAGGCTTATAAGATTAGGACAGGATATGGATGATATAAAAACGAATGAATATTCAGATTTGCCCGGTTTCGATTTTGTGCAGGAAGGATTTATAAAGCTGACAGACAAAAAAAATAAAAGTACAAATGAAGCCCATTTTTACCTCGCACAAAAAAAAATGACATGGTTTTATGCAGAAGTCTTCGGAGCAAATAAGGACAGTGACTTCGAGTCCTGGGCAATAAATAGCAGGGCAATAAATTTACTGATAGAAAACTTTAAATCAATATAACACACAAACCATCATTAAACAATAACTAATAATAGAAAACCTGCAAAATACATCATATACCGTATTACCGGTAAAAGTAACCACAGAAATGAAAACACAATAATTGAACAACAAAAATATTTACTATGCCCCAGGATATACGGCCGCTCGTCACAAATTTTGCGGAAGGTCAAATGTTTTCAGATATCTCCTCCCTTTCCTTTTTATTAGGGGTATCCTGGGGCAGCTGTACACTTAGCGTTTCTCCGGTCGATTTGTCTGACAGTCGTATAAGTA
>JBEBVI010000213.1:0-7203 GCA_040392805.1 Taibaiella helva
ATTTTTTTTAAAAGTCGTGCGAGGTAACAAGGCAACCGGGATTCATGATAAAAAGGAATGGTGAGTAGTTGTCGTTAGCGAGGCTTTGGCAGCAGTGTAAAACCACAATCCGCACTTGAATAGCGAGAATGAAAGTAGCCCTACAGAGCCTCAGTAACAGTCTGCATTTTTGACTTTTTACCCTGTGAGATATTTATTATCTAACAGGGTGAACTTTTGCATTTTGACTTTCAACTCCCGGCACTCCCTGCCTTGTAGTTTATAATGCCTACCTTTGCGCAAAAAATAATAATGGTACTACGCATCAAGCTATTGTTAGGACTGAGCCTTGTAACGGGTTCGCTTTATGCCCAGCAACAACCTTCAAACCTTCTTTTTGAAGGGGAAAAGCATTTTAAAAATATTCGTCAGCTTACCTTCGGGGGCGATAATGCCGAAGCCTATTTTAGTGCGGACGGTAAAGCGGTTTCTTTCCAGCGTACAGCGCCTAAAGATGGAATTATGTGTGACCAGATCTTTTATGGCGTTTTACCGGAGTCTGAAAAAGACAGCTTTGTTTATAAAATGGTAAGTACCGGCAAGGGGCGTACTACCTGTGCTTATGTAATGCCTGATGGTAAACATGTGCAATATGCGTCTACACATCTCGGATCGGCCGATTGTCCGCCGGTACCTGATCGTAATGTGTTAAAGAAATACGTATGGCCTATTTACGATTCTTATGATATGTTTGTTGCCGACCTGGATGGGAATATAGTGAAGCAGCTTACCCATGAGCCGGGATATGACGGTGAAGGTGTGGTTTCTCCGAAAGGCGATAAGATTATTTTTACCTCCATGCGTAACGGTGATCTGGACCTATATGTAATGGATATCGATGGTAAAAATGTAAAGCAGATAACTCATGAACTTGGGTATGACGGCGGAGCCTGGTTCTCGCCGGATGGCAGTAAGATCGTGTGGAGGGCTTCCAGGCCTAAAACAGAAGAGGAGATCAAGGCTTATAAAGATCTGCTGAGCCAGGGAATGGTGATGCCGACAGAAATGGAAGTATTTGTTGCTAATGCAGATGGTACGGATGTGCGTCAGATCACTAACCTGGGACAGGCCAACTGGGCACCCAATTTTACACCGGATGGAAAGCACATTATTTTTTCTTCCAATCATGAGCATAAGAGAGGCTTCCCTTTTAATATGTATATGATTGACCTGGATGGAAAGAACCTGAAGAAAATATCAAGGGATAACGGGTTTGATGCTTTCCCGATGTTTTCTCCGGATGGGAAAAAACTGATCTTCAGCTCTAACAGGAATAACGGTGGTACGAATGATACCAACCTCTTTATTTGTGATTGGGTGGATTAAACGGAATAGGTATAATCTAGTAAAAGAAAGGCTACCGATAGGTGGCTTTTTTTATTCATAGGAACCTGGATTGTTTCTTGCAAAGGGGCGATGGAGCGTAATGGTGCAAAGAATTAAGTGGAGCAGAGATAGTATGAAAATGGTATAGCTGTTTCTTTCATTACCATGTAATTTGTTTTAAATATTATTTTTGTAGTCATTTTTAGAGCAAGAATAACCGCAATTCATGAAAAAACGACTAACTGCAATCTTCACGTTACTAGCTCTTGTTAATTATGCCCAGGATACCTTATATTACGGTAGCAACTGGCAGAATGTATATCCACCGAAGGAAGACTTTCATTATTATGCTATAACGCAGCCAGACAGCTTTGAGCACGGGAGAGCAAAGGTGACTTTCTTTACCAAATCGGGAAAAATAATAACAGAAAAAAATTATTTGAATTATCGGTTAGATGGAAAAGTAACGGAATGGTTGGAGTATGGAGGTATTTGGAAAGAGACAGATTATAAGGATGGAAAGCTACATGGAGATTTTCGAACCTATTGGAGTAATGGACAACCTAAACGTATTGATATTTATAAAAAGGGCAATAAGAGAAGTGGGCAATGTTTTGACTCGCTGGGAAAAAAGGTGAAATATTACGATTATGAGATAATGCCTGAATTTCCCGGAGGACTAAATGGATTTTCCGCTTATTTGGTGAAACGGCTTAAATATATTGTAGAACGACAAGGAGACAACCAGATCCCTGTGATTGTCCGTTTTGTAGTTGATAAAGAAGGCAATGTAGGAGAAGTGAAAGTCTCAGCCCCTACCTCTGAAGTAACTAAGCAAATTGAAAAAGTAATAGCGGACATGCCAAAATGGAAGCCCGGTAAACGGGACGGGGCATACGACAACTTCGAAATTACTCAACCTATTCGGTTTTGAGAGAAACTATATAGTCGATAATTTGTCAGGAAGCAAAAAAAAAATCAAAGAAACCGGTAGGAACAGTCTCTCTGATTTTTTTATAAAGGAAAGGCAGATTAACCTTTTTTTGCGTAACGCTTGTTGAATTTCTCAATACGTCCTGCAGTATCTATAAACATAGATTTACCGGTATAAAACGGGTGGGAGGTATTGGAAATTTCCACTTTTACCAGCGGGTATTCCTGGCCTTCTACAGTAATCGTTTCGCGACTGGGTGCTGTGGATTTAGTAATAAATATTTCTTCATTAGACATGTCTTTAAAAACAACAAGTCTGTAATTTTCGGGATGAATACCTTTTCTCATTTTTTTATTTTTTAGTGCATGGTTTCTATGCATGCGTTAAATAAGTGCGCAAAGGTAATTATTTTTATAATTTGAACAAAATCGAAAGAGAGGAATGTATTTTTATCATTTTATATGCTTTAGCGCATTTTGCGGGTAGATATAAGCCGGTTATCGTAAATTTTTATTCCGATCTGTATTTGTGTTTTCATATCTTGTCTATCTTTGAATCCTTAATAAAAAATGCCTTTCATGCAACGCGGATTTCTCATCTCTGTTATTGTTGTTTTCCTGGTCAGTGCCGGGCTGATCCTTTATTTATCTGACCAGAACCCCGCTTATGACAGGCTCTCTTTAATAATAGGCGATGTATTTCTTGCCGGCATATCGCTTCTTTCCTTTTTTCTTATAAAAAACGGGATTGAAAGTGGTGATGCCAACAGGTTTGTCCGGGCGAAAATGACCGGTACGATCCTGAAGTTTTTTCTGTGCATTTCCCTGCTGTTGATTTATGTTTTTGTTAATGATCGCCAGGTTCATAAACCATCCTTATTTTTGTTTTTAGGATTGTACGTGGTCTATTCGGTTATTGAAGCGGTGCCACTTTCTGTTATGGCAAGAAAAAAGTAATTAAAGATACTTATGGGTAAGCTGGAGGGGCCAATTAATATGTTGGAACAGTTTCTGCCGGAGGGAACTTTTAAGAAGATCGCCCCCTTGTTCAATGCGTATAACATCAATCTGACCATTACGCACGACCGCGCTTCCGTGCTCGGCGATTACCGAAGTCCTGTGCCGGGCAGCTCAATTCACAGGATCAGCATCAACGGTTCGCTCAACCCCTATAGTTTTCTGGTTACCCTGCTGCACGAGCTGGCGCATATGCTGGCCTATGTGCAGTACAGGAGATCAATACAGCCGCATGGGCCGGAATGGAAGGCAATATTTTCCCGGTTGTTGCAGATGTACCTCCATAAAGGTATTTTCCCCGAAAATGTAGAGGAAGCGTTGGTCAAATCAATGAGTAAAATAACCACATCCACCTGCACGGATCCGGAGCTGTATAAAGCTTTAAAGAAGCATGATCGCCGCAGGAAGTGGGTAAGGCTGGTGGAAGATGTTCCCCACAATGAATATTTCTCTACCCATGATGGGAGGGTGTTCCAAAAGATGGAAAAGCTGCGCACGAGGTTCCGTTGTAAAGAAGTTAGTACGGGGCATGTTTATCTTTTCCCGGCAGTGGCAGAAGTGAGATTGATGCTAAGCCAGAATTAAAAAGTCGAAAAGATTTAGCGGGAAATAGGGTGATGCTTCTAAGAATGATTGAAGTTATCATCACTTTTCAGCTATTCTGTAGCATTTCGGGGGACAAAGGTGACACCTGGATGAGGGATATACAGTTTCCACCCCTCAATCCCTCAACTTTCCACCTTTAATTCTCCATATTCAACTCTTTACATTTCTTATTTGTTTTTTTTGTCATAGTTACCTACCTTTGCCGTCCGAAATTTATTCCGACCATTATTATAGGTGTTTTATGATAATGACCATGTGTTGTAGTTGGAGTGAAAAT
The DNA here is from genome assembly GCA_040392805.1 of Taibaiella helva. Classification (GTDB taxonomy): domain Bacteria; phylum Bacteroidota; class Bacteroidia; order Chitinophagales; family Chitinophagaceae; genus Taibaiella; species Taibaiella helvus_B. The sequence continues at coordinate 4,199 of JBEBVI010000213.1, forward strand.
AAGGGTATTATTATTCATAATTAAACTTTTTAAATGACAACAAACATTCAGAATTACGAGATGATGTTGATCTTCACTCCTGTCTTAGCTGAAGATGAGTTTAAGAACGCTCAGAAAAAGTTTTGCAGCTTTATTCAGGAAAACGGTGGAGAAATTGTACATGAAAACCCCTGGGGGTTACGTTCTCTCGCTTATCCCATTCAGAAAAAGACTACAGGTCTTTATTATGTACTGGAGTATAAAGCGCCCACTAATCTTAATGCCAAACTGGAGGTTCAGCTTAACCGCGACGAATCGGTAATGCGCCACATGGTTACTCATCTGGACAAATTTGCAGTAGCTTATAATGAGCGCAAGCGCAATAACGTATCTGCAAAAGCTGAAGTAAAAACAGAAGAAACAGCATCTTAAAATTATTAATTTTTCAAAAATGGCCAGAGCTAACGATATAAAATATCTTACCACTACCAGGGTGGAAAAACGTCAGAAAAAATATTGCCGTTTTAAAAAACTGGGTATTAAATATATTGATTACAAGGATGCGGAATTTCTGAAGAAATTCCTGAACGAGCAAGGTAAAATGTTACCGCGCCGTATTACCGGTACATCCCTGAAATACCAACGCAAGTTGGGACATGCAGTAAAAAAGGCGCGCCAGATGGCTATCCTTCCTTATGTCACAGACCTTTTAAAGTAATTTAAACAATGGAAGTAATCTTAATAAAAGACGTAGATAATTTAGGTGCCGCCCACGAACTGGTAGAGGTGCGCCCGGGATATGCCCGCAACTATCTTATTCCCCAGAAATTTGCGATAGAAGCGAGCAAATCCAATAAAAAAATATTGGAAGAGCGCCGCAAACAATTACAAAAGCGCGAAGAAAAACTGATGGCTGAAATAGCTAAGGTTAGAGAAGTGCTTAATGCTTCAGCGGTGAAAGTAGGAGCAAAAATAGGTACCAGCGGAAAGATATTCGGTTCTGTTACGCCTATCCAGCTGGCACGTGTTATCCGTGAACAGAAGGGCTACGATATTGACCGTCGCCGTATCAGTATTATAGATGAGGTGAAGGAAGCGGGCACTTATAAAGCTCAGATCGATTTCGGGAAAGAAAATATCGTAGAGCTGGAGTTTGAAGTAGTTGGAGAATAAGCGAAAAACGATAAAAGAATAAAAGAGAGGAGCTGTTTTTGGCTCCTCTCTTTAGTTTATGCTATAATTGGTTGGGATTGATTGTTTCACGCAACGGGACCAAGGAGCGCGAAGCGGCAACGATTTATGTCACCGTCACGTCACTTGTTGATATCTATAAATTACCCAGTCCTATTTGTTGGTGTAGATCGGGTATAATAACATCCATAAATCCTTTGCGCCTGAGCCTTTCGCTGAACTGCTGCTGTACTTCATATTCACCATGTACGAGGAAGAGCTTGCGCACCTGTTGCGGGTCCTGACAGGCCAGCCACTGGCTCATATCGTTGTAGTCACCGTGAGCGCTCAGGCTTTCTATAACGGCTACTTCTGCCGCAACTTTATATTCCTGTCCGAAGATGCTTACTTCTTGTGCACCTGCCCTGAGCCTTCCACCCAGCGACTGCGGCTCACAATAACCTACAATGAGTATGGTATTGTCCGGGTTTTCAATATTGTTGGCAATGTGGTGTTTAATCCGGCCGGCTTCGGCCATGCCGGAGGCGGAGATAATAACGCAGGGCTCTTTTTTGAAATTAAGCGCTTTTGAAAATTCCACATCCTCAATAAGTGTCAGGCCCCTGAAATTGAAGGGATCTTCATCTCTCTTCAGTAGCTCGCGCACTTTATTATTATACAGCTCCGGGAAGCGTTTCACTACTTCGGTGGTAGCAACCGACATCGGACTGTCTACAAAATAATCCAATCTCGGGAGACGGTTTTCCAATTCCAGCCTGTTTAGGGAAAATAACAGCTCCTGTGTACGCCCTACGCTGAATGCCGGGATGATCAGCTTGCCCTTCTTATGCAGGCAGGTATGCTCAATATATTGCAGCAAAAGATTCGATGCCGGTTGTGTAAGCGGATGCAGCTTATCCCCGTAAGTTGATTCCATGATAATATAATCCGCCTGGGGAAAGGTTTCCGGAGATTTAAGAATATCATCGCCATACCGGCCGATATCGCCGCTAAAGGTTAAGTTTACGGTTTTGCCGTTCTCTGTCAATTTTAAATGCACACAGGCGCTGCCTAATATATGACCAGCATCTGTATACATTAAGGATACCTGCCCGTCTATCTTATACCATTCATGGAAATCCAATATATGGAACAGTGGCAGAACCTTCAGGGCGTCATCCAGTGTATATAAAGGCTCTAATGGTGGCTTGCCCTGCTCTGCGCGTATCTTGTTGGAAAACTTTATATCATTCTCCTGTATGTTAGCGCTGTCTCTCAACAATACCTCCGCTAATGCGGCAGTAGCTTCGGTGCAATAAATTTTCCCTTTATACCCTTCTTTAACGAGCTTGGGCAAGAGACCGATATGATCAATATGGGCGTGTGATATAATTACATATTGTATTTCTTCCGGATTAAAGCCGAAGTTCATGTTGAGCCTGGTGGTGTCGCTTCCCATGCCCTGGAACATGCCGCAATCCAGTAATATTTTTTTTCCGGGGTTCAGATGAATGATATGTTTAGAACCGGTTACTGTACGGGCTGCACCATGGAATGATATCTTCATATTTGTCTTCTTTGGCGATAAAAGTAGGTATAAATTTTTGGATAGAACTATTGATCAAATGAAAGTGAAATGTGAAAAATTGAATTAGAATTAATTTTTAATGTTCAACTTTTACATCATTACAGGAAAATTCTGATATCATAATTTTGATTTTTACTTAACCTTAATATCCGCTTTGTTAAAGGATAGATTAAGGTGAGTGAATGCACACCAAAAATGTAAATATTACCTCCCTATTCAAATTTGTATTAATTTTGCCCGCAGTTTTAAAACGATTCAACATGCAAGA
>JBEBVI010000214.1:0-7193 GCA_040392805.1 Taibaiella helva
CTAACTATATGGCGCAAAAATTTTTTAACCTTTTACATCTGCCATAGATGCTCCGAAGTTGATATGAAGCACATGCCCGTTTGACGTTACCAAAGCCGGAACAGACTTTACGCCTGCTTTTTCCGCTTCTTCGATCCGGTCGCGTGTTTCACCGAGGTGAATTACTTCCACATTGTCTGTACCGATAAGGTTAATGATGTCGTGCTCCGCACTTACACAAACAGGACATCCTGCATGATAAAAAACTGATTTTGACATAGAAAATAATTTTTTGTTTGTTCTGTAGCAATATTGCCGATGCAAATATAATTAGGATACCTAACTAAAATAAATAATTTTTTTTAGTGCGTATTTCCTATTGTATTTTATACCAGTAAAAAGCTTAGGAATTAGTATTGTCCGCTGTAAAATTTATTTGTATTGTCTATTTTAAGCCCATTTTCCCCAAACCATTTTACAAAACGGCTCCATTTGTCTTCATTTGCCGATTGCCATTCATCAAAGCCGTCTTCATCACCTTTCATTAAGATCCAGTGATTATATGCTTCTATATGCCCTGCCTCTTTTACTTTCTTCTGGTAGCTGAATAAAACATTGGGGTATAATTTATCATGCCCGTTATCAAAATAATTATCAATAAACCGGGTCCTGATTTTGTCAAGCGAATGGATATCAACGCTCTTTTCAAGCACAATCGAAAGAATTAAAGTCGGTTCAAAAATCATGCAGAAAGGTAGTTTCATATGCTTCGGATCAGGAATTGATCGGGCATCCACGGTCATTTGTTGACAGAAGCTTACAGTCATTGTTGTGTCACTTGTAATCTTGATCCCATTTTTATAAGTGTCGTAAAGTAGTTTACTGATCTCTGCTGTTCTTTTACTATTACGCTCCAGGTTCATAAAGATCTCACCGTATATCATGCCCCATACCTCTTCGGTTGAGTTACAGTAGAGCTTTGCAGCCCTATAATAGTTTGAGGGAAATTTCGGGTCAAGCTCAATACCTTTTTCATAATAAGCAAGAGCTTCAACATATTCCTCCTTATTCCAGTGGACATTTCCTTTTTCTAAATGAATAATACCCGAATTCGGAAATCTTTTAAGTCCTGCATCATACCACTCAAACGCCTTGTCCGCCTTACCCAGCATATCATAACTGTTTCCCAGAAGCTGGTAAAACACTTCCGTGGCATCTTTGTGTTTAGCCTGCTTTTCCAGTATCTTTATAGCCCCGTTATAATCTTCTTTCAGATAGTGCGCATAGGCTAACTCATAAGGATAATCAAATTTTTCCGGGTCAAGTTTTTGTGCCTCTTCAAGTAATTTGATACTTTCATCCACTTCACCATTGTCCATAAGCTGGATCGCCTTCCGTCCCATTTCAAGAGCCTGCTCCTTATGGGTTGTCTGTCCGTAACCGATTTGTGTTGCTGCTATAAACAGGAGTATTCCAATTATTTTGATCTTTCTGGTCATTATGTTATATCTTTAAAACGGCTTATAAATATCTGGAATTATTTTCATTAAACAAGGAAAGTTTTGAGAACGTGGTGAAACTTGCTTTCGTAAAACCATCATCCCATAGCGATCATCAAATAACAATCTGACCGTTTCATAAATTATAGCATAAATGATGAAAACTATAAAAATGATTTTACCGGTGCTGTTGCTGTCCGCAAGTTGTAGCAACAGTTATAAATATTGGGACATCAACAAATTCCATTTACATCCGGATATACTTAAGAACGAAGATGCCGTGACAATACTTTACTCCAGTAGGGCACCGGACTATAGCCCGCATAATTATTTTATTCATTTGGTGGTGATTGCCGAGGCTACCGGAGATACGGTTAACATACTGACGACTTTCAACAATTATCTTAATGAAGAATATGCCGAAAAAAAATACAGATTCACCAGTATGGAAAGTGAGATGGGAAAATTATTCAGAGCCGGCATCGATAGTGTATTTGCGCAAGATGGCACAGAAAACACAAAGCGTCCGGATATATCTGTTATCCGGAAAGTGGCACGTGATCCCAAATTTGATTTTATTGCTGACAATAACTATCCGGCTATAATCGGCTGGCTTGGCTATGATGGTGACGGGTTGTAATTTCTATCTTGTACGGTTAATTCGAATGCTCATTCCAGTAATAACTATCCGGATAGATCCTCTGCCCGAAAATAGCGGTTCCTACCCTTACAATGGTAGCCCCTTCTTCAATAGCCGTTTCCAGGTCGCCGCTCATGCCCATCGACAATTCTTTCATTTCCACATTGTGCAGGTTCAGTGCTATAACCTGTTGTTGTATATTTTTCAATAAGCGAAAACAGGGCCTTACCTTTTCCGTTTCAGAACTGAACAATCCAATGGTCATCAAACCCTTTATTTTCAGGGTATCCAGTCGGGCAACCTGTTGTACCAGTTCAATAGCCTGATCGGGATGTATGCCAAACTTACTTTCTTCACCAGAAGTATTGACCTGGATCAGCACTTCTATGGTTTTGTTTTCCTGCTGTAACCTTTGATGTAATTTTTCTGCCAGCTCTATGCGGTCCATCGACTGTACACAAGCGACATCATATTTTATAATGTCTTTTATCTTATTGGTTTGCAGATGGCCGATAAAATGATTGGTATGCGGTATAGATTTTAATGCCTCATACTTTTCTTTAAGCTCCTGTACTTTATTTTCAGCTATCAGTGTTTGTCCGGCCTGGAAAGCGATCTTTATTCGTTCTGCGGGAACGGTTTTGGTGGCCAATAACAATTTTACTTCGTTGGGAGCCCTGTTGCATTGTTCACAGGCTTTACGTATGCGCTCTTTTATGTGTAAGATATTTTCTACTATCTCTTCTTTCATGCTATAATCTTCTTCTGAATTAACTGAGTTTGTGTTTTCCCATCAAAAGGCAAAATTAAGTGAAGAGTGGAAAACTAAAAGGGAAAAATTTGCTTCTTGCCCTGAAATCTAAACAGGACAAAATGGTAACTTTGTTTTTGTGTGCATTTATTAATAACATCTGCCGGATTATAAATAAGTAACACCATTAATAAAAGACAAGATGAAAATGAATAATAATAACAACGCACGGATATATAAAATGTCTTTCGCGGGTGTTTATCCGCATTATATTCAAAAGGCAGAGAAAAAAGGGCGCACCAAGGAGGAAGTGGACGAGATCATCTTTTGGCTTACAGGATATGATCAGCAAGCCTTACAGCAACATATCGACAACAAAACGGATTTTGAAACTTTCTTTGCTCAGGCTCCGCATATCAACCCGAACACATCTAAAATCACAGGCGTCATCTGTGGTTACCGTGTGGAAGACATCGAAGACCCGCTGGTACAGAAAGTACGTTACTTAGACAAATTGATCGACGAACTGGCTAAAGGAAAAGCCATAGAAAAAATCCTAAGAAAGTAAAAATGAATATCAGAAGGGCGACATTAAGCGAAGTAAAAGAACTGCAACAGATTTCCCGGGAAACATTTTACGATACTTTCTCTGCAGCAAACAGCAAAGAGGATATGGAAAAATATCTGAGGGAACGACTTTCTCTTGAAGTACTGAGTGCCGAACTGGAGAACAGCAATTCCGAATTTTACTTCGCGGAACAGGACAATAAAATAATCGGGTATTTAAAAGTAAACTTCGGTGATGCGCAAACGGAGAAACAGGAAGCCAATGCTTTGGAAATAGAGCGCATTTATGTATTGAAAGATTTTCATGGTAAACATGTCGGGCAGTTATTATATCAAAAAGCGCTCGGGATTGCAAAAGAAAAAAATGTCGCCTACGTCTGGTTAGGTGTATGGGAAGAAAATCACCGGGCCGTAGCTTTTTATAAAAAGAATGGATTTACCGTATTTGATAAACACACCTTTACATTAGGTAATGATGAACAGATTGATTTGATGATGAAACGGCAATTGACATAAGGGTGTGTTCTCTTAAATGACCGTCATGTCAACAAAACTCCATATGCCAATCAGCTAAAACACGTCTTGCATCCCGCTCATCCTGCGCGATCTTTTGTTTTAGCGCTTCCAGGCTTTCCAACTTTTCTTCACCGCGTAAAAAGTCGGCAAAATAAACCGTCAGATACTGGCCATACAGGTCTTCATTAAAATCCAGTATATTCACTTCCAGCTTTATTTCTTTATCATCCGTAACCGTAGGCCGGTTACCGATACTCATCATACCTTTATGTAAGATTCCTTTGTAATCTACCATCACGGCATATACACCTTTTCCAGGTATAAGTATATCCTTGAAAAGCGGCTGAAGGTTGGCTGTCGGATAACCGATGGTACGTCCGATCTTTTCGCCATGTACCACCATAGCCTCTATGGAATACCATCTTTCCAGCATTTCGCCCGCATCCCTCACACGCCCCTCTAATAAGGCGTTGCGTATTTTCGTGGAGCTTACGGCAGCATTCTCTATCAGTTGGGCCGGTATCTCTCTTACCGACACCTGTGGCGATACCACCCGCTCCAGCATATGTATATTACCTTCACGGCTATGCCCAAACCGGTGGTCGTATCCCATAATGATCGTATGCGGGTGAAAATTCTTTAAGAGAAAGTCATTAATATACGCTCCGGCGCTCATCATAGAGAAGTCTCTTGTAAAAGGTACAACCACTATATGATGAATGCCTTCCGCTTCGATAAGCCGGATCTTTTGCTCCGTCGATGTTAAGAGCCCGAGTAGCTGGTCGGGATGAATGATCTTTCGCGGATGCGGTTCAAAAGTGATCAGGATACTTTCACCTCCTACCTCTTCGGCAACACGCACCACTTCAGATAAAATTGCTTTATGCCCATGATGTACCCCATCGAAGGAACCGATGGTCACTACAGGGTTATGAAATACAGGAATGTCCTGCAGGTTATAATAAACAGCCATTAACGCGTTAAATAATCCTTTATCAATTATTCTTTTTAATCCCCTACCCGCCTCAGTTTAATATCTGAAGGCTGCGATACCAGTAGGGGGAATTTCTCTACGGTAACATCACTGGGATCCAGCCCGAAACCTCTTTCCTCAGATAAACTTATTTTTTTCAATAAAAAGTATCCCCTCATGATCAGCTTATCCAAAAGGGGCAAACTATTATCTCTCGAAAGAAACTTCTCCATAACAATAAAACGGAAATCACCTTTTACATTATTACGGCTCAGTGATTCGTACCGGCTGGTCACATTAACTTCCTTATTGGCTACCATTTCCTCAACCACTTTTCTAAACAAAAGGTTCACACGCTGCTCAACCCGGAAACCTAAACGAAATTCGATACGTATAATTTCATTAGGGATTACCGTCTGTACTACATATTCCATAGTATACGGCTCATCTAATACGTCTACATGCACAAACCAGTAGATGTCGGCGCGTTTGGGTTTTTTGTATAAAATAGAGAATATGATCTTGTGCTCAATCTCCTTGCTGAAATTAGCGCTGGTCAGGTAAACCAGATGCGTAGCATATTTAGGTATCGTCCGGTCATTGCTCAGCTCCTGTATGATCGGCACATAATCTTCCAGGCGTACAAACTCCACATAGCGGTTCTTTATCCTACGGGCTTTATACCATATAAACATGATGGCAAACAATCCGCCTGCAATAAGTAAACTTACATAGCCGCCATGTGAGAATTTTTCAAGATTCGCAATAAGGAACGAGCCTTCTATGGTAAGATAGATGGCCAGATACAATCCGATCCATCCTTTCCATACCCTGCGTATATATAAATAAAAGCTAAACAACAGTGAAGTCATAACCATAGTAAGGGTAATTGCCAGCCCGTAAGCGCCTTCCATGTCTGTCGACTTTTGGAAATAGAGCACTACAAGTGAACAACCTACCCAAAGCAAAAGATTTATACCCGGTATAAACAGCTGACCTTTTTGCGTGGTGGGAAAATTGATCTTCATTTTGGGCCATAAATTCAGCTTAATGGCTTCGTTGATCAGTGAGAAAGAGCCCGAGATCAGGGCCTGACAGGCTATAATGGCAGCGAAGGTAGCAATTACGATACCGATAATACGAAAGCCTTCAGGCATTATATCAAAAAATGGGTTGGCTTCCGGGGGCAATGACTGACCTCTGTAATTATGTAATATAAAGGCACCCTGACCAATGTAATTCAGGATAAGGCATATCTTTACAAATATCCAGGCAGCACGGATATTTCCACGTCCACAGTGCCCCATATCGGTATAGAGAGATTCGGCTCCCGTAGTACACAAAAACACGGCACCCAGCAACCAGAAGCCCGAAGGAAATTCCAGGAGGAGCCTGATCCCGTAATATGGATTGAATGCTTTGAATATATGAAAGTAATCTCCGAAATGCAGGCTACCCATCACAGCCATCATCAGGAACCATAGTACCATGACCGGACCAAATAGTTTCCCGATCGACTTTGTACCAAATTGCTGCATGAAGAAGATGATACCAAGGATCACCAGAACGATAGAGATAGTCGTATTGCGTTCAAGATTCAAGCCCTCAATGGCAGAAGTAACGGTAATGGGAGGTGTGATCAATCCGTCGGCAAGTAAAGCTGCACCACCGATCATAGCAAAGAAAACGATCCATTTGGCATGTCGCCGCACTAAAGCATAAAGAGAAAATATACCTCCTTCACCCTTGTTATCGGCTTGCAAGGTTAGCCAGACATATTTAATTGTGGTTTGAAGCGTTAACGTCCATATAACGCAGGAAACGGAACCTATAACCAAAAGTTCGGTAACGGGCTTTCCACGGACTATGGCGCTCAATGCATAAAGAGGAGAGGTACCTATATCACCAAAAACAATACCTAACGCAATAACTATACCCGCCGCAGTAACCTTCTTAATATTTCCTGCCACCTAAGTGATTTTTAATTAAGTGGCAAAGGTAATAGATTATTGAAATCAAAATAAGCACTTCTATTTTTGGACTTCTACCCTGTCTGAACAGAATAAAACATACCTATTATATCACATGCTGTTGCTAAACCAAATATTTTTACCACAAAACAATATCCTTTTGATTATCAATTTTTTATCATTCACTTTTGAACTATTCCCTTACGAAATCAAATCTTTACCATTAAACCGGCTGAAAAATATCGCCTTGAAGAGCTGTTATAACCTGCAATTTTTCCAGGTAACTTTCTTTTTCATC
>JBEBVI010000215.1:0-7144 GCA_040392805.1 Taibaiella helva
ACTAAAATATTTTTTGACTAAAATTTGGTAGTGTAAATATCTTAGAATACGACCGTAGTGGAGACATCTCTCCGACTTTAAAAACGGGAAGTTATTTTGACACAATTACTAAAAAAGAATAGATCGCGGTGAGGCGATCTATTCCGGTAAATATTAAGCAAATATTTAGGATTATTTTCCTTTCTTTTCTTCTGTTTCTGCCTGGCGCAATGCACGGGTCATTACTACGGAAGCAACGGGCTGGCGAAGCGGATTCAGGAACTCGGCGTTCTCCAGTTTGATATCCTCTACACGTATATTGCCATTCAGCTTCAGGTTAGTAATGTCCACATCTACTGATGCAACAAGATTTTCAGGAAGTGTACGCACTTTTATCGTCTTCATTTTAATAACCAGGCGACCGCCGGCTTTCACACCTTCCGACTGTCCTACGAAGTTTAAAGGAAGATTGGCTATTACTTTTCTATCGGAAAGTTCCAGCATATCCACGTGGTTCAATGAATCGGTTACCACGACAAATTGCTTATCCTTTAAAATGGTCCTGTAGGATTTGCCGTCTACCTTAATTTCGGCAATCTGGAATTCAGGTGTGTACACTAAAGGGCGGAATGCCATAGCAGATGCAGAGAAATGCACTTCTTTTTCTCCGCCATAAATAACGCCTAATACCTGTCCTTGCGAACGCAGATCACGGGCAGCTTTCTTTCCCGTGTCGGTTCTTAGTTGTCCTTCAATTACAACTGTTTTCATTTTGTTTGCTTTTTACTTTTCAAAGTCTGATGGACATTCCCTGCAAAACACCGGAACTTTGAATTGTTGTTTAAGTTTTTAAATTATGAACGGCATAGCCGGCCGGGAATTTTGTTGTATAGACAGAAAAATATTTACAATATTCGGAACTTAGTAGCCGTGTCAAAATAACTTCCCGTTTTTAAAGCCCGGGAGATGCCTCCACTCCGGTCGGCATGACGTTACCTGGGTAAGTTATGCCGACGATCATACTTAACCTTTTCTCTGGCTATGAATAAATAACGAGTGAATCGACTTATTCTCAAAAGTATTCCTGATTGCTACTGCAAACAAATCTGCAGTAGACAATACCTCAATTTTAGAAGATTCCTGTTTTAATGGTATGGTATCACAAACAACCATGCTTTCTAAAACAGAGTTATCAATATTTTCATAAGCATTTCCACTTAAAACGGGATGCGTACAGAATGCGCGTACGCTCAATGCGCCTCTTTCTTTCAGTATTGCAGCTGATTTGGATAATGTGCCTGCTGTATCGCAGATATCATCAATAAGCACTACATTCTTACCGGTCACATCACCGATCACGGTCATTGATGCAATCTCATTCGCTCTTTTCCGGTGTTTGTCACAAATGACCATTTCGGCATTGAAGTAGCTGGCCACTTCGCGTACCCTGTTGGTGCTGCCTACATCCGGCGAAGCGAATGTCAGGTTCTCAAGATTCAGCTTTTCTATATAAGGTATAAAAATAGCGGAGCTGTCTAAGTGGTCTACCGGGATGTCGAAAAAGCCCTGGATCTGCGGTGCGTGCAGGTCCATAGTCATTACACGGTCGGCACCGGCAGTTGTCAGCAGGTTGGCTACCAGTTTGGAAGCTATAGACACCCGTGGTTTATCTTTCCTGTCCTGGCGGGCAAAGCCGAAGTAGGGTATTACGGCGGTTATATAACCTGCAGACGCCCTTTTGGCCGCATCAATCATCATCAGCAATTCCATCAGGTTATCGGATGGTGCAAATGTGGATTGCACAAGAAAAACAAAATCCCCGCGGATAGATTCCAGGAAAACAGGTTGAAATTCTCCATCGCTGAATTTCTGGATATTAATAGGTCCTAAACTTTTACCAAATGACCGGGCAATTCTGGAAGCCAGGTACTCAGAATTAGTTCCGGAGAAAATTTTTACCGAAGGTTGCATGCAAGAACGAATGAGGGCGCAAAGGTAACAATAAAAATAAGAAATTAATAGCCCCTCCGGCTTTTTTCATGATAGTAGTAGTGTTGTTTTGTTTCACGCGACGGGGCAAAGGGGGCAACGGGGCAAAGATTTTTTTTGAATTACTATTCAGGATGGAAATGACATTGTGCTATTTTTGTATTCGTTTTTGTGGTTATTTGTTTTTGGTTGAGTAGAATAAAAATAGCGGAGATTTTGAGATCTCCGCTATGGGTTATTTTTTGTGGGAGAGTGGATGGTAATCGTTTCCCCGGTTTTAAATTTAGCTGAAGTGATCTTTTATCTTCTCGAAGAAGCTTTTTTCTTTATGTGCTTCCTCACCAGGCTCAAAGTTAGGTGCATCTTTAAGTTGCTCTAAAACTCTTCGCTCTTCATCACTAAGATTTTGTGGTGTCCAGACTTTTACCTGTACCATTTGGTCACCTTTATGATAGCCGTTTATTTCGGGGAACCCTTTACCTTTTAACCGGAATATTTTACCACTTTGTGTGCCGGCAGGTATTTTTATTTTGGCTTTGCCGTCAATTGTCGGAACTTCAACCTGGGTACCGAATACCACATCATAGAAGGAAAGCGGCAGGCTGTACTGCACATCATTTCCGTCCCTGGTCAGTTCCGGATGTTTTTCTTCTTCGATCAGGATAAGCAGATCACCGGCTCCTCCGCCTCTTTCTCCCACATTACCTTTACCGCTCATGCTCAGCTGCATCCCTTCCTGCACACCGGCAGGCACATCTATCGTTATGGTTTCCTCACCGAACACACGGCCCTCACCCTTACAGGTATGACATTTAGCTGTTATCGTTACTCCTTCCCCGTTACAAGCCGGGCAGGTCGATACGGTCTGCATTTGCCCCAGAAACGTATTGGATACACGTCTTACCTGGCCGCTGCCGCCACATGTTGAGCAGGTTTGTACCGAGTTGGTATCTTTTGCCCCCAAGCCTTTACAGGTACCACAGTGTACATGCTTTTTAACTTTGATCTTCTTTGTGGCGCCATGGGCTATTTCTGAATAAGACATCCTGAGCTTTACCCTGAGGTTAGAACCTCTCGAACCTCTTCTGCTGCCCCCTGATCGCCCGCCCCCGAAAAAGCTGCCGAATCCGTCCTCTCCGAAAATATCCCCGAAGTTAGAGAAGATATCTTCCATACGCATGCCGCCCCCAAAGCCGCCACCACCGGCTGCACCACCCATGCCTGCATGGCCAAACCGGTCGTACTGTGCTCTCTTGCCGCTATCGCTTAATACTTCATAAGCTTCAGCGGCTTCTTTAAATTTCTCTTCGGCTGTAGGATCACCCTGGTTACGGTCAGGGTGATATTTCATGGCAACCTTACGATAAGCTTTTTTTATCTCATCGACAGAGGCTCCTTTTTGCACGCCTAAGACATCATAATAATCTCTCTTGCTCATATTCCAAGTTCAAGCTTAGCTTTAATAGTAACCACAAGGCTCGGATACCGATGTATTTCTATTAAATTTCTTCTGTTGCCAGTGTTATTTATATGTTTTTTATTTAAATTTATTTCCCTACCACCACTTTGGCGTGACGAATGATCTTATCATTCAGCGAATAACCTTTAACGACTTCATCCACCACTTTTCCTTTGAGCTCTTCGGTAGGCGCCGGAATTTCCGTTATCGCCTCATGCAGCTCCGGATCAAAATCTGTATGCTGGCTTTCCATAACTTTTAAGCCTTTGGATTGCAATGTATTACGAAGCTTTGTAAATACCAGCGCAATACCTTCTTTAATGATATTTATATCATTTGAAGTTTCCATTTGCTGCAATGCACGGTCAGAGTCATCCAGTACTTCCAGCAAAGATTTAATAATGTCTTCACCTGCATTTTTTATCAGCTCTACTTTTTCCTTTGAAGTACGTTTGCGGAAGTTATCAAATTCTGCAACCAGGCGGATGTATTTATCTTTGGTTTCCGCCAATTCTTTTGACAACTCGTTATCCGTTTCTTCTTCGTTATTATTATTGGTCATTTCGTCATTTAAACGTGAAGTACCTGCCAAACTATCATCGGCATTAAAATTCATGGCAGCCTTTTCTATATTCTGTTCATTTACTTCACTGTCGTCATGAATGCTATCCTGCAGTTCGTTTTCTTTGGTATTCATATTCTTTTTTTTATTAAATAGGTTAAACCGGCTCATCTTGACTATCAATATTCAATTAGTTTGCCAAACTTTTTTTTTGTCAAAATGACATTGAGCAGTTGTAGCAGCGCATAACGTTATTTGATCCAGGTCTGTTGCTGGTTACGCATCAGAAATGCCTTAATTTTTGACTTCTGCATCTTTGACTTAATATGCCCTTTGCAGGAGCCAGGAAGCCAGCTGGTACAAAGGCTGTTTTTTATCTTCGGAAATATTGATCTTTTTAAGATGATCAAAAGAGATGTCTGAATATCGCTGAATTATTGTTTTACTATGCTCATCTATATTGAATTTGCGGTAAAGCTGTTTTACTTTTTCCACTTTATGGTCTATATCATTTTGCGTCATCATGTCCGCTTCTTCAGTAGGAGCCAGCTCTTTTGTTTTGAGCATTAAAAAGGTCTTTTTATTGGCTTCAATATCGCCTCCTGTGGCCTTTCCTGTTTGCTTTTCATCTCCGAAGGTATCTAAGTAGTCGTCCTGTAGCTGGAAGGCCATTCCCATGTACTTCCCGAATTCGTAAAGGTGAAGACTGTCACTATCCGGAGCACCGGCTATAAGCGCCCCGATCTGCAGGCTTGCTGCGAGCAGAACCGAAGTTTTCAGCTCTATCATTTTCAGATATTCGTCTATGGTTACCTTATCGCAGTTTTCAAAATCCATATCCAGTTGCTGGCCTTCGCAAACTTCTATGGCCATTTTGTTGAAGATCTGCAATATTTGCGGCAGCCGGGGTGAATTGATCTTACCTAAACAGTGGTAAGCAAATATGCCCAATACATCACCGGAAAGAATGCCTGTGGTCAGGCCATATTTGACATGTACGGTTGGCTGCCCCCTGCGTAGTGCGGACTTATCCATAATGTCGTCATGAATAAGGGTGAAATTATGAAACAGTTCTATAGCCATAGCTGCCTGGCAGGCGTCTTCGCTTAATTCTGAAAATAGTTCCGCCGCCATAAGGCAAAGCGAGGGGCGCACTCTTTTCCCGCCTGCATATAACAGGTAGCGGCAGGGTTCGTATAAACTTTCACGATGTTCCGGAAAGGGAAGGGAATGATGCAAATATTGCTCAAACAGGGCAGATATTTCTTGGAAAGATCTCATACATCAGGAGGATTGAAAATGGAGGGCAAAGCTAAGATAGAAAAGGGAATTAATTGATATAGATACAGAAACCAATGATATTGGCATGCTACCATTGTCTGTTACAATCATTCAGCTCAACGCAGATGCCTCTGTTAAGGGTCTATTAATTAAGAAACCGGATATTAAACTTATCTGGGGGTACCGGCTTCAAATACCTTATTTATCATAAAGCATTTATAAAAAAACAGGCTGGTTAATAACCGGATGGTTGGTCAAAGCGATAGAGAAAGGTATATCATTCTTAATTTTTTTACCTAAATTTGGTACCCACCTGATGATAAGTTTAAGTAATAAACCCAGAAAAGAGTATATTAGATCATGGTTAAGTTAAAAATTCTGATGAGTGTAGTACTACTTGCTTCGGTACTTATTTTCGTGAGGCAGGTAAACGGAGAGGTTCCGTTGAAGCACCCCGGCTATACAAAAGCAATGCATAGTACTAAAGCGGACAAAGTTTATGAACGTATCGACTTTGGCCCTTATGAACGTTTATCCTTCGAGATATTTCAAAAAGCGTATACCGGTTTCCTGAACCTGCGTAAAGAGGGTAAGGTCAGGGTGGATAAAAGCATCCTGAGCATTTGTGACTTCAGTAAGTCGGCTAACCAGAAAAGACTTTGGGTGATCGACCTGGATGAAGGACGTGTTTTATTTAATAGCCTGGTAGCGCATGGGCAAGGTTCCGGGGAAGAGTATACGGTGCAGTTTTCCAATAAGGAAAATTCTCACCAGAGCAGTATGGGCTTTTACATTACCGATAATACCTACAGCGGCGATAACGGCTATTCCTTACGGTTGCATGGAGTAGATAAAGGATATAACGATGCAGCTTACCAGCGGGCCATAGTTATGCATGGTGCTGATTATGTGTCGGAATCTTTTATAAAAGGTAATAATCGTTTGGGCAGAAGCTGGGGATGCCCTGCCGTGCCTAAGGAGCTGGCGCAGCCTATTATTAATGCTATTAAGGAGCAAACCTGCCTGTATATTTACTATCCCGATAAGAAGTATCTTGCTTCTTCCGTATGGCTGAAGCAAGATATCCCCACCGAGGAGGAGTTGATCAGGGAAAGATACTTCGAAAAGAATCGGAGTAAAGAACCGACAGAAGTAGCTTCGATACCGGAGCAGAAGGAAGTGGCACAGGCCCCGCAGCCTGATTCCCAAACAACAGTTCAGCCGCAGTATATGGGTGTACAACTTGCTATTGGCGGCAGGTAGCTTTTAATCTGATCCTTCTGAAATATTAATATTTCAGTGCTGAATGACCAGTTTATGACAACTATACGAATCAGGACTTACCAGTTGCAGAATATATAAGCCCCCTGGAAGCATACTTACATCCATGCTTAATAAAAGCCTCCCGGAAACATCTACGGCAGGCAAAACGATCCTGCCATCCAGATCACAAACTCTTACCATAGTGCCGGCAGGGAAGTGTTCTTCTCCTTCCAGCCGGATAGCTTCTCTCGTGGGATTGGGATAGAGAATAACCTTTGTTTCTTTCTTTATCGTAATACCTCCTAAAGAACGTGGGGTAGGTATAAAGTCACATTCCTGATCGCTTAGATGAATATTGTAAATATCGTCTTTATAGCAAACCAGGTTGCCCGAAGGATAGGTCAGCGGTAATACACCCTCGGGGAAATCAATAGTATAATAAGGGAAAAAGCCGGATCGTTTAGGCAAAGTCATCCCTAACCGCTCGGTATACTTTCCGGTACTATTCAATTCGTGGATATGTGTTACTGATCCATAGTTATAGGTAATTAAAGCTCCGCCTATTGTATCTACTCTATAGGCACGTGTATAATAGGATTTTAAAGGTTGCC
>JBEBVI010000216.1:0-7132 GCA_040392805.1 Taibaiella helva
TCGTACCTTTATATACCATGCGCCCTAATACATCTACTACTTCCAATTCCGCTTCGGATAAGCCAACAGCCTCTATAATAAACTGTCCCTTGTTCGGGTTAGGATATAGCTGTATTTGAGCTGCGCGGTTATCCTGCCGCTCCAGCCGAATGATATTGCTATACTTATAGCCACCATCATGTTCCACTATTTTCAGGCGATAGAAGTTTCTTTTCTCAGGCTGTTCATCTATGGCCCTGTAATCATTTCCTGTTTTGTTCTTCGCATTTTGCCGTCCGATATCCCGCCATGCCTTGGCATCATCGCTATGTTCCACCACATAATGTGCTATTCCTTCTTCATTTGCCGTATGCCATTCCAGCAAAACGCTATTTCCATCCCACCTGCCTTTAAAGCTATGCAGCAGTACCGGTAACGGCTCCGAAAACGGTAAGGCTATCGTTCCCGAACTGAATGAGCTTACCTCGAACTCAACATAAGCGATGTCTTTATAACGGCCATATACATAATGTTGCTGATCGGGTTGGCTGCCATGTGTGTAAGAAGTATATCCGGATGCTGTAGTATCCCAGGCATCCGTTCCGTTTACTTTATATACAATCAGATCTTCCGGATAGGACAGCGGCTGATGAGAGCGGATATCTTCCAGGTCCGAAGTATCAAAGTAGAACCTTACTTTAACAGGGCCGGAAGGCTGGGTCATGCTGTTGACGGTCCAGCTCCTGTTGATTGGGTAAAGCCCTGTGGACAGGCCGAAGGGTTCGTTTAAAATATAACCATTACTACTGCCGTAGAGCTCATTGAGGTAGGTAGTTGCTGTAATATCGCCTATCTGGCTGCCGTTAAGGTTAATCGAAAGTATCAGCTTCTCCTGAGCTCTGTTGTAAAAATGCCGCCAGCCGCCATTATCCATACAGATCGCATCGGCTGTCAGCGAATCGCCGGCTATATGCGCCAGGTTGAGCTCATCATGCTCATAAGCGCCCATATCTATGCTTGTCCCTTTTATCCGGGTATGGCCGGCTATATCTGTTGCCGGCAGATCATCGGCAACGTTATTATCGCCCGAACCTATGGCCGGACTGCAGGGCTCAAGACGATAGTTGCCTCCGGTTGCAGGCGCATCGGCTGGGGACAAGGGAGCGGAGAAAAGAGGGTTATCCTGTAAATTACCATAGCCCTGGTAAGCGCCTTCTACAGTAGTATACTCTGCCTCTATCGTCCCGGCTCCCTCCATAGAAGACCGGTTACCATAAATGATGCTGTTATATAAACGAAGCCGGGAAGATATTCGTGTGTAAACGGCGCCGCCCAGCAAAGACCAGTTACCTGCCGCCGTTACCTGCATAAGTTCAGCGCTACTTCCGGACGAAAGGTACAAGCCGCCGCCATAATGTGCAGCTTTATTTCCTGTCAGAAGCGTATTGGTCAGGTGAAGGCCGGCGTTGCCGGTAAGGTATATACCGCCGCCATTACCGGTTTCTGCATTGCCTTCTGCTGCATTGCCCGAAATCGTAATGTTATACATTTTCAGTACGGCATCTGCTATATAAATACCACCGCCATTACCCGAACTTATTGCTGAGCCATTATAATATTGAGTGTCGTTGCCCCGGGCATAGCCGCCCGATACCCGGAAGCCATCCATTACAACATGGCCTATATCTCCTGCCGCTACCACAACATGGCAGGCGTCCTGCTCATTTATGGTACCGCTCATGTCTAAGTCACCGCTAAGTATGGATGAGGCGCCGGAAAAACGCCTTTCGGCTAAAGTGTTTTCCATGCCTTTAAAGCCTCCGAACAGGCGAACATCTTTTTTCAGAACGAAGGCATTGTCCGGGTTAACCGGGTCGATGGTATAGAGATCATACACCGGCCGGTTAGGGTAATAGGTGCCTGAAGCTACAAATATGCTGTCGCCGTAGCAGGCGTTGTTGATCACTGCCTGCAGGTCGTTGGAAGCATCAGCCCAACTGCTGCCGTCGGCATGGCCAACAGCAACCGGACTTACGTAGTGAATACGGGGTCGTGCTACGGATAGGTTTAGCGTAACAATACTGTCGCAGCCATTAACTGTAGTAAAATTTTCGGTATAGGTGCCGGGAGCGTTCAGGAGCTGCCCGCCGAACAGGTAAGGAAAGCGCTCAGCACAGAGGGGCAGGTGCGATGTTATCATAAAGGTGTCATTAACCTGTAAAGTAAGTGTAACTATGCTGTCACAGCCGGTTTGTGTCTGGAATATTTCTGTGTAATCACCCGTTTGTGTAAGGCTTTGTGTACCGAAAATATAGGGTATCTCATTAGCACATATAGTAGCTACATCTGTTACAATGAAAGTATCGTTTACCTGCAACGTCAGCGTTACTGTACTGTCACAACCGGTTTGCGTGTGGAATATTTCAGTGTAAACGCCTGTTGTGCTGAGGTTTTGTGTACCGAAAATGTATGGTGTTTCATTTGCGCATATCGTAGCCGCATCATTTACTATGAATGTATCATTAACCTGCAACGTCAATGTTACCGTGCTGTCACAACCGGTTTGCGTGTGGAAGGTTTCTGTTTGTACACCTGATCCTGAAAAGGTTTTGCTGCCATATTCGTAAGGTAGCTCACTTGCGCAAATGGTAATCGCATCTTGTAATATAAAAGTATCATTGACCTGTAACGTCAGGGTTACTGTACTATCACAGCCGGTTATGGTTTTAAAAACTTCTGTCTGGATACCTGATCCTGAAAAGGTTTTACTACCATACTCGTAAGGCAGCTCACTTGCGCAAATGGTAATCGCATCTTGTAATATAAAAGTGTCATTAACCTGTAAGGTTACCGAATCGGTGCTCCTGCAACGGTTTGCATCTTTCCCGGGTACCTCGGAAGTAGTTGTTGTTGATGGCGAAACCGTGTGCGATGGACTGCTATTAAATCCGCCACCCCTATCGTAATCAACGGCTCCTGATGCGGTTAGGGTGACACTGCTACCCATACAGATAGAAGCGTCTTGTCCGGCATCTACGACAGGCAATGAATGCACCGTTACCACTATCTGGTTCGTGTTTTCGCAACCATCGGTATTTTTTCCGATAACCGTATAGGTTTGTGTGGATATTGGGGTTGCTTCTACATTGGCCCCGGTAGTTGTATTTAGTCCAATATTTGGACTCCAGTTATATGTGTTAGCGCCACTTACCGTTATAGATTGCGTATCTCCCTCACAAATTGCGGCAGATGAAGGAGAAAAAGTAAGATCTGCTACTGCCGATACCGTAACAGAAGCGTTAACAGGAGCTCCTGAACATCCGTTATAAGATGAGTTGATCACATAATGGACACTTCCATTGGAAGAGGTGCTTGCTGTTAAAGTCTGAGAGATCGTATTGCCCGCTCCATCGGCAGCGCCATTCACATCTGTCGGGATGGCTGTCCATGTAAACGTTGTTCCGTTTATGGTTGACGCCATATCAAATGTTATTTGTTCTCCGGAGCAAATTAGTGTATCAACAGGCGATACGCTTGTTACCGGTACAGGTTTGGTCATTACCCTAAGCGTATCAGATACACTGCAATTATACCGGTCCGTTACCGTTACCACATACTCGCTATCCATTGCCGGCACTGTTTGCGATTGAGTTGTTTCCCCGTTGCTCCAGGAAAAAGAATAAGGATGAGAACCTGAAACAGGATTGCCGGCTGCAACGATAGTTGTTCCATTTGCACATACCGTGACATCCGGAGCGGTAACAACCGGGCATAATTTAACCTCAATGATTGATTTTGCGTTTGCCGTATTACAGTTCAGGTCATTCCACATACCGTCAGGATAAATTTGAACGCAATTTTCATTGTTACCGGCGTTATTCGGCTCGCCTGGAGCCCAGTTGGTGTAAGTAATAGGAGACTGGTCGTACCACTTAAAAGTACCTTCCTCAGCTTCATCACTGAACCCAATCCAGATGACGCCATTTTGGCCTATACGGTTGAGTTCGTCTATGATACACTGATTTTCTGCTGCATTATGAATAGAAATAAGATTCGCGCCCAAGGTTTGGGCAAAAGCCTGAGCCTGGCTTCCTGACATGGACTGAGGGTTTAAAAAGTACATACTGCAATCGCTGTAACATAAAGGGAGCTCAATACAGCCTGCCGCTAAAAATGCACTTCTGATCGAGTTTATATCACAAGTGTTTGCTGAAGGAACGGGACATCCATGAGGAGCAACTCCTGCATCACAAGGACATAAATCGTCCAGGTTACTTATACCGTCATTGTCAGAATCCATATTTGTATTATCTGTATGGTTGGCTACTAATAACAAGCCATAAGGGTTTACACCCCCAGGAGGATTGCCGGGAGTGTTATACACCAAAATGTCAATATAGTTTGTTCCAACCGCCCACGGACCATCCAAATTAATGTTTAACTGGCTTCCTGTACTGAACCCTCCTCCGCTGATGCCTTGACTATTACCATTAATGAACACATCTACAATGCTGTTGTCCACATAAGCATCTAAACTTAAAATATAATTTCCTTTTTCCGTTACGCCGGATCCGTTGCAATCAGGAGGAAGATTAAGCGTAAGTCTGAAATAACGATAACCTGAAACTGTATTTGTGGCACAATTACTTTCTGTTCCCGTAATCCAGTTACCATTATTCACCGGTGCCGGCAAAGCAGAAGGAGAAACCCAGGCTCCGGGCGCACAATTATTATTTATTAATGCCGGGCTAAAAACCTGCCCCATCGGGTTTCCCGGTATAGTTGCTGACCAGGGAGCGCACTGCCATACCGGATCCTGGGTTCCCGGCGCTCCCTGACCTGTAGAAAGTTTTATGGGATTTGGAAATTGCGCATTTACAATGGTAACGGTGCATAATGTCAACAAGGAGAATAAAGTGTGGAAAAAAGCTTTTTTCATAATAAACGGATGAATTAAGAATGTTTCAACCTTCAACAGTTGAAAAAATTTGCTGGATGAACATGGGCCTCCAAAATTAGACAAATAAACGGTTCTCTTGCATAATATTACGCATTTTAAAGATCATTTCAGTGTCCGGTCTGCAATATGTCCTTCAGGGTGTATATACCGATAGTACATCTTTGAATCAAAGACGGTCTGATTCCGCATCTAATAAAGCCTGGATCCGGTCTCTCTTTTACCTCAATTTTATCTATGACGGTCTATCAGGAAACAGGCTCTGGTCCGAACAGCTAATAAAATATACAAATTTATTTGACATCTTCGCTATTGGTATTGATGATCCACCGCCTGAGCAATACGTCATTGTCAGATCAGGTACAGGATCCCGTTTGGACGCCATCCTGGCCGTAAGGGCAAAATCTGCCGGTATGGGTTATTTTTATCTGTATTACCTGCGTTCCTTTTCTGGTCTTTTCAGACAGCTTTGGGTGTTTTTACGATCTGCCCCGGGACAGATCGAATATATCCTCAGTCAAAAGCAACATAAACTCAACCAAGGACGTAACAATCTGTCCCAAGGATAAGACTAACTGCCCCAAAAGAAGCGTTGATCTTACCCAAGGATATCACGTTCTTATACAAAGGCATAATAAACTTATACAAGAACGCGACGTTTTTAGTCAAAGATGTAATAAACTTGCTCAAAGACGCAATGTTCTTGTACAAAGACACGACGTTTTTGGTTAAAGATGCGGTATTCTTGGTCAAAGTTGCTATAAACTCACACGAAAATGCGACGTTCCTGGCCAAGAATGCGACGTTCTCATACAAAGACGTGATGTTTTTGTTTAAAGATGCAACGTTCTCATACAAAAACACGACGATCTGCCCCAAAGGAAGTGATGATCTTGTTTAAAGATATGATCATCTGCCCCAAAAATGTAACATTTTTGGATGAGTTTATTACGTACTGGGATGAGTTTGTGACGTTTTTGGATGAGATAATGCTCATTTACAATAACAAAATGGCTAAAAACAGAATAAAAGGTTCGTAAACGCGTCATAAAGGCGCCAGAAAGAGCAGTGCAAAAATTTAGGTTGGAAACATGTTTGCAGAACACTTCGTTAACACAAGCCGGTGGGCATTCAGATTCGTTTTAGAGATAACGGGCAAAAAATATTTGTTTTCAAATAGTTGTCCTTTAAAAAAGTAAGTTTGCTATATTTTACCGGAAAGAAAGATAATAATGAAACACCTGATATATTATTTTACGCTGGTTATCCTCCTTTTACATGGAACAGCTTTTAAAAATAAAGAAACCGGCCCCTGGAAAGAAAAACAACTGATCCGGCCGGAGGTATTGGCAGAACAGATCAACAATAATGATACCAACCTTTTAATATTAAATACCGGCCCGGTAGAAAATATAAAAGGTGCGGTTGGCTTTGGTGAAGTAAGTGAAGGGCCTGCCCTGGAACAGTTGGAAAAGTATCTGGCAGATATGCCGCGCGACCGGACTATTGTTATCTACTGCGGTTGTTGCCCGCTTTCTGTTTGTCCCAATATAGAGCCGGCTTACACCTCGCTGAAAAAATATAAGTTCAGAAGCGTTAAAGTACTACGACTTATCGATGGATTGGCAGAAGACTGGACAGATAAAGGGTTCCCGGTTGAAGCTCAAAAATAAATTGCTTTCAGGCCTTCTTTTTAAACAATAAAGCAACCAACCAATCTTTACCTTGCGCAACAAGAGCGAACAGGACAGACAGGAGTACTATTGTTTTAATAGAATATTTTGTATCAAAAGCAAATGATAATAAAAGAAGAAGAAGAAAACCAGATACAAAGTGAAAAAGAATTGAAATCAATGTTTTAGTCATTACTTTATTCATTTTAATTCGTTTTAAATATTATTCCAAATTAGTCTCTGGCAAACATTTATTTTACAAGAGTATTTGCCTTAAACTGAAAAGTGAAACATGGGAGAATTTGATTTTTTTCTTTCAATAATCAAAAATAATATTAATCAATACTTTTTACAAATTTTTATATCCGGATACTGATTAATTACGAAATTTCAAAATATACTACAGCTTGTGTAGATAGATTAGCATAAAACCAGGCACATAAAGGATTTCCAGTTGAACCTTACTTGCGAAAGCACTCTCTCTTCCTGGCCTGCTCTGCAGGACTTACAGTTCCGTAACCTT
>JBEBVI010000217.1:0-7051 GCA_040392805.1 Taibaiella helva
AAAATGGTTGTTTTGACTTAGTCAATCTGTCAACTTATTTCAGGACAAGACACTTGTGTTTTTCTACCTATTCTCACCTTTGCACTCCCTTCAGGTCATTGCGATGCATTCCTGCTTTTTACACTCTTCGAGTCATTGCGATGCAAAATTTTTGATAAGTGAATAAGTTAGTTTTAAAATGAGAATGGAGCATCAAAAATTTTCAGAAGCAATCTCTACGTTTCTTTTAGGGTGTGTTGCGGTACTTGGGGATTGCTTCCGATTTTTCAGCCTTTTCATTCTCGTTTCATTCATTAAGATCGCTCTTGGCTGAAAAATGCGTCGCAATGACGAGTGGGAGTGGTATGTGTGTTGAGTGGTGTTGCGCTATCCTGTATTTTTCTACCTATTCTTCCATTTGCACTCCTCTTCAGGTCATTGCGATGCATTCCCGCTTTTTACCCTCTTGGGGTCATTGCGATGCAAAATTTTTGATAAGCGAATAAGTTAGCTTTTAAAATGGAATGGAGCATCAAAAATTTTCAGAAGCAATCTCTACGTTGCTTTTAGGGTGTGTTGCGGTACTTGGGGATTGCTTCCGATTTTTCAGCCTTTTCCTTTTTCGTTTCATTCTTCAACATTACTTTTAGCTGAAAAATGCGTCGCAATGACGGGTGGGGAGTAGTGAGGTATATGACAAAAAAGGCTACATTTACAATTCATTTTTATGAATGATGAAAAGGGGCTATGTTTATATACTAACCAACAAAAACAAAACAACTTTATATGTTGGGGTAACGAGTAATTTGATGTTACGAATAGAAGAACATAAGTATAAAAGATACCCTAACTCGTTTACGGCGAAATATAATTGTGAGATGTTGGTTTACTATAAAGAGTTTAGCTCCATTGTTGATGCAATTGCTGAAGAAAAAAGATTAAAAGGTGGCAGCCGGCAACAAAAAATTAATTTAATAAACAGCATGAATCCTGAATGGAAAGACCTTGCTGCTGATTGGTAGTTGTATTAGTTTTTGAAAACTATACTCACTATTGCTTTCCCTTTTACTCTCTTTCGGGTCATTGCGATGAAAAATTTTGGTAAACAGAGTAGTTATCTATAGAAAGAGCATTGAGTACCAAAAATTTTCAGAAGCAATCTCTACGTTGCTTTTAGTGTGTGTGGCGGCACTTAGGGATTGCTTCCGATCCCTTTTCGTTTTATTTTTCAACATTACTCCTGACTGAAAAATGCGTCGCAATGACGCGAGCAAAAAAATCATGGTTCAGACAGAGGAATACACAGCAGATGAAATATGTTTTTATTTTGAAGTGGTTTTTTAGGCTGGAAATGATTATATTGCATCTACCGTTTCGTTTGCCTGGTGATACTGTACCAGGTTTTCGGTAGGGCTTTTTAGTATCAGCCCTGTTTCCAGCCCATATTGTTCGTGCAGCGAATAAATGATATCCCGGAACTCGTAAGCAACGGTTCCGATAAAGTGAATGGGGTATTTCCAGCTTTCCCTGTATTTTAAGACATGGCGCTGATAGAAATCTATGAGTGCATCTTCTATAATATTTTCAATCATAAAGTGCCCTCTCTGCTCTATTAAAAACTGTGTGAAGGAGGCCAGGTACCGGTTGGGCAAAGGGGATTTGTAAATACCGTGAAGTATTTCGGTTAAGTTATTGCCGTATTTATGGATGAAGGCTTCTTTCAGGTCTTCGTCAAAAGTGTTGTAGAAAAAATACTGGAGCACTTTTTTACCCAAGTAGGCACCGCTGCCTTCATCGCCGACTATATATCCCAGGGATGGATTTTGTATGGCAATCCCGTTGCCGTCGTAATAGCAAGAGTTGCTGCCTGTTCCTAAAATACAGCATATTCCTTTGTCGCGTCCGCTGGTAGCACGGGCAGCTCCCAGCATATCGGAGTGGGCCTCAATGTCAGTGGCCGGAACGGTGAAGTGGTGTTCTAATATTTTACTGATGAAGTTGGTGTGCATTTCGCTTTTAATGCCGGCGCCATAAAATATTATCTTTCTTATGTTTTCTTCTGCAGGTATTATTTTTAATTCCTCAGACAGTAAGCGATAGCACTCCTGTTCTGAACGAAAAAAAGGATTGAGTCCCTGGGTCTGAAAAAGACGAACTTTCCCTTTTCCGTCTATCAAACACCAGTCCGTTTTGGTTGATCCGCTATCAGCAATTAGAATAGATGACATGAATGTTTGGTTTTAAAATTTATTCCCGAAAGGTAATGTATGTTTTTTATCCGGCAAAGCATTTAGATAAATTTATCAGGTTGTTATAAGTGAGATAAAAAGTAGTAAAAACCGTGGACCCGGAGCATATAAATGGCTTTATCCTAATCTGTACCTTTGTCGATATTTGAACCAAACAAAATTTAAATAAAACCATAATGTTATGATACAAGCTAAAGGATATGCTGCACAAAATGAAAATGCGGCTTTAGCACACTGGAGCTTTGAGCGCCGCGATGTGGGGCCCGGCGATATTCTTATTGATATTGCTTACTGCGGCGTTTGCCATTCTGATCTGCACCAGGTGAGAAATGAATGGGGAAGGACGATCTATCCCATAGTGCCGGGGCATGAAATAGTGGGTGTGGTAGCTGATACGGGTAAAGACGTTACCCGTTTTAAGAAAGGAGATGCCGTAGGTGTGGGCTGCCTCGTCGATTCCTGTCGTACCTGCAGCAATTGCCTTGAGGGTGAGGAGCAATATTGCCTGAATGGAAATGTCGGTACCTATAATAGTTATGGCTATGACGGGAAACCTACTTACGGTGGCTACTCCAATAATATTGTAGTCAGCCAGGATTTTGTATTGCATATACCGGATACTTTGCCTTTGGCTGCAACGGCTCCCTTATTGTGCGCCGGTATTACTACTTATTCTCCGCTACGTCATTGGCAGGTAGGGGCAGGGCATAGGGTAGGCATACTGGGCTTAGGTGGTTTGGGGCATATGGGTGTTAAGTGGGCAGCCTCTTTTGGCGCTGAAGTAACAGTGCTCAGCACTAGTTCGTCGAAAAAGGCGGATGCACAACAGCTAGGCGCACATCATTTCCGGGTTACTGCAGACAAGGATGCATTAAAGGAAGTCCGCGGATATTTTGATTTTATCCTGGATACGGTTTCGGCAGAGCATGATTATAGTCTTTACTTGTCGCTGCTAAAGAAAAACGGCGTGCATATATGTGTGGGAGCACCGCCTGTCCCGGGGCAGCTATCGGCTTTCTCACTAATCAATGGCCGGCGCAGCCTGGCAGGTTCTCTTATCGGCGGTATCAGGGAAACTCAGGAAATGCTTGATTATTGCGGTGCTCATAATATTGTTTCCGAAATAGAGCTGATCGGTATACAGGATGTTGATAAAGCTTACGAGCGGATGTTGAAAGGCGATGTGCGTTACCGTTTTGTGATTGATATGTCCAGTCTGTAATTACAACATATAATGTGCTGTACCTGGTGCCTGACCGGTATTAATATGCCTTTTGCTGCGGGTTGTCTACATAAGTCCGGCTATTAAGTTTATGGACAGCGCTACGATAATGGTATTGAACATAAAAGCTAAAAGGCAGTGAAAAAGCACCAATATGCGCATAGTTTTAGAGGTGACGGAAACATCAGATACCTGGAAGGTCATCCCGTTTACGAATGAAAAGTAGGCGAAATCTAAGTAATCGGGGTTGTTATCTTCCGGAAATTTCAGCCCCCGTTCATACCCGGACGACGACTTGGATATTGTCCAGTATTTATGAGCGTAATGTATGGTAAACAGGGTATGGAGTAACAGCCAGGATAAAATAAGTCCGCCGAATTCGGTTACTAAAGCAAGCAGGTCAGGTGTTGTCTTTTCTTCTTTACCTTGCTGTATAAATAACAGGATGATGATGCCGAGAGAGGCCATGATCAGAATGATGGAGAAGAAGAAAATTAAAAAGGCGTTGGTATTAAGTACTTTGGCTTCATGCCGGACTTGTTGTTTGTCAATGGAGAAAAATGTTATCCAGAAGAGAATAATATTGCTCAGGCAAAAAATGTCCCAGCCCATCAGGATATTGAAGGGAATATTGCGGCTCTCCTGCCAGAACAGAAAGCTGGTAAGTGTGCCCAGGATAAGTCCGAAGGATAGTTTAGGTAAAGTATGGATGCGGTTGAACAGCTGTGCCGGTATCATAATGGGTATTTCTGTCTGAAATGTTATATTGAAACAACTAATATAGAATTAAGTTGGGATTCATCTGCCGGTTTGGGTTGAGCCTTTTATTGATTTTTGGTCAATAACAGATACGGTAAAAGAATTAAATTTTTAGATTTGTTGGTACAAGAGCCCTGATATAAAAAGAATGAAGCATGTCTAAGCTGGAATTTATATTTACCCGGTTTGATCCGGAAGGTGTTTTGACAGAAGCGATCCTGATATTTCTATCTATTCTGATCGGTATTATAATCGGTGCGGAACGGGAGTATAGGGGGAAATTTGCGGGTTTGCGCACTTTTACCCTGGTGTCTTTCGGCTCTTGCCTGTTCACTATTCTTTCTGTAAAGATCGGTTTGAACAGTTATGACCGTATTGCAGCTAATATCATTACGGGTATTGGATTTTTAGGCGCAGGTGTCATCTTTAAAGATCAAAATAAAATTAACGGTATTACGACGGCAACTACTATATGGGCTACGGCTTCACTGGGTATGGCGGCAGGATCGGGGCATATTTACCTTACTATTTTAGGTGTATTGATCGTTGTGGTTTCGTTGCGTTGTTTATTGCCGTTACAGCGGTATATAGACAATCTGAATAAGGTGCATGATTACAAGATCACAACGCATTCTCTGGAGGAGTTTGAGTATGTGAAGCGGATATTTGCAGAGATGCATCTGAAATGTGCACTGTTGGGGCAAGATGTAGCGGAAAGTATGATTGAGTCGGTATGGACAGTTTCCGGTAATGCGAAAGATCATGAGCGGCTTGTGCAGCGTTTGTTGTATGATAAGAAAATTGTTGTGTTTAAGTATTGACCGGTTTGCAGGTTTGCGATATTGTTGATAAGTCCTATAACGGTATAAAGCACTCAACTGCCTAACGGTATCAAGACGGCTTCCTGATTAAAAAAATCTGAATTATTATACTTCTCTGAACTCATAATACCTCTCTTACATCATGCCCGGAGCGATAGGAGGGTGGAAACATCTTCTCCATTATTATGCCCCTTTATTCAGGAGATGGCTCCACTTCACAAAAGAAATTCCATTCTTCAGGTTGCAGGATGAGGAAATGGATGATCAACTTTATCCGGTTGCAGGCGTCTGTATTCGGTTGGAAATACCGGCCTGAGCGATGTCGCTTTAAAGTTTGCTATTGGTGAAAGTGATAAAAATGATGTGGAAGCCGGAACCTTTCCACTGCAGTGTTATAATTGATAAATTTCCTCTTGAGATTTAGGAATCTGTAGCGGGTGGATAAAAAGATAGAAAAGGGTGATTTTTACTTCAAATAAAAAAGCCAGCCCGAGAACGGGCCAGCCCCTATAAACCCTATCACCATGAAAAGCCAAAGATAAAACGCTGGTTTTACTTTGCCAAAAAAACATGAGAAAATTTACATCTTTTTTGCAATTTTTTTTTGAGTGTGCCATACTGGTTGGTTGAATAACCGCTATCGTCCTGTTTCAGCCGTATGATTATTGTTGCAGAAGGATCAGCTTTAATTTTATTATACGCTTGATGGATTGCTCTAATTGTTTGGCCAGCTCATCTTTTTTACCCAATGCATCGACAATTTTCCTGTTGAGGGCCTGAGGATCTTTGGGCATCAGCACTATGTCCGCACCGGCTATAGCAGCTTTCCAGTCGGCATCGGGTATTTTGGAGGCGGCTACCATATTTAATGCATCCGTAACAATAATTCCCTTATAGTTCAGCTCTTCTCTCAGTAATCCTGTTATAATGGTACGGGAAAGAGTGGCCGGAAGTCCTTTGGTGTCATATTGTTTATTATTACGAACGGCAATATGTCCTATCATGACTGCGGCGGGCGGGTGGCTGGATTGAATGATAGAACGGAATGTTTCCAGTTCCGGGAGTTTGCCGTCGATGTATACCGACTGTTTATGGGAATCGCCTTTTACGGATCCATGTCCCGGGAAGTGCTTGAGCGTTGCTCCTATGCCATCTTCCTGGGTTGTTTTAATAAAAGTTTCAGATAGAAGTACGATATCTTTTGGATTATTGCCGAAAGCTCTCTGGTTAATTACGGATTTATTTGTGGAGATATCGGCAACAGGCGCAAAGTTAAGTTGTACACCTACTTTTTTAAGAACAGCATTGATCTTCTTTGTATTTTCTGCTACTTCATCACTTGTCTTCTGTTTGCTGGCGGCATCTATTCCTTTAATGTCCGGCCATTTGTATGGCAGTAAGGTGGGCTCGCAGTCACATGCATATAAGGGCGGCAGGATATGGGCTGCTTTTTTCAGTTTGTTGAGCTCTTTTACCTGTTGAGTAAATTCCTCAGACTGACCTTTGAGGAAAACGACATTTGCCGCAATATCTTTAGTTACTAACGATTTTGCCGTTTCGTATGGGAACCCGATTTTCTCGGAGGTGCTGGAAGCGGTCATGATCATCTGTGCAGCACGCTGCTGCGGAGACAGTGAGTTGTATACAGAGTCAACTTCCGCTTTTAAGGCACGGTCGTTGAACAGCAAATTTATTTTTTCGCTTCCTCCGTGGGGCTGCGCATAGCTGTTGTGCAGGAATAAAATACCGAAGCAGAGCAGGTATAATTTGATATAGTGCATGGTTAAATTTTTTTGATGCTCAATATATAAAGAAACAAGAACAAAGGAGTGTAGAGTTTAGTTGAAAAAGAATGTAATGCTGTCACGCCTTTTAAGCTTTAGCTTAGGTATTCTTTATAAACCGGGAGGGATATTGGAGTGAAAAATAAAAGCCATGCAATGACTGCACGGCTTATGTAGTGGAGGCACACGGATTCGAACCGCGGACCCTCTGCTTGTAAGGCAGATGCTCTGAACCAG
>JBEBVI010000218.1:0-7033 GCA_040392805.1 Taibaiella helva
TCAAAAAGTTTGTGTAGAAAATGAAATTTAACCGGCCTCCACAGAATCATCTGTGATCAGTACTCCGTCCTCATTTCCTGTTTCCATGCACACCAGCTTAACCAGAGCGACTGTTTATATAGCTGCTACCCAGAAGCCGGGTAACACATCATGACTAACATCTCATCCGGTACAGCAGAAAGCCCCGTGGCTGTCGCTGAACCAAGTGCCGCTGTCAAATAGTCTGTGTATAAATCTGATACCTCAGATTTTCTTAGCTTCAGCCGGCAAGTTTAATGGGGATAATTTTGCGTAACGTCAGTTAATAATCAAAATAACTACCCAAAGTACTATCATGTCGACGGTTTATTAGTGCTCCAAATCAATGAGGCGATGACAACTCAAACAGCGCATAAGAATATTTAACACATAGGGTCATTGTGGGTTCCGACCCACAACTTTTCTCGCCGTCAGGTAATTTCTCACACTATGGCAAGGTGCTTTCAACCGCTTTTTCTTTATGGGTTTTAGGTTGAGGATTAGTGGAGAAAGCTGTTTTGTTGTGTGAAATGAGATGGCGGGTCGGAGCCCGCCATGACGCGAGAAATGTATGCCTGGCATATCTAAACAGGAATTGTCATTGACACCCCTTCGGGGGTGCTTAGGGTAGACTTTGTGGCGGCATCTCCCAAGCTTTGGAGCCGGGAAGTTATTTTGGTAAGGTTCCTGATACTTCTTACGCGTAAATAATTAGCTAAATGATCAGGGAAAGCGCCTTGTAACCCTCCAGCTTACGTACCTTTGTAGCAAAAACCGATTTGAAAGCGCAACATTACCTGTTTATAGGTATCGCCCTGGTACTTATAGGAGCTATTTATTTTGCAGGCAATCCTGCATCCTCTAAAAAACCAAAACGCGGTGCAGACAACCCCGTCGCTTCAGGCACTATGCCGGAAGCCGGGCACAAGCCACATGCCGTAAACTTCGACACCCTTTTGCTTACTGCAAAAAAGAAATTATCGCCTGCCGCCCAGGCCGAAGTCAGCCAGTTGGAAAATACCATTACCCGTGGCGATGTGAAGCAACAACAGATAGATGCTTACGAAGCATTGGGTAAGATATGGCGGAAGTTTGCCA
This sequence comes from Taibaiella helva, assembly GCA_040392805.1. Lineage (GTDB taxonomy): Bacteria > Bacteroidota > Bacteroidia > Chitinophagales > Chitinophagaceae > Taibaiella > Taibaiella helvus_B. The sequence goes on from JBEBVI010000218.1 coordinate 1,117, forward strand.
ACCGAGCCATAGCGGCCTATTATTTTGGAAAATCAGGAAAATTGGAAAATTCAGAGAAAAAACTGAACTTTGCCGCCCATTTATTTACGGAGGAACTTTCTAATGAACGGGACCCTGCCATACGGCAGTGGATGGCAGAAGAAGCAATAAGCTGTTATCAGCAATCCCTGGAGATTAACCCCGAAAATGATACCGTAAGAATGGATCTTGCCGGAGTATATATCAATGCTGTGGGAGAGACAATGAAAGGGATTGAGCAGCTGTTGACCATTGTGAAGAAAGACTCGACCAATATACCCGCCAATATTGTTTTAGGGCGTATGGCCATAGAGTCGGGTCAGTTAGATAAAGCAGTCCAGCGTGGACTTACCGTTTTAAGTGTTGATAAGAATAATATAGAGGCGCACCTGTTTTTAGGGGAAGCATATAAGAGGCAGGGGGAAAGGGAAAAAGCCATTGAGGTATTCAATGAAGCCAAGCGAATTATGAATAATCCGGATTTCAGTAAGGATCTGGACAATTACATGAAAACATTCTGACAGATTTAGTTATAAAGGAAATTTTTTTAAACAATAAAATTATTTAATGTATGCCAAGTGGTAAAAAGAGGAAACGTCATAAAATAGCAACCCATAAGCGCAAGAAAAGGCTTAGAAAAAATCGTCATAAGAGCAAGAAAAGATAAATACATTACCTTGGAGCATGAACGATGTAATAAGCGGTATTTTAAAGAATACTGTTTATTATGGTATTAATAAAATTAATTGCCTTAAATCGTTACCAATGTAAGCAAGATACACTAACCCGGATTTCCTGCGTAACAGGCATTCGGGTTAGCATTTTTTATGTGTAGAGAAAATCTGCCCGTCTTCCCGGTATAAATTCAGGAAGGCGAAAAGCAGTATAAGATCGAACGACAATAAAGATATCATGAATAAAGAAATGATTATCAATGCGTCGGCTGAGGGTGTGGAAATTGCTCTTCTGGAAGATAAAAAACTTGTAGAACTTCATTACGAACATAATAATTCGGCATTTGCCGTAGGTGATTTATATTTAGGTAAGGTAAAAAAATTAATGCCCGGCCTGAATGCCGCTTTTGTAGATGTTGGATACGAGAAAGATGCTTTTTTGCACTATACCGACCTGAGTCCTTACATCCGCTCTTTATTAAAATTTACCCAGTCCTCTATTAAAGATAATAGTCCTGAAGGGATCGATTTCGGTAAATTTCAAAATGAGCAGGAAATATTAAAGACCGGAAAAATTACAGATGTACTTGGCCAGAAACCTGAAATTTTAGTTCAGATACTGAAAGAGCCGATATCCTCAAAAGGCCCCCGCCTGAGTTGTGAGCTATCTTTCCCGGGAAGATTTGTGGTGCTCACTCCTTTTAACAACTTTGTTTCCGTTTCGCGCAAAATTCATTCCGGCGAAGAACGTAAACGCCTGCAAAAGATAGTTGAAAATATCAAGCCCCGGAATTTTGGTGTAATCATACGTACTGCCGCAGAAGGTAAAGATACCGCAGAGCTACATGCCGACCTGCTTGATCTGGAGCAGCAGTGGAAAGGGATTCAGGCCAATCTAAAAGGTGCTCGTCCTCCTAAAAGGATCCTGAGTGAACAGGGGAAGACCAATTCTATCCTTAGAGATCTGCTGAATGAAAGTTTTCAGCGTATTGTAGTTAACGAGCGCGGTATTTTGCAGGAAACCAAGGAATACGTATCCCGTATAGCTCCCGAGAAAGAGGAGATTGTCAATTTTTACCAGAACGGTCAGCCTATATTCGACCATTATGGTATTACCCGGCAGGTGAAGGCGGCTTTCGGGAAAACAGTGAACTTGCCGAGTGGAGCGTACCTCATCATTGAGCATACCGAAGCCATGCACGTGATAGACGTAAACAGTGGAACACGGGCGGCGGATGGCAACCAGGAAGAAAGCGCCCTGAGAACCAACTTAGAGGCGGCAGAAGAAATTTGCAGGCAATTGCGGCTGAGAGATATCGGCGGCATTATCATCATCGACTTTATTGATATGAAGTTGCCTGATAATAAGAAGAAGCTGATGGATGTGATGAGCGAATTGATGACCAGCGATCGCGCCCGCCATACCATACTGCCTATTTCCAAATTCGGGTTGATGCAGATAACCCGTCAACGCCTGCGTCCCGAAATAAATATTTCCACTGCGGAGGTATGCCCATCCTGTAACGGAACCGGCAAGATCGGTCCTTCCTTATTACTGACCGATGAGCTGGAAAAAGATTTTAAATACCTGATCAGCCAGGGACACCGGAAACTGAAGCTTGCTGCCCACCCGATGCTGGTGGCCTATTTGAAAGATAAAGGCTTCTGGCGCTCGCTGCAATGGAAATGGTATCGCCAATACCGGGTTTGGCTCGAGTTGCAAACGGATAATAATTATCAGCTTACAGAGTATTATTTCTTTGATAAGAAGACCGACGATGTGATCAAGTTATAAGATTAGGAGTTGGTTATATATAATTTTAGAAAGTTGCATGCAGGATTTATACTGTATGCAACTTTTTTTATAGCGTCTGATTGCTTCACGCAACGGGGCAACGGAGCGTAACGAGGCAAAGATTCTATTGAACCCTATAGGCTAAAATGACATTACGATTTTCCCATTTGTAATGGATAATTCTTAATTCGTAATTCTTAATTCATAATTGACAAAAGCCGCGCTTATATCAATTCCCACATAAAAACCTTTTATTATAAATCTTGGTTATTGCGGCATTTTGATTGTAACTTTGCACCCGTATTAAAAGAGTAATTACTCTCTTTATTATCAGGAGCGAGCAGTATGGAAAATAATAGCACAGATTTTTTAGAGGAGATTGCCGGTAAAGAGTATGAACATGGCTTTGTTACCGACATCCCGATGGATATATTACCCCCCGGCCTTACAGAAGATACTATTCGATTTATTTCACAAAAGAAAGGAGAGCCCGAATGGTTACTGGAATGGCGGTTAAAGGCATTCAGGGCATTTCTTAAAATGGATATGCCCGGTTGGCAGAACTTTAAAATGCCGGATGTGGATTTTCAGGCCATATCTTATTATGCCGCACCAGCCTCCAAGAAGAAATATGAAAGCCTGGATGAAGTAGACCCCGAATTACTGGAAACTTTTAAAAAGCTGGGTATTCCTCTTTCGGAACAGAAAGCTCTGGCCGGTGTGGCAGTAGATGCAGTATTTGATAGTGTTTCCGTAGCGACTACTTACCGGGAAGAATTAAAGAAACAAGGTATCCTGTTTTGTTCATTTGGAGAAGCGGTGAAGAATCACCCCGAGCTGGTAAAAAAATACCTGGGCTCAGTAGTGCCACATAGCGATAATATTTTTGCAGCCCTGAACGCGGCTGTTTTTTCCGACGGATCATTTGTGTACATTCCTGAAGGCGTGCGTTGCCCGATGGAACTGTCTACTTACTTCCGTATCAATGCAGAGAATACCGGTCAGTTTGAACGTACGCTGATCATAGCCGATAAAGGAGCCTATGTAAGCTATCTGGAAGGTTGTACCGCACCAATGCGGGACGAGAACCAGCTTCATGCGGCTGTTGTGGAAATCGTAGTGCTGGAAAATGCAGAGGTGAAATATTCTACTGTACAGAACTGGTACCCGGGAGATAGCGAAGGCAATGGCGGTATCTATAATTTTGTAACCAAGCGTGGTATCTGCAAAGGCGCTAATGCCCGTTTATCGTGGACACAGGTGGAAACCGGGTCTGCTATAACCTGGAAATATCCCAGTGTTATCCTGCAGGGTGATAACAGCTATGGCGAATTTTACAGCGTGGCTGTTACCAAAGGGAAACAGATCGCCGACACTGGCACCAAGATCTACCACATCGGCGCCAACACCCGGAGCCGTATTATTTCCAAAGGTATATCGGCAGGTAACGGGCAGAACAGCTACAGAGGTTTAGTGCAAATAGGTGCAAAGGCTGCTTACGCACGAAACTTTACACAATGCGATTCCATGCTTATCGGCGACAGGTGCGGAGCACATACCTTCCCATATATTGAATCCAAAAATAGTACGGCCACTCTGGAGCATGAGGCCACAACATCTAAGATCGGTGAAGACCAGATCTTTTATCTGAATGCCCGGGGAATAGATACGGAAAAGGCAGTGGAACTGATCGTGAACGGTTTTGCAAAAGAAGTGCTGAACCAGCTACCCATGGAATTTGCAGTAGAAGCGCAAAAACTATTGGCCATTTCTTTAGAAGGTAGCGTAGGCTAATATGGTAACAAGGTAACCACCGCCTGAATCCGGGAAAACCTATCCCCTGAGAACCGAAATTATATATAAACAGAAAAAAGAGAATACGTGTTATCAATAAAAAATCTCCATGCGGGAGTAGAAGAAAAGGAAATATTGAAAGGCCTTAACCTTGAAGTGAAGGCAGGTGAAGTGCATGCGATCATGGGCCCTAATGGTGCCGGAAAAAGTTCGCTGGCCTCGGTATTATCCGGCCGGCCTGACTTTCATGTTACGGAAGGTTCTGTCACTTTAGACGGTAAAGACCTTCTGGAAATGTCGCCGGAAGACCGTGCGCGGGAAGGTGTTTTCCTGGCTTTCCAGTATCCTATTGAGATCCCCGGAGTTTCCAATATTAATTTCCTTAAGACGGCTTTAAATGAAATACGCCAGTACAGGGGCCAGGAACCACTGACGGCTAAAGAGTTTCTTACCTTATCCAGGGAGAAGCAGAAATTGGTGGAATTTGATGCCAGGCTGGTCAACCGTTCTTTGAACGAAGGATTTTCCGGTGGTGAGAAAAAACGGAATGAAATATTTCAGCTGGCTATGCTCGAGCCTAAAATAGCCATCCTGGATGAAACAGATTCCGGCCTGGATATAGACGCACTCCGTATCGTGTCCAGGGGCGTGAATAAACTACGCAGCGAGCAAAACGCCTTTATCATTATTACCCACTATCAACGATTGCTGGATTATATTGTCCCGGATTTCGTACATGTGCTTAGCGATGGAAAGATAGTGAAGACCGGAGATAAAAGCCTGGCACTGGAACTGGAGGAAAAAGGTTACGACTGGATCAAAGAAGAAGCGGCGGCCCATTCATAAGATTAAAGCCGACGGTGCTGGGTTACGGAATAGGCAGGCGTTACCAAGCATGTATCCGGCTTTTGATTTTAACTTTATAATTATTCGTGCAGATAGAAACGTGCGCAATATAATACGATGACAATGATTAACCAATTGGAAATGCCATTATATGACAGCCTGGTATCAAAGTATGAGATTGCTTCGATGCAGAATGCTAACGAAGAGCTGCAGCGCTTAAGGAGCAAGGCTTTCGATATTTTCCGCTCATTGGGATTCCCCACTTTGAAAAATGAGGAGTGGAAGTACACCAATGTTTTACCTTACTTAAAAGAAGATTACGATATACAAACTGCCCGGCAGGAACTGACTCAGGAAGAGTTTGAACGTGCGGCCCGAATGATGTCCCTGCACCTGGAAGAGATCCAGCATTCTTTAAAGGGTGAGCATAAGGGCGCTTATCGATTGGTCATTGTCAATGGCAGGATCAATCCCGCACTTTCTGTATTACCTGAAGATGGAAAATTTAAAGTTTGCCCCATAGCTGAAGCAGAACAGGAAGCGCTTTTCCAACAGTATTTCGGTACTATAGCCACAATGGAAGGAAATGCTTTTGTGGCAATGAATACCGCATTGTATAATGACGGATTTTATATTGAAGTTCCGCCTGCCTACACCATGGATATGCCGCTGCATATCGTGCATGTCATTACTACGGAGAACCCGGTATTGCTGCAGCGGAGAAATTTAATAGTTGTAGGCCGCACGGCATCTGTCGAGATTATTGAAACAACCGTTGGGCGCGGTCAGC
>JBEBVI010000219.1:0-7025 GCA_040392805.1 Taibaiella helva
GATCATTATTTTTCATTGCTTGTTAAGGCTGCCTAAAAAGGTCGTCATTTCGCTCAAAATGATGTGTAGTCGAGAACTTTTCTCACCGTCAGGTAATCTTTCACACTGTGACAAAGTACTTTTAGATGCTTGTTTCTTATTCATTCGGGTAGCAGAATTAGCGGAGATAGCGGTCTTACTTCAGAAAGTGAGATGACGGGTCGGGCCTCGCCATGACGTGAGAAATGTGTACTTACTATATTTAAACATAAATTTTCATTTACAATGATTATAAACTAATTATAAAAATTATTTAAATAAAAAAATACGACAAAATACCAGTATATTCTCTAAGCCCAATAAAGCAACAGCCAAACCGTCAAAATAAAATTAGCCCAAATAACACCTTATTACTAATTTGCCGCCAATTACCTATTACTTATCACACCACCTATCACTTACCACCCGTCACTCACAAAAAATCATCCAACCAATGGGACAAAAAAAACAAATCCGCTTTGAAGCGATCAAAGGCTTTGCCAATGTACTGGAATACCCTTCGGGCATGCAGGGCCAATGGAGTGCATTCTTTAAAAACAACAACCCCATCACCCTTGAGCTCGCCTGCGGCAAAGGAGAATATTCTGTTGGCTTAGGCAGACTCTACCCCAACCGGAACTTTATAGGGATCGATATAAAAGGCAACAGGATATGGAGAGGTGCAAAAACAGCAATTGAAGAAAATATTGAAAATGTGGCATTTATACGCTCCCATATAGACAAAATTACAGACTACTTCGCACCGGGTGAAGTGGACGAAATATGGATCACCTTTCCCGACCCGCAACTCCGGTTGTCCCGGATGAAGAAAAGGCTGACCTTTCCCCGTTTCTTACGCCTGTACCGGCAGATATTAAAGCCTGATGGAATAGTACATCTTAAAACAGACAGTCCCGACCTGTATCATTTTACTAAAAACGTGATCTCGCTCTATGGGCTGGAACTGCTCAAGGATGATGACAATATCTACAGCCGGGATACCATTTCCCCCGAATTGTCCATTAAAACACACTACGAAGGATTGGACATCGCCGGAAGCAACCGGGTTCATTACCTCCGATTCAGACTTCAAAACGACTTGCCGGCTGATAAAGAACAAGAGCTAAAGGAGATGATAAAGTGAAAAATAAAAAGCTCATTTATTGAATTAGTTTAAATACAAATAAAATAATATAAACTGAAGATCAATATTTTATCATAAGTTATCGAAACAAATAAATACTATAAAAGGTTATCCGGGCGATTCACAGCTTATAAAAAGAGGTCGTCCAAAAATTCAGTTCATTACTGCTCCGCAAAGAGAAGTTCACACAAGGTGAACAAAGAAAGCAAAGTTAACAACGCAACTATATTTAAATCAAAATGATTATATTCTTTGTCTCTTTGTATTCGTCGTGTTCTTTGCGTGAAACAGCTCTTTTTAGACAACACTGCTTCGAGGTCATCAGCCGCAATGTAACTCCATCAATCACAAGGCTCTCTTTCCCCTTTCCACCTCTTTTTCCGAATCAGATAAACAGAAAAATAAAATACTGATTAATAGTTTAATACAGAAATTATATAAACCAGAAAACAGATTTATAATTTTCCTGTGACTAATCAACACTCCATTCTTAAAACTGGATCCTATAATTAAAATTAGGCCAGAACCCTAACTGATTTTGTGTGCGTATCATTCCGGTACGACTGTCATACCATTGGTTAAGCACATTCTTGTGATTGGTCAGGTTCTGGAAGTCCACAAAGAATTCCTGCATAAATCCTTTATAATTCATCCGGTACGTGAGCTTCAGGTCAAGGCGGAAGTAGGCTTTAGTCTGCTTTTCAAACGACTGCTCATCGAAATAGATAACCCTTCCTTCCGTATTCGAAGCCTGCTCGTTGATCGGTGTATAACGTTTACCACCCGCTGTTGTCACCTTAAAATCGATACCGACGCCATGCATATCATTTATTTTCCACTCTTTTCCGGCCAATACATTAAACACATATCTCCCGTTAAAAATGGTATTATGCTCTACACCATTGCTGCCTTTATATTTTGAGTCAAACACAGAAGCCGTAGCCAACAGATAGTAGCCATTGGAAAAAGGCTTTTCTACTGTCAGTTCCGCACCGTAATTGAAGCCTTTACCCTTATTGACCAGGCTATCCTCCAAACCGGCACCGTAACCCGCCCCCATGTTCAGTGCCGACCAGTCGGATGGACGGTTTTCTACCGGTACGCCGTTCAGGTGTTGCATGTAGCCTTCCACCTTGTATTTCCAGCCCTGGGGCAGGCTATGTTCCCAGCCGGCTACAAGATGCCTGCTTTTTGTAAAGCCGAGGTTGCGATTGGTCTGCACAAAATTTTCGCCCACCTTGCTTTCATAAAAATAGGTCATTAATGTCTGCATCTGGCTATGCATACCATACGCTAAAGAAACAACTGCCGCATCCAATAACTTATACTGCAATCCGAGCCGTGCCTCAACTGATATTTTCTTATTGAGGGTAAGATATTGGCTGTATACTCCCGAATTAAGCGTCAGCCTGTCATTAAACCGGTGCTGCCATTGCAGAAAGGCCCTGATCAGCTCGGTATGGTTCTTTTCCTGTAAAAAAGGGATGAAGCCGTAACGGGCATCCCGGATGCTATCCTTATAACTGTAATGCAACTGATCGAAAGACAGTCCGCCCGACAATCTGTCTGAAGCGGAGAACTTTTTATTCAGTACCCAGTTGGCCACATAACGCCATTCGTTCCCGCTTTCCCGGTAATTCTTATGCGGATTTCCGTCTATATCCAGCGAGTCCTGGCGGGTGGTCACCCCTGCTCCGGTAGCTGCCAGCGTCAGCACCGAAGAAGTTTTGCTATTAAAAAAGTAAGTATGCTTTAATCCGGCAACACCCATTTTAGTGGCATTATACAGGTCGTGATAAGGATCATTGTAAAAATTGGCGGTATCTTCAATATCGCCCAGGAAATTAATACTGCTTTTACCACCTATGCCGAACAAGACAAATCTGCCGGCTTTGGCAGTAGGCAATTCCACCTTAAAGCTGATATCCTGGTAAGCCGGAACGGCTGCTCCGGTACCCACATCCACACCCAGGCTTTTGAGCAGTCCCGGTATGCTATATCGATAATACAGGAGGTAAGAAGCATTGCTTTTGCTGCTGAAAGGCCCCTCGGCTCCTAATTCCAATCCATTAAAACCAACCTGGGCAGTAAATTCCCTTTTGTGGTTATTGCCGGTGCGCAGGCTGATATCAAATGCGCCGGCAACAGCATTTCCGAATTGCGCGGGAAAGGCACCGGTATAAAAGGCAGACTGGCCTACCACATTATTGTTAAGCATGCTGACCGCCCCGCCTGTCGCCCCCAGGCTGCCGAAGTGGTTCGGGTTGGGAATGTCCACGCCCTCCATCCTCCACAGCAGGCCTAAGGGTGAATTTCCCCTGATCACCACATCGTTGCTGGCATCATTAGCGCTATTTACACCTGCAAAATTGGTCGCCATCCGGGCCACATCATTCCTGCTCCCGGCATACCGCCTGCTGTCTTCGGCATTAAATTCCATTACGCTTGAAGTGGCCATTTGCTGGATGGTGCTCCGTTCTCGTTTGCCGATAATAGTCACTTCAGCCTGGCTACGGCGTACCTGCTCCAGCATTTCGAGGTTCAAAACGGTCTCTTTCCCTCCCTCTATCACTATGTTATGCAGCAAAAGCGGCTCATAGCTTATATGATTCAACTGCAGGCTGGTACGTCCCAGGGGAACATCGCTGATGACAAAATGTCCATTGCTGTCCGTCAGCGTACCTATGGTCGTGCCGGGCAAGGACACCGACACGAATTCTATCCCGCTTTTTGATTGCTGATCTACGACAGTACCCCGCAAAGTCTGTACCTGCTGGCCCCATATCATAGCACTTTGGAGCATAAAAGAAATAAAGAATAAAAGATTTTTTCTTTTAAGATAGTTAAGATGCATAGTTCTTTTTATTATTGCACCGGCAAAATTAGCAGGCTGTAACCATCACGGGGATTTTAAAGGGACAGACGGCATTTTTAAGGGACAGACAGCAAATTTTAAGGGGTTAAAATCATACCGGGACGAATAGTAAAGCTTCCCCAGCCTCTTGCAAGCAGACAGAAGAGCCGAAAGAGCGTTTAAAGCAGCATTACCTGATGTTAAGTCGGACCTATTATGTTGCAACCGTTTAATTGCAATGAACCGATTGTCAAAATCTCAATATTTTGACTTTTGGCTTAACACGAATTGATATTTTATGCATTGGAGCATTTTAAATAAACCGTTTCCGATCAACAGCTGGCGGTGGTATAAGACCCGCAGTATTTTTTTCGGTCTTTTTATCACCTTGTTCCTTTTCCTTTTCAAACCTTTTTCGCTGCACCTTTATGATGTTATCCGGCTGTTCAAAGTATCTGTATTATACGGACTAGCGACAGCATCGGTATTATTCCTGGGTGGCGTTGTTTTCACCCGGACGATCATGCACCGTATACCGGATGAAGAATGGACCTTCGGAAAACAGACGTTGTGGAATGTCTTCCTGATGATCTGTATCACATTGCTCAACTGCCTGGTTGCTCAATTATTATATGGTGCGGAACCATTTCCCTTATCCCTGTACTTTGTGATGTTTAAATGGGTGCTCATGCTGGGCATCTTTCCCGTCACCATAGCCGACCTTATTTCTTATAATTATTATTTACAAAAAAATATAAAAAGTGCGGCAGCAATATCCGGCCTGTTAAAGGATCAAAAGGCCGGTGATGTACCCTCACTTCCTGCCGGGCATTTGCCGGATCAAACAAGAACAAATCCGGTACAGGAAACCGGGACCGGAAAGATTATTTCAGGCAGAACGGCCGCCCGGATCTGCCTTACCGGTGAAAACCAGGGCGATAAGCTGGAAGTAGAAGAATGTGATTTATTAGCCGTGCAGGCCTTAGATAATTATGTAAATATTTATTGGGAAAAGAACGGCAGCTTAAAAACCACCTTGATCAGGAACACGCTCAAGAATATCGAAAATCAGCTGGAAACGGCTGACAGCCTGCTTCGTACGCACCGGGGCTGGATCGTAAATACGGGAAAGGTCATTGCTGTAGACGGTAATGCGCAGGGACTAAAACTATCACTACCATTAATGCAGGTAAAGGTTCCGGTATCCAGGGGCAATATCGCTCTTTACCGTCAAAAGGCTCAAAGTGACCCGACGCAGGAAATGCCTGTCGAAACCAGTGAACCATCTGTACCGGTTTTTAATTCCTGATTCCACGTCTATTTGATTAAGATAAAGTATAATCTCCTAAAAGCTTTGACAACTTTTCTAAAAGTTGTCAAAGCTAAACTGAAGCGGACAGTTGACAATCGCCTATTATATCACCCATCACTTATTAAACCGGGAAGTTATTTTGATACACTTATTAAGGTCATTCAGAAAGTAAGCATTTCCTGTTTCTGCGATAATCTTATCCGCTTCTTCTTTCAGACCATTGCTTTCGGATCGAGGTATTTCTCCAGTTGTTCTTCAGTCAACAGGCCTTTTTCCAATACCACCTGTTGCACACTCTTGTGCTCCAGCAGCGCTTCTTTTGCAATAGCAGATCCCAGCTTATAACCGATATAAGGGTTCAGAGCCGTTACGATCCCCACGCTACCTTTAACCATCTGCTCTGTTACCAAAGGGTTAGCTGCAATACCCTTTATGCATCTTTCTGTCAGAATATCTACACTGTTTTGCAGCAATTGAACACTTTCAAACAGGCAGGCCCCTATCACCGGCTCCATTACATTCAGTTGCAGCTGGGCATTTTCTGCTGCAAGCGTGATCGTCAGGTCGTTTCCTATCACTCTATAGCAAACCTGGTTCACCACCTCGGGAATAACCGGGTTCACCTTTCCGGGCATAATGGAAGAGCCCGGCTGGCATTCCGGCAGCCGTAATTCATTCAAACCTGCCCTCGGCCCGGATGAAAGCAGCCTGAGATCGTTACAGATCTTCGTCAGTTTCAGTGCCAGCTTTTTCAGTAAACCGGAATACTCCACAAAACCTGTTGTATCGGAAGTCGTGGCTATTAAATTCTCTGTTGCCACTACAGGCGCATCCAGCATGGTCGCCAGTTGCGCAGCACACATCCCGCTAAAGCCTTTCGGGGCGTTAATGCCGGTGCCTATAGCAGTAGCGCCCATATTGATCTCCAGCAATGTGCTTTCGCCCTTTTTCAAATCTGCTATTGCCGTCTTTATCAGGTAGGCAAAGCCGTCAAACTCCTGTCCCAGGGTCATCGGTACGGCATCCTGCAACTGCGTCCGTCCCATCTTTATGACCTCCCGAAACTCAATTGCCTTAGCCCTTAATGCCGCCTCCAACTGCTCGAGCACCGGAAGCAGATGCAGATGCATATCATAAACAGCCAGTTTTAATGCCGTTGGATAGGCATCGTTGGTGGACTGGCTAAGGTTCACATGATCATTAGGCGACACATAAGTATAATCGCCTTTTTCATGTCCCAACAGTTCCAGAGCAATATTGGCGATCACCTCGTTGGCATTCATATTGGTAGAAGTGCCTGCCCCACCCTGATAAATATCCACAGGGAAAAAGTCATGGAAGGCCCCATTAATGATCTCGTCGCAGGCTTCATTGATTGCCCCGTAAATATCATCCGGTAAAAGCCCCAGCTTATGGTTGGTAGCTGCGGCAGCCTTCTTCACCCATGCCAGGCTTTTTATCAATGAAGGGTAACGATTCAGCTTTGTATGAGACAGCGGGAAATTCTCCATAGCCCTCAATGTCTGAATACCATAATAAGCATCTCCCGGCACCTGCTTCTCCCCCAAAAGATCTGTTTCCAACCTGAATTTATCCATAATATTATTAATAAGTAACGCTGTCGTATAACTTTCCCATTTCTAAGCCCCATGAGATAGTACACATCTCATGGGGTAAACCTGGGAGATGCCTCCACA
>JBEBVI010000220.1:0-7013 GCA_040392805.1 Taibaiella helva
TAAAAATGGTTGTTTTGACTTAGTCAATCTGTCAACTTATTTCAGGACAAGACAAGGTTCTTCAATTCTTAATTCTTAATTCCTCATTCTTAATTGATGATTCCTCATTCACTATTGGTGGTTCTTCTTTGGGGAATAGGGGTAGCTCGATGAAAATGGTGGTGCCGGTATAGGCGGAGCCCTGGATGTCTATCCTGCCGTTCAGTAGTGCTATTTGTTCCCTGATGTGGGATAGTCCTATGCCACCGGCTGCAGCATTTTTGGATATACCTATGCCATTGTCTTCAACGGTAATATTGAGTGTGCCTTCAAAATAATGTAGCTGTATCAGTGCTTCCGAAGCATTGGAGTGCTTCAAAATATTCTGTATCAGTTCCAGAACAATGAGGTAAATGATCTTTTCCACTTCGCCGCTCAATTCGGGCAGCTGGCCATAGTATTGAAAAATAAACCGGATAGGTACGGTATCAATAGTATCCAGGAAAGTACGTAAGGCACCGATCAGGCCGGTTTCCCTAATATGCACCGGCATCAGGTTATGGGCGGTTTCTCTCAGCCTTTTAGCAATGTCTTCGCTTTGTATCAGGGCATACTGGTACTTCCTGCACTGCTGAAGCCCGGGCGACTCTGCAGGTATGGCTTCCAGGTTGATCTTTAAGGCCATCAGTTCGCCTACGATACCGTCGTGCAATTCCATGGCGATACGTTTCCGTTCTTTTTCCTCTCCTTTGATACCTGCTTCGATCTGCATGATCTTCCTGCTTTTTTCCATATTGCTGATCTGGATGTCCGCCAGTTTCTTTTTATTGATAAAATACTTGTACAGGCTGAATGCAAAGCCCAGCAGGGAAAGGATAACAATGATCAGTATAATGGCCCAGAGATTTCTTTCTTTCACCTTGCTTTGCTGCACCATGATCTGCAATTCTTTATGGGCTATTTCCTTATCTTTTTTGGCTAAGTAGTAATTGGCCTCCTGCCCGTTAATGGTATGGATGTTCTTTTCCATGGTCGTGATCCCTTGCTCCAGCAGGTCGATATATTGTTTCTGGTATTGCCACGATCTTTTTATATCTCCTTTTCGCGTATACAGCTCCAGCAGCTCTTTATTGACGACCATTTGGATATTGTTATAATCGTAGTGGAGACTTAAACCCATAACGGTCCGGAAATTTTTAAGGGCCGGTTCGAAGCTGTTTTTTTGTGCATAGGCCTGACCTTTGGTTAAATAAATAAGCGCTTGTATATAAGGAGGAAGCAGGGGCATATTTGTTTCCGTCTTTTTTAGCCACGATAATGCGGAGTCCGGCTGGTGGAGATAGAGGTAGGTGTCGGCAATATTATTATAGATCCGGTGCTCCATGTTGGATAAGACAGCCTGTTTCGTTTCATCTTCCGTTGTGCTTTTTTCAGCCTGTATCAATTGACATGCTTCTAAGAACAGCTGGTTGACCTCCTGGTACCGGTGATGGACTTTAGCGAGATGGGTTTGCAGTAGCAGGGCATTTATTTTTTCGGTATTGGGCACTTCTATCTGACGGTACAGGTCAATGGCCTTTTGTACATACACTTCTGCTGTTACGTTATTGCCGGCCTGCCTTTGCAGCCAGCCGATATTGATGTAGCAGCCCGCTTCCCAGCGCTTCCGGGCGCCTTCATTGGCTATTGATTCCAGGGCCATGAAATTATAGGCCGTCGCCTTATTATAATTGTTGAGTTGCTCATAGATCAGTGCGGTTTTCAGATACACCGGCACCTTCCATGCAGGTTGGATATGAGCTATAGAGTCGGCTTGTTTCAGGTATTGGAGTGCTGGTGTGGGCTGGCGCTTACGCATCATGCTGTCGGCCGATAGGAATAGCTGATCTATATAAGTTGCATCCGGTGTGCCGATGAGATACAGGCCATCATAAAAACGCACAGGTACCTGGCGGGTACCATCACCCGGCAGGGATAGCTCCGTATCGTAAGGCCAGGCGAAACCTTGTAAAGCGAGGAGTAGGAGGATAGCTCCAAGATTTAGCTGTAGAATGCGTAGCATAAAGGGTGTGGTTAAGTCAAAATTTAAAACAGGCTTTATTCATAATTGACTTGTTTTACGCAACGATCGCAAAGAAGTCGCAACGATGCAACGCCAATTCTTAATTTTTAATTCCTAATTGATATTAATTCATTATCGAACATTCATTGTTAAAATTAGAGACATTTTGAAGAAAGAAAAAGGATTTGACTAAAAATAGGCATTTATGACTATGCTGAGGTGGTGAAATTGGATAAAGTTGCCTATTGTAACGCCATTAATGTTAGTATAGTTTTGTCATACGGTATTGCACTGCCATAGCCGTAATATTTTTAAAAGCGTATAAATTCTATACATTATGACAAACTGCCTTTAATAGACCAGTATATTTTCGATTCTTTATAAATTAAAGTAAATGGCTTTTAGTCTTGGACTTATACTATTTGTAAGTGCCTTTTTTCTTTATCCATGTATATCCCTGAAGTATCATGTATAAATATATTTTTAACTCTTAAATATCGTTTGATTATGCAAGTAAAACTACGCTTACTTATTATGCTATTATTTATTTTTTGTAGCAATATTTTCCTCCATGCGCAAAAACTCTATTATAATCAGCAAGAGAATTTTCTGAGGGCCAATAGCGTGTGGGCTTTTGGTGACTCTGCGGGATTGGAGTTTAATAATGGGAAATCTATTGCGATAAAAACATCCTATCACAGCCTTAGCTTCAACGAAGGAGGTGCTTCCGTAGCTGATCCTGTTACAGGTGAATTATATTTCTACTATGATGGAACAAACTTATACAACCGAAATAACCAGGTAACACCCAATGGAAAGAGTATAATTGGAAACTTTAACACTACACAAGGTAGCTGTATTGTTCCGGTTATAGACTCACCGGGGAAATACTATCTTTTTTCTCTATTTGGAGCAACAAGTCATACCGCAAATACCGCTTCTCATGGTTTTTTACTTTATTCTATAATAGATATAAAACTCAACAATGGTATGGGAGATGTTAACACTGGAAAAATGAATATTGTTCTGGATAGAGATACGCTTAGCGAAAGTATGATTGCTGTACCCGGCAGCAATTGTGATATCTGGTTATTAGTCCATACTTATACACGATCAACAGTTGGTGTTAATGCTTTTAAAGCTTATCACATTACCAGGCAGGGAATAGATACGGTACCAGTAATTTCTAATGTTCCAGGTCCGGCAGGTGGGGGCGTATTCTGGCCTTATCGTCTTGGGGGTATGGCCGTATCTCCTGATAGAAAGATGTTAGTTATTACGAGTCAATTTGCCCTATTCGGCGGTGTTTCGGGAACGTTTTTGTTTAAATTCAATCCTGGAACAGGTGTAGTAACAGATGGGCTTGAGGTAAAAGAAGGTATAGGTGCCTATACGGCATCTTTTTCACCGGATAATTCCAAATTGTATTTAATAAACATAGCAGGTAGTGGAACCTCACCTAACCAATCACTATTGCAATATGACGTTAGTAACTATGATTCTACAGCTATTGCCAATTCTGAAACCTTGATAAGCTCAATAAGTGACATTAGTATTTCGCACGGATACCTCAGATTATATGGGGATACGATTTATTGTTCACTGAAAGAGAGTGACAGCTTTTTAAGTACAATCAACCAACCTAATTTGGCCGGCTTAGCTTGTGATTTTCAAGCAAAATCTATAAAGTTAGCTGCCGGTACCATTACAAAGAGTTCACTTCCGAACGAAGTAGTATATCCTATGGCTCCTGATACAAATTCGTCCATAGTTATGGATACAACGGTTTGTTCAGGATGGGAAGATGGAATTGTACTTTATCCCGTGGCTATTTCTACTGAGTATATATATCAATGGGATGATGGAACAACCGACTCTGTTCGAGAGATAAATACTGACGGGAGTTATTGGGTGAGGTACCACGATGGTTGCCATTATTATATTGATTCTTTTAAGCTTAAAGGCTCAGAACTAAATCCTGTTATTACCATTAATGAGTTTGAATTAGGAACAACTGTATCTTTTATTACGTATCAGTGGATGCTAAATGGCAATATAATACCCGGGGCTACAGACGGCATTTATGCTATTACTGAAAATGGTAATTACCGAGTTATTGTAAGTGATGGTACCTGCACAGATACTTCTGATGTTTATGTGGTAACTAACTATACACAAATAGACAATATCAACTTAACACCAGGCCAGGTCCATATTTATCCTAATCCTTCAAATGATATAGTTTACATTCAAGCACCTGTTGGGGTCAATATAAAATTGTTGGATGCTACAGGAAAAATTATCCTACAGGTTAACGATGCCCATAGTATTTCCTTAAAGAATTTGGTCTCAGGTTTATACCTGTTGCAAGTAAGTAATCGAAACGGGATGCTTATAAAGATCGAAAAAATAATGAAACCAGAGTGATACCGCTTTGTAACGGTGTCAAAATAACTTCCCGGTTCTAAAGCTTGAGAGATGTCCCCGCTACGGTCGACATGACGGTACTTGGATAAGTTATTTTGACGATCATACTTTGCAATGTGGTAGCAGTATTTTATTGAATACCACATTGTATTTCATCCTGAAAAGTCAATTGCAGTTGTAGTATGCGAAAGAAAAAGGTATTATCTTTTTTACTGCTTATGCTTTTATTGGTATTAAAAATAAATGCACAATATGGAAATGTTTGGGCATTTGGACGCCTTGCCGGTATTGATTTTAATAGTAATCCGCCAACCGCGATTAAAACTAATGTTAGCACCTCTGAAGGCTGCGCTTCTGTTTGTGATACCAATGGGAAGCTTTTGTTTTACACAGACGGTACCTCAGTTTGGGGGCGAGACAATAACCACATGCCTAATGGCTCTAATCTACCTGGCGTAGATAAGAATATTACGTCAAGTAGTGCACAAGGTGCTCTTATTGTCCCTATGCCCGGTAATACAGACAAATACTATATTTTTTCGTTAGGAATGCTTGAAGATCAATTTTATTGTGGCAGACTATATTATAGTATTATCGACATGACATTAAATAATGGTTTAGGCGATGCCATTAAAAAGGGCATATTATTGGATTCTTTATTGACAGAGCAAATGACAGCTGTTTCCGGTAATGACTGCAATATATGGTTAATTGTAAATGACCGTATTAATTATACGTTTAAAGTTTACAATATTAATGCTAATGGAATTAACTCTAATCCCATTCTTTCCCCGAATATTAGGGGAAATGGATGGAATGGTGGAATTATAGCGACTATTGAGGTGGCTCCTGACCGTAGTAAGTTAGCAGCTGGACAGGGTAACTTAGTGTTGTACGATTTTGATGCTAACAATGGAAGGATTACCAATCCGGTAATACTTGATAAAAATGCTGCTGCACCCTATTATGGCGTTTGCTTTTCACCGGATAATACTAAACTATATGCCACTAAGGGTGGTGGCCCGTTACAGCAATTCGATTTAAGCTCACATAATGCGGATACAATGATAGCTTCAAAAACGGTAATATCCGGATATGTATATGCTAATGGGGCAATGAAAAGAGGGCCCGACGGTAAAATTTATTGTGCGCAATCTGGCAATGCTTTAAACGTTATTCATTATCCTAACCTTGCAGGTACAGCCTGCCAGTACATAGACAATGGATTTCCATTGCTTAACGGAACGGGATCGTCGACTGGATTGCCTAATTATACCACGATTGTAACAAAGAGAAAAGTTTATCAATCAAAAACAGATACTGCATTTTGTACTAAGAACTTCATGATTAAGGCAAACAACCTCTCCGGATTGAATTATACATGGGAAGATGGAAGTACCGGAGCAACACGTATTGTGGATAGTAGTGGTATTTATTGGGTCAGCTATCAGGTAAATTCACCTTGTATGTTTGATGAATGTATCGATACCATAAAAGTCATTTTTGACCAAACCCCCAAAGAGGTTTATACCACAACAATAGACTCGGGTATGTGCAAGGCTGATAGCATAGTAATGATTGCAAGTAACCTCAATGGCATAAATTACATTTGGGAAGATGGCAGCACCGGAAAACAGCGAATGATAAACCAAAAGGGTATTTATTATGTCAGCTATCAAATGGATTCCGTATGCGAACTTCATGTAGATAGCTTTATAGTTACTTACCCTGATAAAGATTATAAAGTTTCCTTTAATGCTGAAATGTTGGTTTGTGTTACAGATAATCTCACATTCCATAATACATCTGATGCGCCGTTCAACAATTTTCATTGGTCGTTCGGCGATCGGAGTACTTCTGCCTTTCGAAATCCGGAGCATATATATACCTATTTCGGAAGCTATCGGGTAATACTTGCTGGGGATATAAATGGGATCTGTCCGGATACAGCTTATCAGACTATTGTTGTGGATTCTATTGTTTCTACCCCTTTTTTTATGGACAGAGATAGTATTTGTACCGGACAAACTATCTCATTCGCAATTGATACTGATAGTACAATTGCAAGCTTATATTGGCAGTTTGGAGATGGTATAAAAATGATGGCCCAAAATGAGCGTAATTTCCAGCATGCTTATGAAACAGCCGGTATATTGCCGGTTACACTTACGGCTATGTACAGGGCCTGCCCTGAAAATACTTTTACAGATACAGTATATGCGTATAATTTACCCAAAGTATATTTAGGAACTGCTACCAGTCTGTGCTTTAATGGCACACCTATTATTTTAAAAAATCAGGTTATTTCGTCCAATTCACCTTATAGCAGCTTGTGGAGCACGGGAGATACTACTGAAAGTATTAATGTAACTCATCCGGGCATTTATAGCCTGACGGTTAGAACAGAACCGTTAGGCTGTAGCTCTACGGAATCTGTTATTATAAACAAAGACTGTTATATAAATATTCCCAATGCTTTTACACCCAACGGAGATGGCGTAAATGATTATTTCTTTCCAAGGCAATTATTATCTCAAAAACTCAC
>JBEBVI010000221.1:0-7011 GCA_040392805.1 Taibaiella helva
AGAAATGATATTCTGGCCATAAAGGAGCATACTTCTTTTGGCCATAAAATGGAACATGCTTTTACAGAAACATTGCTGAACTGGAATCTTGAAAGGGAGATAAGCAAGTTGACCCACAGCCCCGAGGAACGCTACCGCATATTGCTGGAGTCCGCCCCTCTTGTAGCGCTGCAGGTACCGTTAAAATTCATAGCTTCTTACCTCGGCATTCACCAGGATAGCCTGAGCAGGATCAGGAACCGCCTAGTCCGTAAAATCTGAAAATGGTCGGTTTGGCGGATACTCTAGTTTTTGTATTAATTAAATTATGTGTAGCAAAATTGTACGTTTACCCTTCTTATTTCTTTAAGCCCCGAATAAATGAGCCGTACCGCTGTCTGCTGCTCTTTCGCTCCGGGGTTTAAATAATGGTAAGAGAATATGGTGTGTACTTTAAATTTTTTTCTTTGCTATCTTCAAAACAAAACAGGACAAATGAGCGCAATTTCAGTAAGCATTGAGCATAGTGTATGCTTTATTACCTTAAACCGTCCCGAAAAGCTGAACAGCTTCAACAGGGACATGGCATTGGCGATACAAGCCGAATTGGATAAATGTATGCGTGACGATACTATAAGAGCTGTATACATTACGGGAGAAGGCAAAGCTTTTTCCGCCGGTCAGGATCTGGCAGAAGCTGTTGACCCCGATGGGCCTGAGCTTCGTTCCATAGTTCACGGACATTACAATCCTATAATCGAGCGTATCCGTACAATTGAAAAACCGGTTGTGGCGGCGGTTAACGGTGTTGCTGCCGGTGCCGGTGCCAATATAGCCCTGGCCTGCGATATAGTAGTGGCAGCAGAAAGCGCTTCTTTCCTCCAGGCATTCAGTAAAATAGGCCTGATACCGGATAGTGGCGGAACATTTTTTCTACCCAGGCTTATCGGTTTACAAAAGGCCTCTGCACTGATGATGCTGGGCGATAAAGTCCCCGCACAGGAGGCTGAGCGTCTGGGAATGGTCTATAAGGTGTTTAATGATTCCGAGTTCAGCACAAAGAGCCGGGACATAGCCTTACAGCTTGCCAAAATGCCCACAAAAGCATTAGGCTATACCAAGCTCGCACTCAACAGAAGCAGTAACAACAGCCTTACACAGCAACTTAGCTTAGAAGAAGAATACCAGGATGCCTGTGGAAGGACGGAAGATTTTGCCGAAGGAGTATCATCCTTTATCGAAAAAAGAACGCCTGAGTTTAAAGGGAATTAACCCATTGAAATGGAATTGCTACAATGCCCGTATACAGCTATACAACCTGCATACGGGCATTATGTATTTTTCGACGAAGTATACTTGCCCATAAGAGTTCAAACAGAATCTTTGTTTCGTTACCCCCGTTGTTTCATTGCGTAAAACATTTCATATTATCAAATCGACAGGATCTTACGTATTTACAAAAAGTACTTATGCGTTTCCCGGAAAACAATATCCCCATCTACGATTTTTATCTCATACAATTCATGAAACTGCCCGTCGTTAGCTTCAAAACCCATTAAACAATGATATTTTTCGGAGCCTTCCTTCAATACCGGTTTCAATATCAGATCTCCTGTCCACCGTGGCAAGGTAATTTCACGCTCTGCATTATTATGACCGAACGCTAATTGTATCACATAAATACCTGCCTGGCTCTCTTCTGTGCTCAACAGGGTGACACGGAAGAATTTTTTGTTCAGCTTGTCTTCCGTAACCCGCTGCTCCAGCTGATCTACCACTTGCCCGGCCGCCGGAGGGGTCCACCAGTCCGGTGCCTGTTGTGTTATCGTAGCGGTACTTTCCACAGGCCGGTTACAGGCCAGAGTGAATATCATAAGAGGTAATAAGAGGATTATTTTATACATGAAGTGACATTTACGAATATTCTGCAAAAGAAATTTATTTTTACCATTTTTTAAAAACAGTACATTCAATCTACCATATATGATTATTCCTCCCGCTCTGCAGCCCGGCGATGAGATCGGTATAACCTGTCCTTCCGGCTATCTCCCGCTTGACCGTACCACACAGGCCTGCCAGATACTGGGAGAATGGGGCTACACGGTACAGTTAGGCGCCACCGTAGGTTCCGAACATTTCTATTTTTCCGAGACCGATGAGCGCAGGAAACATGACCTGCAGGCTATGCTGGATGACCCGAATATAAAAGCCATACTTATGGGAAGGGGCGGCTACGGGCTCAGCCGGATCATTGACCAGATAGACTTTTCCGCATTCCGCAGATCGCCGAAATGGGTCTGTGGGTTTAGCGATATCACCGTGCTGCATAGTCATATACATGCTACTATGGGTATAGCAACGATGCATAGCCCGATGTGCAATGCCTTTACTGCCGATACCCTGCAGGCAGAACACATCCTGTTTCTGAAAGAGATGCTTTCGGGACATTTCGGGGATTATACCATACCCGCCCACCCCTGTAATCGGAAGGGTCTGGCCAAAGGCGCAGTAGTGGGAGGCAACCTGGCCATACTGGCCCATTTATCCGGCTCCGTTTCCCAAATGGATACCCGCGGTAAAATACTTTTCATAGAAGATGTAGGAGAATACCTGTATAATGCAGACCGCATGTTGTTCAATATTAAACGTGCAGGCATGCTGGATAACCTTGCCGGGCTGATCTGCGGTTCTTTTACGGATATGCAGGATACGGAACGGCCTTTCGGACAGGATATTTATGAAATTATCTACGATAAGGTAAGGGAATATAGGTATCCGGTATGTTTTGATTTTCCTGCCGGGCATTCCGATATCAACTACCCTATTGTTCTGGGCACAGATATAGAAATGCGGATTTCTGATACCGAATCATTTGTGAAATATTAAATTAGTGTGATTGCCAAAATAACTTACCCACTTGTACAGAGCCGTGCCGAAGTACCTGTACTGAGCTGCGTCGAAGTAAGTACCGTCATGCCAACCAGCGTGGAGGCATCTCCCTGACTGTTGAAGCGGGAAGTTATTTTAACGCAGTTACTTAGACATTTCCACCGTAATAATATTTTTCGATGATTTTATAGATTATTTAATCGGAAACAATTATTGTAGGTACATCAATTTTCCTATATTTGCACTTTCCTAAATTAAAAACCAAATAAGAAAGTATGAGAAAACTCACCCTTATTATTGCAGCTACATCAATAGTATGCGCCACATCATGCAACAACTCACCTGATGCCGACAAGGCACAAGCCGGAGCGGCAATCGAAGCCGGGGAAGCTACAGGTAAAGAGCTTACCGCAGATCCTGCTGCTACCAAGATCGAATGGATCGGCTCCAAACCCATAGGCAGTCAGCACACAGGCACTATAGGTCTGAAAGAAGGAAAACTTGTTGTGGATAACGGCAATATTACCGGTGGTAAATTTTTATTTGATTTTACTACATTAACTCCTGTTGACCAGGACAGCACAGGTAATGCCAAGCTGAGAGGCCATTTGTTATCACCTGACTTTTTAGATGTGGATCAGTTCCCTGATGGTTCATTTGAAATAACAAGTGTAACCGAAGGGGTGGATACGGCAAATGTAACTTATAAAGAAGCCACACACAACGTTACCGGTAACCTGACCTTAAAAGGTGTCAGCAAAAGTATCTCTTTCCCTGCCAGGATAGAGCAAAATGATAATAATGTAGTGACACATGCGGTATTCAACATTGACCGCACAGACTGGAATATCAATTACAACAGCGATGCAAGCATTAAAGATAAGTTTATAAATAAGGAAATAAATATAACGCTTCATCTTGTTGCGAATAAATAGCTTTTTCATGGCTGTAAGTTTTAGAGGTGTAGCCCGCTGGTCTCAGCGGGCTTTTTTTATAAGCAGCAGGTCTTAGCTCTGAAATTACATAACCACCTGTTGCTTACTATTCGCTTAAACAAACGTACTTTTGCAGTAATGGTCCTGTAGAGGAAACATAGCATTTAAACATAAACTACTCCGACTTATGATGAACCAGGCCGACGATGTATTGCTCCGGGCGCAGAAAGATAGTCAACTCAGGGCAATAGCCGAAAAAGTACTGAACGGACAGCGTATTAACGAAGAGGAAGGAATTGTACTTTTTGAAAAAGGAGAACTTAATTTTTTAGGCGCACTGGCCAATAATATAAGAGAGAAGCTTCACGGCAAAAAAACCTATTTTAACCGGAACTTCCATATTGAGCCCACTAACGTATGCATTTTCACCTGTGGGTTCTGCTCTTACTCCCGTACTTACAAAAATAAAGAAGACGGCTGGGAGCTGAGCCTGGAACAAATGATGGATATCGTCAGGAAATATGACGGAAGCCCGGTTACGGAGGTGCATATAGTGGGCGGCGTGCATCCTAAAATGAACCTGCAGTTTTTCTGCGACCTGCTGGAAAGGATAAGGAACCACCGGCCGGAGCTGCACCGGAAAGGTTTTACCGCTGTTGAGCTCGACTATATGATCCGCAAAGCCAAGCTCAGTATTGAAGAGGGAATGATAAAACTGAAGGAGGCGGGATTACAGTCTCTGCCCGGAGGTGGCGCCGAAATATTTGACCGGAGCATCAGGGAGGAAATCTGCCCGGACAAAGTGGATGCCGAAGGCTGGCTGAATATACATGCTACCGCACACAGGCTGGGCATGCACACCAACGCCACTATGCTGTACGGCCATATCGAAACGTATGCACACCGGGTAGATCATATGAACCGGCTGAGGGTATTGCAGGACGAAACGGGAGGTTTTAACTGCTTTATACCGCTGAAATTCAGGAATGGCGATAATGATATGTCGCACATAGCAGAATGCAGCATTGTGGAAGACCTTAAACTGTATGCTGTAGCCCGTATTTTCCTGGATAATATTCCCAACCTGAAAGCGTACTGGCCTATGTTAGGCAGGCAGAGCGCCCAACTCACCCTTGACTACGGCGTAAACGACCTGGACGGCACCATAGACGATACCACTAAAATATATTCAATGGCAGGCAGCGAAGAGCAAAACCCGGCAATGAGCACGGAACAACTTTGCGAACTCATCACCGCTGTCGGAAAAATTCCGGTGGAGCGCGATACTTTGTATAGTGAAATAGAAGTATTCGCGGTTGAAGAGGGATGAAGAGTAAAAAGTTGAATGATGGCACCGGATGTGATGCTTTGGGAAGAAGTGCCTGCAACCTATGGGGCATTGACCGGGGGTAGATTAAAGTAACGTGAAACAAGTTCAGTGTTTGCTACCCTATGGGCATAGTGCCCTACCCCTTGAATAACATATCCTGCCTCATGAGCATAGTGTTCTACGCTCTGAATATAACATGCTTATAGACATAGTCATTTACTCCCCGGCCATTACATTCTACCTTGTGAATATAGTCTTCTTCATCTTGGATATATTATTCTGCCTCCTGGACCCCCATTCTACCTTTAGAGCATTATACTCTAACCTGTGGACACGTTATGCTATCCTATGTCCATAGTGTTCTACCTCATGGATATAACAATCTACCTCATGGTTTAGGTGATTGGCTTCGTGGTTATATCTATTTAGAAGGTGATCAGGCATGCGCTGATTACTTGTAGCAAATGTGACTTGTTAAAAAATACATAATATTTAATGTCATGTTTTCAATCATAAAGAAGCATAAAGCCATTTTCTACGTTTGCCTTTGATGGTTTTATACATCTGTATTTTTTGGCATAAAGTATTAACTTCATGGAACAATTTCTCCATTTTATTCTTAGCAATTTCACCCTCACTTTTATTGTTACAGGGTCGCTGTTTTCGCTTATTTCTATCTACCGTAACCGGCACAGGCTCACCCCGGCTTTTATTATTGAGGCGTTCTTCAAATATTATTGCTTCTGGGCACACGGTATTTCCTGGACGTATAATGCCATTATGCATACTGTATTTCACGAGATGGCCGCAAGCTTTATAGGGTGGGAAGATAGCCCCTTCCAGCTGGAAGTTGGTTTTGCCAGTCTCGGCTTCGGAATTGTGGGGCTGCTGTCCCTTAGAAACAATTTCGGCTTACGTCTGGGATTAATGATCAGCACTGCTGTTTTCCTCTGGGGAGCCGCAGGCGGCCATATATACGAGATATGGGCAAAGGGAAATTATGCCAGCGGAAATGCAGGTATTATGTTATGGACAGACCTGCTGATGCCGGTATTAAATATTGTACTGCTATACCTGTCTCATAAGACCCGTAAAGATAATCCGGCTTCTGCCCCGGCTGTGTAAAAAGTAAAAATAATAACAGTTCCTACGTCTTACCTGCCGGACCTGTGATTATAAAATACGATTACTAAAACAAAGCTTATGAAAATCAGAACACTGAGTTTATCCCCTCTGTTACTTACTGCTCTTTTCTTAATGAGCTCCGTGCCACAATCTAAAGATAAGGTAACCATACCCCAAGTCAATTATATGGACCTTCCTGATGCCCGGATAGCTTATATCAGCTATGGGCAGGGCGAACCGATTGTCATGTGTATGGGTTATAGTGGAAACATGGATTTCTGGGACGAACGGTTTATCGATTTGCTAACACAAAAATACAGGGTCATCCTCTTTGACTACAGGGGTATGGGCTACAGCAGCAATACGGATTCTGCCTTTACCATAAAGACCCTTGCGGATGATGTAAATGCACTGTGCCGTTTTTTAGAAATTGAGAAAGCACATATATTGGGTTGGTCGATGGGTGGCTATGTGGCACAGACGTTTGCCCTCTATTATCCGGAAAGAGTCAATACGCTGATGTTGTATGCTACGGATTGTGGCGATACGGTTGCCATAGCTCCGCAGCAGGAAGTAGGTGATATTTTGTCGGATACTGCAGCAACACCACAGCAACTGATAGGGACGCTTATTCCTTCCGACTGGCTAAACAGCCATCCGGAAGTCTGGAAGGCATTTGCTACAATGAAAGAACCGGTTCAGTATAAGACAATAATGATCCAGGACAGGGCCTGTTCACGCTGGCTACAGCCC
>JBEBVI010000222.1:0-6982 GCA_040392805.1 Taibaiella helva
ACAAAGAGTCCAAGCAAAGATTCTCACTCGAAGAGAAAGTAAAAGATCTGATAGAGCAAACAAATAAAATAAGCGAAGAGGCTAACAATTTAGCCACGGCTCTGAAAGGGAAACCACAAAAAAGAGGAAGCTGGGGCGAAATGATCCTGGAAAGAATTCTGGAGTCTTCGGGATTAACCAAAGATAGAGAGTACTTCGTTCAAAGAGCCATTAAAGACGAAGACGGAAATAATCTGCGCCCCGACATAAGAGTCAATCTGCCTGATGAGCGGATTATCATTATCGATTCTAAAGTATCACTTATTGCCTATGATAAACTCGTTGCAACCGAGCATCCCGAAGAGCAAAAAATATTCCTTGCAGAGCATCTGAAATCAACCTACGATCATATTGACCAGCTGAGTGGCAAAAATTATGACAGTCTTGAAACCTCCTCAGACTTTACCATGATGTTTGTCCCGATAGAACCGGCCTATTTAGCTGCCATACAGGCCGACCCGGAACTATGGGCTTATGCTTATACCAAACGCATCCTGCTCATCAGCCCTACAAACCTGATTGCATGCCTTAAGCTCATTTCAGACCTTTGGAAAAGAGAATGGCAGAATAAAAATGCAATGGAAATCGTAAAGAGAGGTGAAGCGCTGTATGACAAATTTATAGGCTTTACCAGGACGTTTGAAGACATTGGAAGTAGCATAAAAGCCAGCCAGGAGAAATACGAAAAAGCATTAGGCCAACTTAGGGAAGGAAAGGGAAATTTAATTAACCAGGCTATTCTGCTAAAGAACCTGGGTTTAAAATCCGGTAAAAATGTGTCTGCCGGATTATTGCCATCTGACGTCGAATATCCGGTATCGGACAATAGTATTGATACAGGTTCAGTCCTCTAAAAAGATTCGTTCAGGTTAATCATACAGGTACAGGAAGGACAAAGAAAATAACCGGGGAGAGAAACAAGTAAGCTTCTATCTCAAAAAAACGAGCTTAATGAATGCCCGATATGATAAGTGTATAAAACCATTAGGAAGATAAGAAAGGTAATAACTTTTCCTGGCTTAACCTCTTAATCTCTTAATGGTTTAAAGCGGCATTGAACAGTCATGCTATTTGATTGTATTATGTAATACCCTGTTCTTTGCACGATAAATAAGAGCGGAATACCATGTACATTTGCAACTTACTTTTTTCCCGTGCCGAAAATCTTTCAAATTTATCTGACTTCCTTTAAAGGGCTTAGTAAAGAGTCATGGATGTTATCCATAGTGATGTTGATCAACAGAAGCGGATCAACTGTCTTACCTTTTTTAGGGGTATACATGATCGACCATTTACATTTTAGTCTGAAAGCCTCAGGCATCGTACTAAGTTGCTATGGCATCGGCTCTGTAACCGGCTCCTTCCTGGGCGGCCTGATTACCGACAGGATCGGTGAGTATAAGGTACAATCCTATAGCCTGCTGTGCAGCGTGCCCCTGTTCTGCCTGTTGCCTTTATTTACTACCCCCGCATCGCTGGCCATAATGATCCTTGCACTGAGCACCGTTAACGAAATATTCCGTCCGGCCAACTCGGTTGCAATTACAAAATATGCACGGCGCGAAAAGCTCACCCAATCCTTTTCCTTGAACCGTATGGCCGTTAACCTCGGTTTCTCTATCGGCCCGGCCATGGGCGGGTTACTGGCTGCCCTATCTTATAATTTTCTTTTCTTTTTTAATGCTGCGGCTGCCGGCCTGGCCGGGATAGCTTATATTTACTTCTTCAAAAGGAGGCACCGGATTATTGCCTATAAAAACCAGAAAGAAACCAGCAGGCAGATGCATGCCGATACCCACTCCAGGTCGCCCTATACAGACCTTTGGTTTGTATTCTTTTGCCTGCTATGCAGCATCTTTTCCATCTGCTTCTTCCAGTTATTGAACACTATTCCCCTATTTTATAAAAGAGCAGCAGGCTTAAGTCAGCAGGAGATAGGGGTACTCCTCGGTTTCAACGGATTTGTTGTCGTACTTTTCGAGATGCTGCTGGTATATATTGCACAGCATAGATGGACTATTGCACAAACGATGCTTATAGGCAGTATATTATGTGCTGCTTCTTACGCCGTATTAGGAAGTACCCATCATTATACCTGGCTAATCATCTCCATCAGCTTACTGAGCTTAGGAGAAATACTTATACTGCCCTTTATGTCTACCATTACCGCTTTACGATCCGGATCTGATAACAAGGGCGCTTATATGGGTATGAACGGCATATCCGTAGCTGTTGCTTTTATTATATCGCCTTTGCTGGGCTCACAAATGGCGGACACGTACGGGTTCAACAACCTCTGGACAGGAACAGCCATTCTGTTGGCCATAACCGGTATCGGCTTCTTTTATATGACACAGATGCTACGTTCCACGGCATACAAACAACCTTAGTTATCCCGTTTTATCAGGTTACATCGTGTCCGGCTACCCATGCGGTTCGCCATCTATCTTATTATGCTTTTGGGTGTCCTTCATATTAATAAACAGGAGGAGCGAAATAAAAATGGCCATGGTAACATACCAGAAAAACCAGCGTTCCATATCCTTATTCTTCAACCACAAGGCAATATACTCGGTAGAGCCGCCGAACAAAGCCACCGTTAGCGCATGCGGCAAGCCTACCCCTACAGCCCTTACTTCGGCGGGGAACAGTTCTGCTTTGACAGCTGCACTGATGCTTGTATACCCGCTAAGGATGATAAGACACAGGGCCAGTATGCCAAAGACCTGGTAGCCTGAACCGGCATGATCCATTGCCGAAATAAGCGGCAGGGTACATAACGTACCTGATACGCCAAAGGCGATCAACAGAGGTTTACGTCCGATACGGTCGGAAAAACCGCCCAGTAAGGGCTGGATCAAAGCAAAGAATAACAAGGCAAAAAAGGTGATCAGCGTAGCATCCGCTTTGGACATACCGATAGTATTGACCAGGTATTTCTGCATATAAGTAATATAGGTATAGAAGGCCAGGGTACCTCCCATAGTTACACCAACCACCCAGAAAATAGCTTTAGGGTGTTCCTTCAGCCTTTTCCAGATCCCTTTTTCCACAATACTTTTTGACCGCACTTCAAGGTAAGCCTTCGTTTCATGCAAATGATGATGCAGATAAAATGTGATCAGGGTCAGGAAAGCGCCGATAACGAACGGTATACGCCATCCCCATTCCAGAAGCTGTTGTTCACTGAGCCAGAAGCGCTGCAAAACGATCAGTGTACCAAGTGCGCAGATCTGCCCGCCTACAAGCGTAGCATACTGGAAACTGGAATAAAAGCCCCTTCGGTGCGGTGGCGCCATCTCACAAAGATAGGCAGTGGAAATACCCGTTTCCCCACCAATACTGAAGCCCTGCAGTAGTCGCGCAAAAAGCAGAAGGGCCGGTGCATAGACACCTATTATATGATAAGACGGTGTAAGTGCTATGATCAATGACCCTAAAGACATCAGAACAACCGAGAGCAACATGGATCTCCGTCGGCCAAAGCGATCACCCAAACCACCCAGTATCCACCCACCTACCGGCCGCATTAGAAAGCCCAGGGCGAAGATGCCGGCCGTTTTCAGAAGCTGAACGGTCGGGCTGCTTTCGGGGAAAAAGGCAGCCGAAAAATAAATACCAAATGCGGCATATACATACCAGTCGTACCAGATAACTAAGTTTGCCATCGAGCCACTTATAATAGCCCTGACCGTGCGGCGCTGTGGCCTGTGATTTTTGTCCTGCATCCGCTAAAGTAAGCATAAAATAAATTTTCATTTAATAATCTTGGATTTTTTCAGCCCATACGATACGCCCTATACTGTCTTACGCAAGGTAAATAGGTACGCGTATTGTTCAAGGGTGCATACCCCAACCCTGCTTGTCCGTGCCATAAATAAGCTGATCTTGCTTAACGCTCTTAAAGTATAAATCTTTGTCGCCTCAACAACCTCATTGTGAATTCTAACCCGCAGCTTTTTCTCAGATCATCTCATTTCCCACAATATCCCGGTTTTATACCGCTTATACCCGGGAGACTATTACGGTATGAGCTGGATGCCCTTCCTTTTCATCCTGATGCATAATAGCTCCTATTGATTCCCTGGGTATATATACCCATTGGTATATATACCTGTTTTCAAAAACCCGGCGCCAAAAACGAATTAGGTTTGCTAAGTTTGTAAAGTTGAAATCTGCTATTATACTGTACACCGGGTTGACCCTGTGAGATAGTAACATCTAACAGGGTGAAAATATGCAATCATTGTTTCCATTGCTTATTTCCCCGCCGCCGGTCGTTTCCCACTCCTTCAGGGGGCTAATGGGAGGCCTGAAAAACATTGCACAAAACGATCAGGCGAGAAGTATAACTCAAAAGCTAAAGTGACAAATATTTCAATGTTCCAGGCAACTATAACTGTCCGGTATTGCCCCCTGCAAAACATAGCGTATTATATTTAAACATAAAAACATAACAGACATGAGAAAAAATCTATCAAAGAATTGGGCATTAGCCATCATGATGAGTAGCTCCTTTACTATGTTACATGCTCAATCTGTAAACCTGGATTGGGTACAGACTTCCGGGCAGGCTAAAGCCTATGCTATTGGTGAGGATGTAGTAACGGATGATGAAGGTAATAGTTATAGTGTCGGCCATTTTAGAGGTACGGTTACCTTCTACGACGGGATAACAAAGGTAGAGGTCGTGCGAACGCCATACGGGGAACAGGACGCTTACTTAATGAAGCACAATGCTAAAGGCCAGATTGTATGGATGGGACAATTAGGTGGCGCAAAGTCAACTGCAAGAGCTGCCAGGATAATATATGATCAAAGCACAAACTACATTACCATACTAGGTGAATTCTCGGGGCAGATAGGCACCTCGGCAGCGTCCAAACCCCACACCTCACAGGGTGGCACAGACCTTTTCATGATAACAATGAATGCTGCCAACGGACAACAAATATGGTTCAAAACCTTTGGCGGCAAAGGGTATGAAGTGGCCGGAGACATGTGCGTGGATGAAGAGGGAAACCTGTTTGTTACCGGTTCTTTTACCGACGATGTGAGCTTTGACGGTAAAAATACCTTCAACAGCGATGGTGAAGAGGACGCATTTGCGATGAAATTATCTCTTAAAAACGGAGCATTACTATGGGCAAAGCACCTGGTAGCCGGACCGGGTAAAGATATGGGTACGGGAATTTCCGTAAAAGGCTCTGGTGTTAATGTAACGGGAATCTTTTCCGAAAAAGCCGTTTTTGACCCGGCAGGTGGAAAAAAAGAGATGAAGGCGGAAGGAGCAGAAGATATGTACGTGGGCAGGCTGGGAACAGAAGCAGGACAGTTTGAGATAATGTGGTTCTTCGGCGGGAAAGCAGACGATTATCCCTTTGCCATAGCTGCGGA
This sequence comes from Taibaiella helva, assembly GCA_040392805.1. Lineage (GTDB taxonomy): Bacteria > Bacteroidota > Bacteroidia > Chitinophagales > Chitinophagaceae > Taibaiella > Taibaiella helvus_B. Next base: position 5,437 of record JBEBVI010000222.1, read on the forward strand.
TGATGACCAGAATGTTTACCTGACCGGAAGATTCAGTGATAAAGTCAATTTCGCGCCCTTCGGCAAGGAGCCTTATGTGATGGAAGGAGACGGCAAAGGAGATGTGTTCATAGTAAAGTATAACCCGGAAGGAATGTTAGGCTGGGCCGGTAAATTCGGTGGGGAATCAGGGGATGAAGGTAGAGACATAAAATTAGACAAAGACAGAAATGTATATACAGTGGGCAACTATTTATGGGAGGTTGATTTTAATACCGGTACCGGTGCTAAAGATACCTTTATCGTCCGTTCTCCGGGGCAGGGATACTATCTGCATAAAATAGATGCCAAAGGTAATTTCCAATGGGTAAAGGTCATAGAAGGCAGGTCAGACCCCAAAGACCCAAAGACCAATGCCGGAGCTCCGGAAGTGAACGCCCTGGCTTTATTTGAGAAAGATAACGCTTTCTATACACATGGATCCTTTACTAATACCGTAGACTTTGACCCCAATGCTGGTGATAAATACGTTACTATGAAAGGGAATACGGATGCCTTCCTGCAAAGACTGGTAGGAAGCAGTTGTGTAAACGGCTCTACCGTTACCCAACAAAGCTGCGACGTGTATGCCTATAACGGTACAAAATATACATCAAGCGGTACTTACAATCATACCTTTAAGAATCAAGCAGGTTGTGACAGTATCGTAACGCTGGTATTAACCATAAACAACTCGGCAGCTACTACCGAAACCAAAACGGCATGTGACAGCTACATATTCGGTAGTCAGACACTGACCAAGTCAGGCACATATACCCAGAACTTAAAAACCACAAAAGGTTGCGACAGTACGGTTACCCTGAACCTGACCATTAATCATTCTTATACCGGAACACGTAAGGAAACTGCCTGCGACAGTTTTTCCTTAGACGATAAACTATACTACACCCAGTCGGGTAATTACAAACAGGTATTCAAAACAAGCCAGGACTGCGACAGTACGATCAACCTGGAACTGGAAATCAATAAGAGCTCTGAGCATTCAGTCAACACCACAGCATGTGATAACATTAAGATCGGTGACCAGGAGTTTACGGAAAGTGGTGTTTACGAGCTGAACTTTCAAACGGCTACAGGCTGCGACAGTACGGTAACCTTAAATCTTGAGGTAACCAAGCTGGACCGTTCCGTTTCCGCAAACGACAAAACACTTACTGCTAATGCTGTGGGCGTAACCTATCAATGGTTAAACTGCGATGAGGATATGAAGCCTATACCGGGCGAAACAAAACAATACTTTACCGCTACACAAAACGGCAATTACGCAGTCGAGATCAAAAAAGAACAATGTACTGCGACCAGTGACTGCTATGAAATAACAGGTATAAAAGATAACTCAATCGCAGAATTAAATGGGAAGCCGGTAAATGTATTCCCTAACCCGGCGGCCTCACATATAGTTGTGGATTTCGGATCAACGGTACGGGATGCGGACATTCGTGTGGTCAACCTGTTGGGACAGGTAGTAAAACGTGCATCGGCTATTAGTCAAAGCACCCTAAATATG
>JBEBVI010000223.1:0-6904 GCA_040392805.1 Taibaiella helva
GTCACGCACGGTGCTGTGAGAGGTTTGGGGTGAAATTCCCCTTACCTACTCGACTTTGCTATAAATGGAAAATCAAGGAATAAGATACGCATTTACTGCAAGACTCAGGGAATACCCCGGGCCTGCCAGTTGGTGCTTCCTTTCCCTGCGGTAACATTTTCAAAGGAAATCAGGGCGGCCTTAAGATTTGAAGAAGAAGGTTGGGGGCGGCTGAAGGCGACAGCCAAAGTCGGGGGCAGCACATGGAAAACAGCAATTTGGTTTGATACAAAAAGCGGTACTTATCTGCTACCGCTGAAGACTGAGATACGGAACAAGGAATGCCTTGAAGCGGACAGCCATGTGGAAACAGAGATTTAGATTTAGGGAGCGGTATGTTAAGCGCTTCACTGCTGGGGAACCTCTAGTAACAAAATAAAATCCGGGCCCTTACTGACCGGATTATATTTTGCTTATTAAGATAGTCTGGCAATCGATCAATCTATGCCTTCTGCCTGCGGGTATATTTTCTTTTGGGCTTCGGCATAGAATCTCCCGTCTGAAGGGAAAGGATCGATTCAATTACGCCCTGGTGTGTCAGATAGTTAGCGTGGTTTTGTTTGGCTCCTTTGAGTTGCTCTTCGAGGGACATGATTTGACCTTCGAGTTCCTGGATTCTGTCTGCCAGTTTCTTTTCAATTGATGCTTTTCTAGCCATTGCGGGTATTATTTAATGTATATTTTAAAAGCGTCAAAAATAACATTTCTAAATATATAAGTAAGTTGTATGTTGCAGAATGCTCTTTTTACAAGCCTTTTTGCGGGCGCGATCCGTTCTGATCTGTGGTTAGAGATGGATTAGCTGAGGAGGGGCTTTTCTCAATTGCAGCTGCCTCTACGCGGGCCTGGCTCCGAACCGTCTCATCAGTCTATACGAAGGTTATCCAACCATTGTATTACAGGCTCAATTTTTACGGGAGATAGCATAGCATGCTTCTAATAGCTTCGAAAAGTAGTGATAGAGAAGTAGGGTATCTTCTCTGGAACTAAGTTCTTCAGGGCTTCCCGCGCTTAAGGCAAAAAACATAATGTGGTCAACTGTTTCCCGCCACTCTTCGATTGTCCGGTAGTCAAAAAAAGTAATAATGGCTATTTCAGGCGTAGAGGTTAGCCGTGTGTAAGGTGTGGTCGATCCGTCGGGCGTCAGATCTCTGGAAACTCCCTGAAGGGTAAGGGAGATGGAATGCGCGGCAGTAATTACTTCGAGAAGCAGGTCGGTTAAATAAATAACATCGGCCGGTTCACCCTTACGATAATAGTCCTCTGCCGAATAGGCCTCCAGGAGATACAACAGTTTGTTACGGAAGACCTCAAGGTCATGTGCCTTAAAAAAATCGGACAGCTGTTCGGCTGTACCGTTGGTTTGTGTTTCCATGATATAGAAAAGATGAAGTGAAGAAAAATCAGGTATAGTAGTAGTGTGTCTAATCGAAGTGCAATATAAACATATAATAATTATAATGAAACTGATGGCGAATTTTGTATAAGTTCATAGGCAGCCCTTGAAAAATTGGATCTGCGCGCATATTATTGGGGGGCTGGTCAATCCCTTCTGTGTATTCAATATAGAACCATTCCTGTTAATGTGATGGATCAATATCGCCGCAAGATGTACCTGGGCGGGGATTTACTAGTAGTACGCAGGTTGCGTGCAGCTGAACTTATCCGGTGAGTTTTTACTGAAAAGTAATATTTTATTATCGGGAGGCGTCGGAATTGTGCATAGTGACTAAATCTTGATAATTTAGTTGGGTTCTTTTTTGCATTTTAATTATTGGCTGAAGTGCTTTTAACCGTTATTTGGATATAGAGGATGGATATTGAGCGTAAGATTGACGAGCTACAAGGGTTAGTCTCAAAATATGATACCGAAAGTTTTGCCGGATTTTTTGCTTATTTTATTAAAAACCGCCCCAGCCCTGTGGCAAGGATTGATCTAAATAAATTTGATTCTAAACTGAAGGACTTTCTATACTTAATTTCTTTGAATGCATTTTCTGATAAGGTCGGTACAAATAAGCTAAGAATATCAACAAATGAATTAGGGATAATGGCCGATAAGCTGAATGAAATTAAACGCTTCAATTATCCCAATAACTTTACGGATTATACCAAAGAATCTGCTATTCATGAAATGGCATTAAGAAATCATTTTGACAATGGCGTTCTAAGTTATATAGAACAGGACTTTGAGAAAATTAGGAAGATTTTTACTCCTTTCGAGCATAAGATAGTGCGGGATTTTGGATTGGATATAAATTTTCTGATTGAAGTTTGTAAAGAAATAGAGTTGGAGTCAATTGTTAGAGCCAAATATACAATGGGTTTTTTGCAAACGGCAGAATATTTAGAGTATATGGAACGTATTCAATCTGGCAAAATGAGTCCTGATAACGCGTTTGATTTACTTCCTAAAGCGATTCGGGATGCATTTCTTGCTTTTGATTTTAAAACTTATTCCCATTTAATGTTTAGGAGGGAAGATTTGTACCATAGATTGGAAGCTGAAAAAGTCGATAAGTTTTTACTACTATTCTCTCGTGAGGCAATTCCGGATGCAAGTATTAGATACTACACTTCTGAGAGCCCTTTTGAAGCAACACCTCTTCTGAAGTTTCAAGATGGAAATTATTTAAGCTTGTATAGTAGACAGCTTCCCATTTCTATTTATAGGTTACTTTACACGCATTTAAATAATGATCAAAATTATAGTGATAAGTTGAGGGAGAGAAGAGGGAAATACCTTGAGAACAAAGTGAAGGATGTCTTCCAGTACTTTTTTTCGAACCAAGGGGCTTTTTTTTATACAAAATATTATGTTGTAGAAGGTTCTGAGCAGGATTTGCTAATCCTTTTTAAAGGAACTGCTGTTATCGTGGAAGCCAAGGCTGCTAAACTTGGTGAACCATTCCGGAATATTGAAAAGGCTATCAAAAGACTGAAAAGAGATTTTAAAAAAATAGTGCAAGACGGTTTTGATCAGTGCGAGAGAGTTGAAGACTTCTTTTTTGGAGATAATTCCTTTGATATTAAGGATAAACAGGGAAGAGTTCTATATACGGTGAATCCCAAGAAGATTAGAAATGTTTATTCTATAGTCGTTTCACTGGATCGATTCGGTAGTCTGCAAACCGATTTGAGTTTAATGCTTCAAAAGAAAGATAATGTTGATTATCCTTGGTCAGTTTATATTGATGACTTGGAAATTTTTTTATCAGCGTTAAAGCGGAATATCAGAAACCCAGTTAATCACTTTCTTAATTTCTTGCAGTTGAGACGAGAGATGCATGGTCATATATACGTAGTAGACGAATTAGATATTTGTGCAACATATCTTAGGAGCCCTCCAGGGTTTAAAGAGTATGCTGAAGTAACGGATAAATTATTTAGATTTTCTCCTTATGAGCAGAATTATTTTGATGACCTATATTGGACAAATGGACTTCGATTTGACGAGAAGCCATTGCCCGATGATTATTATAAATATGGCTTAAGCTAGGGGAAGTTTAGCATCATATATCGCCACTCTTCAGAAAACTTAATGGGAATTATACATGCTCCATTATTTCATACGTATCGTTCAGTAGTAGATCCCAATCAGCTCGATGATCTGTTAGGATAGATTCTTTTTCCTTTGATTCACCGATGCAGATCAATTTTGTTTCCGTGGTAAAAAAAGTTTTCGTATAATACTCTATTTTGGGATCTTTTAATTTGTTATCCGCTAATGAAATTATCGTCTGCGTATCACTGGGCTTGTTTTTGCAAATAAAGGCTAGTATCTTTTCCTTACTGTTGCCATCTAAATCTTCTTTAAAGATACTATCAAGTATTAAAGGCAGTCTGTGAATATTATCCGTTTGATTGATGATTTTGTTGAAAGCGAAATGATAGCTTAGAACGGCTAAATGTAACTCCACTCCTTGAAAGGGAAAGCTGGACAATTCATACACATAGTTAAATCTTGTTTCCCTCATTTTAGGAACTTCAAGCACGGTGTTGTTGGTGTTGTAGTAGCTCTTGAATTTTTTATTTTTAGCTAATCGCTCGTTTTCAATCTCATTGTCATCTTTAAATGAGTGTAGTTTCATTTTTGTTTCTTCAATTTCCAGAATTAACTTTCTAATATTTTCATTTATAGAACTTTCTAATTGTTTATCAGCCTGTACTTTTATCCATTCGTCTAGTGTTATATTATTTTGAGAGTATGCGACATGTCTGTGATAATCTTCGGTTAAATCTTTGCGAAGGACTTCGATTTTTTTGTTTACCGAGTTTATTTGTGCTTGAACTGTTTTGTTTTCAGCCTGTATTTTATCCTTTATCTGAATTGAATCATTTTCTTTCTGATAGTATTCATATAATTCCTTTGTATCGATAGGTAATAATTGTTGGCAAATTGGGCAATTGTCTTTGCCCGGGAACTGGTGGTTATGATTTCTGGTTACTTTCGATATCACCGAAAGTCTTTGGTTGTTGTATGTCAGCGTATTTGTTTTTTTTACGTATTCATTTTCGAGTTTTAATAGTTCTGACTTCCTTTCTGTAATTTCACTGATAAATGCTTCTCCTTTGGCGCGAAACGAACTGTCAATAAGTTTTGCCTTCTCAATTGTTTTGTCAGTTCGTTCGAAATGGATATAGAAATTGTGTTTCAGTCGCTTTTCGTTTAATTCATTTTCAAGTTTTTTTCTTTCTTCTTTATCTTCAAGTTTGGAAATTCCGAGATAGTAGTCTAGAAAATCTTCCTTGAAGTTTTTATAAAATTCCAAGTTGCTAAATGATTTTCTTAGATAGACCCAGCCTACATCCTGAGATACATAGTAAGGTAGAAAAACTGTCTCGATAGGTGCTTTCGATATGCCGCTTTTGGATTCCAGTAGTAATGCAAAATTAAATAACTTATTAAAAAAGTCTTTGAGCTTTAAATGTTCTACTGATTTGTTTCCCCCAATTCCGTTGTATGTCGTTATTTTACTATTGATATATTCTTTGATAAATAGGGTGTCATCCTTCCTTATAAATGTGTATTTTTGATTAATTGCTCCTTTTGTTATGGATATATCTAAACGAGTGAAAATTTTTTCTGATAATATTTTTATTAACTTCGTCTTGTTGTCATTAATCCCAAAGGAATAGAGTATTAACTGTATTAAAGTACTTTTTCCTGAAGTGTTTGCTCCATATATTACATTTAAATTGCTTTCAAATTCTGTGAAAAAGCTTTTTTTATTAGCTTCGCTATGTATAAATATTTTCTCTAATTTTAATATTGTTTTCATTTTTGTAAAATTATTAGGTAATAGCCTGCTGCAACTGCTGCTTTCACTTGAACGGGAGATAGTACAGAATTGTATTGATTCGAGAAGGTATCGTATAAGTGTTTTATACAAGCTACTTCATTTGTGTAATTCGCGAATATTGTCTTCTCTTTTTCGATGAATTGGATTATCTTCTGATGTTCCCCTTGTTTAAGATCCTTGAAATGGTCTAGACTGTTTTCAAAATCGAGTTCAAAAGTTACTGCGTCTAGCACATTTATTTCTAACTCTTCACAAATTTTTTCTGCTTTTTTTTCTACACTTGTCAATCGCTAGATTTTTTGTGGTTAGTATTTTTAATATTTCATTTATTTTTACCGAGTCTAGTCTTTTTGATTGATCACTTAGTTTGGGTTTTCCTCCTTGATTGTATATACTTTCTATTTCTTTTAGATGAAAAAGGAATGTGTCTCTCGCAGCAGTATGGTCTAGGATCAGTTTCCCAAATACTGTTTTGAATTTTCCCGCAAGTAGATCTAGTTGGCTTTGTGTATTACGCCCTAAGTCGATAAAGCTGAAATTTAAATTTCGGAATTGATTTTTCTGCTCTTGGGTGAATTCTGTTTTTGCATTCCCTTTTTTCAGATGAGTCTGACAATCCGGCGGTAGATCGAGATAGCTGACGCATTCATTTGTTTCATTTATCTGTATTTTTTTTATTTTTTTGCTATCGGAGCATGGGTAATCTAAAACTACCGTGTTATTTGATATGAAATGATGGATTTTATCGTAGAAATCAGACTTTTGAAAATCGTCTTTTAATAATTCGATTCCTGAATTACAGATTTTTTGAATTATTTCGTATAGTGTATTTGTCGTCCAAGATGTTGATGACTTTTTAGCCTGGTAAGTCGTTATTTCTAATAATTCTGATTTTTCATTTAGAATTGCGAACACAATGTCGTCGTAGTGTTCTAGCATTATGAAATAGTTTTGATTTTTTAGAATTTCATATTTCTCTAAAAAAACGTAAGCGCAAGTATTTCTTTGGAAATCGAATCCAACGTTGGCGTGAACTCCTGAGTTGCTATCAAATTTCTTGTCTGTCATTTACCTAAGTTAAGATAGTTTGGGTTTCTAGGGATTATAGCATGCATTTTATTCTCCCTCGGCTAACTTTTTATTTTCTGTCTCAAGTCAATTCATTTATCGCCCCCTTGAGGGTAGAGCCTACGGCGTTTCGCTAATATAGTCTTTAATTTTTCTAATTGTATTCAAGACGCGATAAATGTTTGATAGTCTATTTTTGGAGCTGATAGATAAGTGATGGGTGTGAGTTTACCGTAGCTTAGAAGTGCAATGGCGGTTTGGCTTATTTGGGTAGCTAAAGGATATGAAAAGAAAAATGACATATTGTAGAAGTGGGCTTGTTTACCAGTATTGAAAAAGGATAGCAAACAGAATGCGCTATCCTCGTATTTAAGATAAATGCTTTAGCAAATACCTTAGCTGGATAAGTAGTATTTGTCCCGCAGTCGGTATGCAGGATTTACCTGAGCTATCAATGCGGGTACTTCAACTTGTGGGCCGATAACGCCGACAAA
>JBEBVI010000224.1:0-6870 GCA_040392805.1 Taibaiella helva
TTAGCTCCGGTTATGAGTTAAATAACGCTACTGTAAGGATAATGAATATCGTAGGTCAGACCGTGATGGAGCGGTCGTATATTTCCGGGAACAGCTTCCAATTAGACATCAGCCGGTATCCTCCGGGCGCTTATTACATAGAGCTTAAATCCGGTGTTCATATAGCACGGATGAAGTTTACGAAGGAGTAATCTTTTTGATTGGCTACATTGAAGGCACGAAGAATAAACTTTGTGCCTTCAATGTGCCTTTGTGGCATTATGTAAATCAAGATGGTATAACTTCCGGTTTCAACAGGTGCATGTGCCAGCTTGGGGCTTGTGGGACATTGAATCATTGTCACAAGTGTCACAACTGTCCCTCGACAATGGTGCTGAGCGGAATATGGGTTTGATTACAGGCGGCACGCCAGCACCAGCTTAGGGCTTGCCATAGGCAAAATAATAATTATGCGAAGCTATAAGCTTCGCACAGCTGGTCTGTATTGCATTCCCAGGCTGCGTCTGCACTTTACTTTTGCCGGTTTGACTTTGACAACTTTTCAAAATTTGTCAAAGCTTACAGGGTAATTATTTTGTCCACTATATGACGTTGTTATTCTGCTATTTCAGAACAAGACAAAATTCTTCACTTTTCACTAAAAAACTACCACTCTCCTGCCGGAATCTCTTCAAAAGGCTCTGAAGTATCATTAACCGGATGTTCACCGCCGGTACTGTCTGAGTAGCCCTCTCCACTTTCACTATAGCTGTCGCCACTCTCATAGCTTAAACCGCAGTTGTCAAAATTGGCAGGAGGGATGAATTTGGCAGTACTGGTAATGCCTGTTTTATTATCGTTCAGCAATTTTTTATAGAAATAAGCCCATATAGGCAGTGCCGCCGCCGCCCCCTGACCCTGGCTGGTGCTGCTAAAGCGCAGGAAACGGTCATCACAACCTACCCATGCGCCCGCCAGTATTTGCGGTGTATAGCCGATAAACCATGCATCAGCCTGATTATTGGTCGTACCCGTTTTCCCCGCAATATCACCCGTAAGCCCGTACCGGGAGCGGAGACGTTGTGCGGTACCTTTGTATTCAGTCACCGCTTTCATCATCAGCACCATTTTATAAGCCGTTTGATCACTGATCACCTCTTTTTGTATAGGAGTGAAATTCTGCAACAGGTTACCGTTTTTGTCTTCAATCTTTGTAATGAAAACAGGTTGTGTATTAATCCCCCTGTTCGGAAACATACTGTAAGCGCCCAGCATTTCATACAAAGAAATGTCAGACACGCCCAGGGCTATGGAAGGTACTTCTTCAATTTTGCTGGAGATACCGCACTTATGAACAAAATCGATAAATGCTTCGATACCTACCTGGTTGAGCAGGTACAGTGAGGCATTATTAATGGATGCGGCCAGCGCCGAACGCATCGACATAGATCCATATTGGGCGCCTCCGGCATCATAAGGCCTTTTCTGGCCGCGAAACTGTTGCGGGGTAGTACTTACCATACTGCAGGGTGAGTATCCATTGTCTACAGCAAGACAATATAACAGTGGTTTTATGGTAGAACCCACCTGCCTTTTGGTACTGATATTTACGTGGTCATACTGGAAGAACTCATGGTCTATTCCACCCACCCAGGCTTTCACTTCCCCCGTGTAGGGATCCATAGCCATAAAGCCCGCGGACAGGAAGGCACGCATATACTTTATAGAATCCAGCGGAGACATAACCGTATCTTTTACATGCCCTTTCGCATTCCATGCAAACACTTTCATTTTTACAGGCTTCCGAAACTCTTTATCTATTTCTGCTTCGCTCAGGCCTTCTTCCTTCAGGGCAAGATACCTGTCCGACCGCTCTATTAATCCTTTCAGTATCTGTTTAGGCTGTCCTTTCTGCCAGATCGTTCCGCTCTTTATTTTTGGTTGCGCCGCAAAGGCCACCTGCAGGCTTTTGAGATGCTGCTCTACGGCCTCTTCGGCATACCGCTGCATTCTCGGGTCGATACTGGTATATATCTTCAGTCCGTCTTTGTACAGGTCATAAGTAGAGCCGTTTTCTTTTTCATGCGTTTTACACCATTTCTTTATTTCCTGTTCTACCACCTGCCTGAAATAGGGCGCCGGACCTTCATGGTTATCTAACTTCTGATAATTTAATTTCAGGGGCTTTTTCTTTGCTTTATCCGCTACATCAGCAGTAATATATTCTGATTTCTCCATCTGGTCAATGACCGTATTCCGCCTGTTCAGCGATCGTTCGGGGTTGCGCCGGGGGTTGTATATCGTATTGCCTTTCAGCATGCCTACAAGTACGGCAGCTTCTTCCAGTGTTAATTTGTCCGGAGTTTTATTGAAGAAAGTCAGCGCCGCATTTTTTATACCATACGTATTATCGCCAAAGGGTACCGTATTAAGATATAAGGTAATAATTTCATTTTTTGTAAGATTCTTTTCCAGCTTCACTGCCACCACCCATTCTTTCAGCTTCTGGAAGATCCGCACCAGCTTATTGGATGCTCTTTCATTAAACAGGTTCAGCGCCAGCTGTTGCGTTATGGTACTGCCTCCTCCGCGGCTTCCGCCGAAGGCAATAGCTCTCAGCACTGCAATACCATCAATACCGGAGTGTTCAAAAAAACGCTCATCTTCCGTTGCGATCAGCGCACTAATGACATTGGGCGAAATTTCAGAAAATTTTGAATTAGACCTGTTTTTAATATAGTATTTCCCCAGCAGGCTGCCATCTGCAGCATATACTTCTGAAGCAATAGCACTTTCCGGATTTTCCAGCTCTTTCATAGAAGGCATATACCCTAGCCAGCCTAAGCTGATCGCCGTAATAAGAAGGATAAAAAATGCCAATCCGCCCAGGAAAATGCGCCATAAAATTTTTACAGACCTCGACATAACTAATTGAATACTTCTATTTTATATACACAGTACTACTGTTTCGAATGTAAAAGAAACATTTTTTAAGTTCATGGCAAAGAAAAACGCCCGGGCAGATAGTTGCTGATATAACTTTTAACAATTCCGGGGACTTATCTTTGCCGGCAAATAAACATTATAAATGGAATATAGCTATATAGGGAAAATAACCACAACGCATGGCCTCGAAGGAAAAGTTGTGTTACAGCATATACTGGAAGGACGGCAACCCTTTAAGAATATTGAGCATGTGTTTGTCGAAGAGCGCCGGGAAAGTTATATCCCGTATTTTATAGAAAACAGTAATAACACAACAGATGGGGAGGCTTTAGTAGTTTTTGATGAAATCAATACCGTAGAACAGGCCAAACATCTGGTAGGTAAAAAAGTATTTGTAGAGCCGGAGGTATTTGCAGGGATGAAAGGAAACACCATATCTACAGGAATGACAGGCTTTACTATGATAGATAAGCGTCGCGGAGCATTAGGCATTGTTGAAGATATGTTTGAAACACCCGGCCAGGTACTGGCCACTATAAATATTAATCAGAAAGAAGTGATCATTCCTTTAGTGACAGCTACGGTTTTAAGTGTAGATGCATCGAAGAAAGAAATTAAAGTTGATCTGCCGGACGGATTGCTTGAAGTATATCTTGATTAAAGGTGTTCTTTTGTTTCACACAACGGGGCGAAGGAGGGCAACGAGGCAAAGATTTTGATGGGATCCTTTATAGGTGTGGAATTGATATATTGCTGATATGCTTTGTCATCATTATGACTTGCAACCATTCTTACTTTATCCCTGTAACGACAGTGTGAATGTATAGCCAACCCTGTTTACACTCCTTAACAGGTAGTTTTGTGTATAGATTTTCATATACGCTCAGTTCAGATTTGACAACTTTTCAAAAGTTGTCAAATCTTTTAGAAAGGTATTTTGTTTGCTGTACGTAAGAGAGCAACAATTTTTTTGCATCCAGAGTGTAGTATAATACTATAACGATGCTATAATACCTGAAAATAAAGCCGATAAGTTAGCAGCCGATTTTCCTGCAATATCCAGTACCTCCGCATGTGTGCTCGTAGCATCAGGCTGAACGTGAAGCCCCATATTAGTGATAATGCTTGCCCCTAATACTTTTATGCCTGCATGGCTGGCAACGATAACTTCCGGAACGGTGCTCATACCTACCGCATCAGCGCCTATGGTTTCCAGCCACCGGCATTCTGCACGGGTTTCAAAACTGGGGCCGGAAAGCCCGGCATATACGCCTTCCCTTACCGGGATACCAGATTCGGCAGCAATCGTTTTTACTTTGTCGAGCAACTTCGTACAATACGGCTCACTCATATCCGGAAAGCGTGTGCCTAACCGGCCATCATTCTCACCGCGCAGAGGATTTTCAGGAAATAAGTTAATATGGTCGTTGATCAGCATAATGTCACCGCTATTAAATGTGCGGTTGATCCCGCCGGCAGCATTAGACACCAGGAGCGTCTGTATACCCAACGCCTGCATGATCCTTACGGGAAGCGTTACCTCTTTCATGCTATAACCCTCATAATAATGCAGCCGCCCCGACATCATTAAAACACCGTGCCCTGATATATGCCCAAACATAAATCTACCCTCATGACCTTCTACCGTACTGCGCGGAAAGCCGGGAAGGACAGCGTATGGAATAGTTAAGGGTTCCTCCAGCATCCCTTCCAGCGTCCCTAAGCCACTACCCAAAATAACAGCAATAGAAACAGGAAACGGTATTGAATCATTGATATAAGAAGTTACTTCCTGGATTTGCCCAAAATACATAAGAGACGGATTTTAAGTAAAAAGTCAAAGCTCAAAACAAAAAACTCTTCGGCTTTGACTTAAAGCAGGATATCATCATGCGGTTTTTGCTGAGACGGAAGCACTATGGTGTCCGCATTAGCCGGCATTTCTATGGGATTACGTTGCTCTAACGATTCCATAGAAGCCTTGCGTTGCAAAAGCTGTTCCGCCAGAAGCTTCAGATTCTTACCTGCAAGATTCAGGATGCTGTTCTTATTGCGTATGGTTGCCAGCATACGTGCTATGATCAAAAACAAAACTGCGCTTACTGCGGCCATTCCTTTAATGATCCAGAGCAGTATTTTCATGTCCTGCACATTATAAGACGCTGCAAGCTGAGTATCATGAATAATTTTAGGCAGGTAATAAAAAGGAAATAACTTTTCCATAAAAAGGATGAAAGCAATACATCCTAAAAACAACAGCCACGAAATAATTTCCATCAATACAATAAAACCGGTGTTGAGTAGCCTTTTGGCAGCAGGCTGGCGCAGTGATGTCGCCATAGGGTCGATAAGAGAAAGTTGCTCGCTGACTGCCTTTTTCTGATCCTGGAAATCACTTATCAGATCCTCTTTAAGTGAAGTTTTTTTCATAGCCGGTTAAATGTATATAAAACATAATAAGGATGCGAAAATATTTAACCTTAAAATAAAAATCAAATGTAAAGCGATTAAGTTATGCACATATAGGGTATAACGTATAGTATAGAGTAACCTGTTTTTGCCCAACGCCCAAGAGCTAACGCGAGAGAGCCCGGCAGAACATCATTTTCAAGAGGGTGTTTAAAAAGTCGGTTTACTTTCGCTTTGCAAGAGAAAAGTTCACATAAAGCGACCAGAGAAAACAAAGTTTACAACATAACTATTTTTTAATATATAATAAATTATTATATTCTTTTTCTCTTCGTATTCGTCATGTGAAACTACTCTTTTTAGACACGCTCTTGTGTTGCACGTCTTTGCTATGTTTCACTCCGCTATTAATGAGCTGATACTGCTTTAAGCCCGATGATCGAACCAATCAGGGTAGTAAGGAAAAGTATTCGCAGAAAAGTCGCAGGCTCTTTAAATATAAGAATGCCGACTAAAACCGTTCCGACTGCACCGATTCCTGTCCAAACCGCATAAGCTGTCCCGATTGGTAGCGTTTGGGTTGCTTTGATTAAAAGCACCATACTGATAGTGAGCGCAGCAAGAAAACCTGCATACCACAGATACATTTCATTTCCTGTGCTTGTTTTTGCTTTACCTAAACAGAATGCGAAGGCAACTTCAAACAATCCTGCAATAATCAAAATTATCCAATTCATTCCTTATTATACTTTTTGCAAAGATCTGAATTTGAGTTGAAGGGAAAATTTACAAATGATAAAAAATGAACGTTATTTAATGTCCGCTCTTATTCTGCTTAAACTTACTTGTGTTATACCTAAATAAGAAGCAATGTGTCCTAATTGAACCCGTTGAATTAAGTCGGGATTATCTTTTAAAAGTTTTTTGTATCGTTCCGTTGCGGTTCGGAATTGTCGGGATATAAGCCGTTCTTCTGTTTTGACAAGCTCTTGCTCTGCAAATTTCCGGCCCCAGTTGGCAATATCAATATATTCCTCAAAGAGCTTTTGCAGGTTTTTTGTTTTCAGCTCGTATAGTTCGCAATCTTCTAAAAGTTCAATGTCTTCGTATCCTTTCTGATGGGCAACATAGCTTTTCATTGAGATAACTGTGTCGCCCTCTTTACCAAACCAAAAAGTTATTTCGTTGGCGGCAGCTTGAGAATAAGCACGGACAATTCCTTTTTTGATAAAGTAAAGATTCTTTTCAATCTTGTCAGCACACAACAAAATGAGCCCTTTGGGATAATTTACTTCTTCAATATTTTCTTTGAGTGCCCGTTTTGAAGTATCTGGAAGGGGATATATATTGTCGAGTACCTGGTCGATGTTCATTATGAAATTGCATTTGTAAATAATGCAAAATTAAATCCTGGATCGAATTGTTTTCTCATCTCATTGAACTCGAAGGAGAATCTATGAGAAAAAAAAGCTTAAGTTATTTAATACGATAGTGAATATATAAATAGACCTATATTTTTCATATTATTTTTTTGTT
>JBEBVI010000225.1:0-6827 GCA_040392805.1 Taibaiella helva
CAATGACAAGTATTATAACTTGTTCATTACCAGCTTCAATTTTTTGGCGGGCCAAAAATACCCAACTCGGCATGACGGTACTTAAGGAAGTTATTTTGGCTATTATACTTACCTGTAATAGTATAATATCTAAACGGCAAAAAACCTTCCGAATAGTTAAACAGCCACACGCTTTTGCTCCCTCACTTCAGCCACCCATTTTAATGCCAGCTCTAATTGTTCTTCCCGGGTCATATCGCTATTGTCTAACAGGCGCGCGTCATCCGCCCTCCTGAGCGGGCCTTCTTCCCGGTTGCTATCAATATAATCGCGCATTTCCAGGTTATGCCTTACTTCATCAAGAGTAATATCGGGATTGGTGGCATACATTTCTTTAAACCGGCGCATCACCCTTATTTCCGGGTCGGCCGTCATAAATATTTTCAGCTCTGCATCAGGGAACACTACGGTTCCGATATCCCGGCCGTCCATTACTACCCCTTTGCTTTTGCCCATTTGCTGCTGCTGCGCTACGGCAAACTGCCGCACTTCCTTTATCGCCGCCACTTCGCTTACCTTATCGGCTACGATCATATCACGGATGTTTCTGGTGACATTCTCATCATTAAGGAACAGCTCGGGCTTACCGGCTTCCTCAGGCGTACGAAAACATAAGCTGATGTTTTGCAATGCGCCCAAAATCTCATCTGTATTTTTAAGGGAAATATTTTCGCGTAAAAAATAAAGGGTGATAGCCCTGTACATGGCTCCCGTATCAATATAGGTATAATGTATCTGCTCGGCCAATTGTCTGGCCAGGGTGCTCTTACCGCAGGAAGAATGACCGTCTATAGCTACAATAATTTTCATCTGGTTATGCTCTTTAATGTTTTAACACTATATACACAAAGCGTATTATAAAATTTAATAACGCCATAGCATATTCATTCATGTGCAGGTCAACTTTCAACTCCCTTCTTCGCGCCCATTGTACTTCCTTTGCGCCCGTTGCGGGAAACTTTACCAGCTTTTAACCTTAAATACACGCTGCAAATGTAAGGCATACCCGCTAAGGATAAAAACAAGATCATTTACCCTAATTTCGCATTTTCAATGCCTTTTTCTATTCTCCAAATATATGCATAACCCGTTAAAAAACAGCGAACCTTTACGCCTCAGTTTAGGCATCAGTCCCTGTCCCAACGACACATTCATTTTTGACGCCTTATTAAACAACAGGATAGATACCCAAGGTATTATCTTTGATTATGTGCTGGAGGATGTGGAAACACTGAACCAATGGGCGCCGGAAAGCAAACTGGATATTACAAAGCTCAGCTACAGCACCATCCTCCAGGCGACGCACCGGTATGCGCTTCTCGATGCCGGAAGTGCGCTCGGGCATGGTGTGGGACCGTTGCTAATTCAGAAAGAAAAAACTACCCGTAGCGAACAGGAACTCCGGGATTACCTGTCACATGCGAAAATAGCAATCCCCGGCAGGCGTACAACCGCCAACCTGTTATTTACCCTGGCTTTTCCCGAAGCCCGCCATAAGACAGAAGTACTGTTCAGCGATATTGAAGAAAAAGTAACAGACGGCACATTCGATTGCGGCCTCGTCATACATGAAAGTCGTTTTACATACGCAGAACGGGGCCTGCATAAAATAATGGATATGGGAGAATGGTGGGAGCAAACGAGTGGCTCAGCTATACCTCTTGGCGGTATCTGCATAAAAAGGGACATCCATCCGGACACAGCCCGTAAAGTAAACAGCCTGATCGTACAAAGTCTGCAATACAGCTGGAACAACTACCCGCAGCTCGCCGGTTTTGTAACCCGAAACGCGCAGGAAATGAGCGAGGATGTCATGCGTCAACACATAGAGCTGTATGTTAACGATTATTCCCTTACCTTAGGAGAGAGCGGCAGACAGGCTATCAGCACGCTGTTTGCCAAGGCCAAAGAGGCGGGATTGACTGATGATATGCCGGACGATTTATATATATAAGAATTAAGGGAGTGAAATCAGTGGATCCTTACGTTGCGCCTTCGCGCTTCCTTTGCGACGTTGCGAGAAACCCTGGATATTTAAAATTGCAAGTGCTTCACTGTCAATCCGTTGTTGATCAATTGCTTTAAAGAGTCAATGCCTATTTTCAGATGCAGCTCAGCGAAATTGCGGGTTACCGTTTCATCACTTTCAGATGTTTTAACCCCCTCCGGCACCATAGGCTGATCTGAAACCAGAAGCAAAGCGCCTGTTGGAATTTTATTAGAAAAACCTGCTGTAAATATTGTTGCTGTTTCCATATCAATAGCCATAGCGCGCAGGCGCTTCAGGTACAGCTTAAACTCCTCATCGTGCTCCCATACCCTCCGGTTCGTAGTGTAGCAGGTGCCCGTCCAGTAATCCTGGGCATAATCGCGTATCGTGGTGGAGATCGCTTTTTGAAGAGCAAAAGCCGGTAATGCAGGCACTTCGGGCGGAAAATAATCATTGCTCGTACCTTCTCCCCGTATAGCCGCAATGGGTAATATAAGATCGCCGACTTTATTCTTTTTTTTCAAACCGCCACATTTGCCGAGGAACAGAACGGCCTCCGGCTGTACGGCCGTCAGCAAATCCATCACGGTAGCCGCACCCGGGCTCCCCATACCGAAATTGATCATTGTAATTCCTTCGGCAGTGGCACAGGGCATGGGCTTACCTGCACCCACAATATCCGCAGCATGCATTTGTGCAAAAAGATTGAGGTAGCGATGGAAATTACATAGTAAAATATACTTTCCGAATTGCTTTAAAGGCAAACCCGTATACCTCGGCAGCCAGTCTGCTACTATATCTTCCTTATTTTTCATCAGTACTATTGCTTAGTCAAAAAAATGGACACATGATCATGAAAGTAGACATCACTGTTATGCTACCGGAAAAATAACTTATTTAGCCGTACCGGTCAAATATTTATCAAAAACCGTCATATTGAGTGGAGTAAAGGATTACGAAACGGAGTGGAGGCTTTACGTAGTCGAAACATCTCCCAAGCTAAAAAAACCGAAAAGTAACAGAAGTTTGCGCCCCGCAGAAATATGTTAATAAACCAAGGGAAATGTCTCGACTCCACTACATTCCGCTACTAATGACAAATATTATAACCTGCTTATTATCAACCCACTGGTCGTCACTGTAAGGAGTTGCAAGGCACGAAGCAAAGCAGTCCCGAGCGCTTAGAGATTGCTTCGTTCCTCGCAATGACAGGGGAGTAAGTAGCGCCCTTCCTACCGTTGACAAGTTTTCTAAAACATTGATCACCAGTATCCATTTTTTCCCTGTCATCACCCCAATGATGGAGGTTTACCTTCTAGTTAACTACCAATGACGTATTGTTTAAACAATTGATTATCAACACAGAAAAAATTTAACGTCATTTCCTTATGATCCAGGCCCGCCTGATTGATAACTACCAATGACGTATTGTTTAAACAATTGATTATCAACACAGAAAAAATTTAACGTCATTTCCTTATGATCCAGGCCCGCCTGATTGATAACTCGACATAACGGTATGGGGAAGTCGAAACATCTCCAGGATTGAAAAAACGGAATAGTAATAGAAGGTCTCATATACGCACAATCGCCTGCCGGAACGCTTTTTCATTTCTCCGCAATATTGAGCTATCTTTGCAGCCCTAAAATTTAAACAATTATAAGATGGAAAACCAGAATCAGGAACAGCAGCAGATCAATATCGAATTAACAGAAGAAATGGCGGATGGCACTTATGCCAACTTAGCGATCATAACGCATTCCTTTGCCGAATTTGTAATAGATTTTGTAAATGTAATGCCCGGATTGCCTAAAGCAAAAGTAAAATCACGCGTAGTAATGACACCTCAGCATGCTAAAAAACTGATGCGTGCCCTTATTGACAATGTCAAACGTTATGAAACAGCTAACGGTGTAATAAAAGACCAGGAGCAGGCCAACAGCCTTCCTTTCGCCTTCGGAGGCCCTACGGCTGAAGCATAAACGGTAAGTTTACTTTTTTCTCTATTGTTAAGTCGGGGTGTATTTGTTTCCTGTTAAACGGGCTCCTACCGGTCAGCAGATGTATATTTTTACTTTTGACTTAACATTCAGTACAACATTTTCAATACATGACTGAAAAGATCCTTATTCTTGATTTCGGCTCTCAATATACTCAGCTGATCGCGCGGAGCGTACGTGAACTGGATGTTTATTGTGAAATCGTTCCCTGCCTCAAGCCGGTAGAACTGACTCCTGACGTGAAAGGCATCATCC
The DNA here is from genome assembly GCA_040392805.1 of Taibaiella helva. GTDB lineage: Bacteria > Bacteroidota > Bacteroidia > Chitinophagales > Chitinophagaceae > Taibaiella > Taibaiella helvus_B. The sequence goes on from JBEBVI010000225.1 coordinate 4,286, forward strand.
TTTCGGGCAGCCCTTTTTCGGTAAATGATCCATCGGCGCCCAAGCCGGACATCAGCCGGTTAGCAAACCAGGTGCCTGTATTGGGTATTTGCTATGGCGCCCAGCTGCTGGCCCAGCAAAACGGCGGACTGGTATCCCAATCCAACAGCCGCGAGTATGGCCGGGCACATCTTCACTTTACGGATAAAGAAGCTTTGTTTAATACCGTTACCGAGGAAACACAGGTATGGATGAGCCATAGCGATTCTATAAAAGAGTTACCGGAAAATACCGTATTGCTGGCTACTACAGCCAATATTCCCGTAGCGGCATACAAAGCAGAGCACTATGCCTGCCCGGCGTATGGTATACAGTTTCACCCGGAAGTGACACACAGCACAGAAGGACGCCAGATCATCAAAAATTTTGTTGTCGATGTATGTAAATGTAAGCAGGATTTCACGCCGGCAGCTTTCGTACATGAAGCAATAGCATCTATACAGGCGCAGGTAGGTAATGATAAAGTAGTGATGGCGCTGAGTGGTGGCGTTGACTCTACCGTTGCTGCCACATTGATACATAAAGCCATTGGCAGCAACCTGTACTGCATCTTTGTGGACAACGGCCTTCTGCGGAAAAATGAATATGAGCAGGTGCTGGAAGGCTATAAGCATCTTGGCCTGAATGTAAAGGGAGTAAATGCACAGCAACGCTTTTATGATGCACTGGCGGAGGTCAGCGACCCGGAGCAGAAACGTAAGATCATCGGCGGCCTTTTTATTGATATCTTCCAGGAGGAAGCCCACCTGATCGAAGATGTCCGGTTTTTAGGTCAAGGCACAATATATCCTGATGTGATCGAATCTGTTTCTGTAAACGGCCCTTCAGTAACGATCAAATCACACCATAATGTGGGTGGCCTGCCTGAAATCATGAAAATGGAACTGGTAGAACCGTTGCGTTTTCTCTTTAAGGATGAGGTAAGACGTGCCGGCAGGGAACTGCAGCTTGATGATATTTTCCTGAAACGCCATCCCTTCCCCGGACCGGGCTTAGGTATCCGTATACTGGGCGCAGTAACCGCAGGAAAAGTAAAAATGCTCCAGGAAGCAGATGCCATATATACACAACTGCTGAGAGATACGGGAGAATATGACAGGGTATGGCAGGCAGGAGCGATATTACTACCTGTACAAAGCGTTGGCGTCATGGGCGATGAACGTACTTACGAATACACGGTCGCACTCCGTGCCGTAACTTCAGTGGATGGCATGACGGCCGACTGGGCACACCTTCCTTATGAGTTCCTGGCTAAGGTTTCTAATGATATCATTAATAATGTGAGAGGGATTAACCGTGTGGTTTATGATATAAGCAGTAAGCCACCCGCTACTATTGAGTGGGAATAATATTAAGAGATAGGCCGGAGATTATAAATTCCGGCCTATCTCTTAATTGATTTTTCTATATTACGGGCATTTCTTATTCTGCCTTTACCACTTTCTCTACTTTAATCAACTTTCCCTCTCTATCCGTTACCCGTAATAAATAAACACCTTGTGCAAGATTGCTTACATCAATTGCATTTACATGCTCCTTGTATAATACGCTACGCCCTTCTATACTGCTAAGATGTACATGAATCGGTCCGGAACTGCTGATATAAATGATATCCCGAACCGGGTTAGGATAGATATAGATATGTGCTCCTATACGGTTGATATCTTCAACAGATAGATTAGTAACCGGATAAATATCAGAAGTACTTTCACAACCATTATCATCCGTTACCCTTACTGAATAATCTCCATTTTCTGTTATTGTATAGGTAGCGTGAGTAGCACCGGCTATATCTACGCCGTTCTTGATCCATTGATATGTAGCATACGCTCCTGCAACTCCTAACACAAATCCATTAACGTTGATGGCAGGTCGTTCAATTTTATTCAAAGTTAATTCGATAGTAAATATGCTGTCACAACCCGCGGCATTGGGTACCACTTGAGTGTATGTGCCGCTGGAAAAATATACGCTGTCGTTCAAGGTATAGCTGTCACCACATATTGTTATGATAAGATTAGAGAAATAAGAACTATCTGAAGCTAGTTTTAATAAAAACATACCACCCCGGACTCCTGAACCTGAATAAATAAGATTGAATGTGTCTGAATAGGGATTGACATCTGCTGTATCATTAAACTGGCCGGCAATATAAATATTGCCAGCCTGGTCCAGCGCTAAAGATGCCCTTCCGTCTTGCCTATTCCCACCAATACGGCCAGCCCATATATAATTACCGCAATTATCATACTGGGCTAAAAACATATCCGCTTCCGAAGATGTAAGCATTGCCAATCCAGGCCCCGGGTCAAAATCTACAGCAGAGCCAAACCCATTAAATTCTCCTGCAAGAAATAAATTGCCTGTTTTATCTACAAGCACATCCGTTCCAGCCACATCTAAAGCACCCCCAATATTGTTTGCCCAAAGATAATTACCATTAGCATCATATTTTATTAAAAACAGATCACTTCGTCCAATAGCCGTTAGCAGAGCCGGACTG
>JBEBVI010000226.1:0-6808 GCA_040392805.1 Taibaiella helva
ACGGAAACAATATGAGGTAGCCGTAAGCCCTGACCGCTTAAAGGCAATGGGCATAAGCATTACCGATATATTCAACGCGCTGGAAAAGAATAATTGACTAATACAGGCGGACACGAACATTAAAAATTAAATGTATTTAGTTAATTTTATTAATAATTTAAAATTCAAAAGAAAATGAAAATCACATTGTTAGCAATCACATTGTTATGTACATCTGCCACGCTGTTTGCACAAAAACAGAAAAAAACAGAAAAGGCGGAAATCAAAATCAGTATCAACTGCGACCATTGTAAGATGTGTGAAACCTGCGGACAAAAATTTGAGCAGGAATTATATAATATCAAAGGGCTGAAACGATATGAACTGAACGAAGAAGCAAAAACGCTCACCGTTTATTATAGTACAAAAAAGACAAACCTTCAGAACATCAAAACTTTTATTTCCGGATTGGGTTATGATGCAGACGATGTGAAAGCAATACCGGAAGCCTACCAACAATTAGATGGATGCTGCAAAAAGTAAATACATATAAAATGGCTTCCTGTATTAAAGTCATTTGTTTTTAATGAAATACGTTTTTATTAAAACTATAATTACAATGAACAAAGATAACAATACAGAAGCCAGACTTCTGAATAAGAAAACCACCCCCACAAGTATGCGCATATTAGTGTACGATTTCTTAAGCAGACAAAATACCGCATTGTCATTGTCCGAGATAGAACAAGGCTTTGTCCATGCCGACAGAACGACCATTTACCGTACGTTAAAAACCTTTGAGGAAAAATGTATTGTACACAGCATTCAGGAAAACAACACTACCCGTTATATACTTTGTGCTGATGATTGCGAAGAACAAACCTATAAACACCAACACCTGCATTTTTACTGTAAGATATGTAAGCAAACTACCTGTAAAGAAGATTTTAAAATACCGGAAAGCTCAAACCTCAATGTTAGGATAGATGAAGTTCGTTTTTTTGCCAAAGGTATTTGTGAAAATTGTTTAAGCTAAACTTTGCAATAGTACTGCACTGATGTTGACGGTAATTTTGAAGGTAAATATAAATACAATGGCACATCAACATAAATACGATGCACAAGGCAACCAGCTTTGCTGCACAGAAGAACAAAAAATTTACGCAAAAGCCGGAGCAAAAGATTTGGTACAGGAAGATGCCTGTTGCAGTTCCCAAAAACACAATCACGACCACAACGATGATGACGGACACGACCACTCAAGCGGTAACAATAGCTTATTGAAGATGTTTCTGCCTGCCGTTATTTCCCTTATATTGCTACTTACGGGTATTGCCCTCGACAATTGGTTCCCACAAACGTGGTTTACTGGTTGGAAAAGGATTATTTGGTATGTGCTTGCCTATATTCCTGTGGGTGTTCCTGTACTCAAAGATGCGATACAAAGTATTAGTAAAGGCGAGATTTTTTCAGAGTTTTTCCTAATGGGAATTGCCACTATCGGGGCATTTGCTATTGGAGAATACCCCGAGGGCGTTGCCGTAATGTTGTTCTATGCCATTGGCGAAGTGTTTCAGACATTAGCCGTTTCAAGAGCTAAGACGAATATCAAATCCTTGCTTGACCAAAGACCCGATGAAGTAACGGTTTTAAGAAACAAGGAACCACAAACCGTAAAGGCAGAAAGCGTAAATATTGGCGATATTATTCAATTAAAGCCGGGTGAAAAATTGGGGCTGGACGGAACATTATTATCCGAAACATCATCATTCAATACCGCAGCTTTAACAGGTGAAAGCAAGCCCGACACAAAAAGCAAGGGTGAGACTGTTTTAGCAGGAATGATAAACCTCAACACCGTATCACAGGTAAAAGTTACTACAGCATACAGCGATAGCAAACTAAGCAAAATTTTAGAATTGGTGCAAAATGCTACTTCACAAAAAGCGCCAACGGAGTTGTTTATCCGCAAGTTCGCCAAAATATATACACCCATTGTCGTGCTGTTGGCAATTGCCATTTGTTTACTTCCCTACTTCTTTGTAGCCGAATATCAATTTAGCGAATGGCTTTATCGTGCTTTGATTTTCCTCGTTATATCTTGTCCTTGTGCCTTGGTTATAAGTATTCCTCTGGGATATTTCGGAGGTATTGGGGCAGCAAGCAGAAACGGAATATTGTTTAAAGGAAGTAACTTCTTAGATGCCCTTGCCAATATTCAAAATGTAGTGATGGATAAGACAGGTACAATGACAGAGGGCGTTTTCAAAGTGCAGGAAGTTATTTTTAGTTCGGAATACGACAAAGACGAAATGCTGCAAATGGTCAATGTATTGGAAAGCCACAGTACACACCCCGTAGCCACTGCTATTCATGAATATGTGGGAAAACCGGATAATGAAATTCATTTAGAAAACACCGAAGAAATTGCAGGCCACGGATTGAAAGCCAATATAAATGGAAAACAGTTATTGGTAGGAAGTTTTAAGCTAATGAATAAATTTTCCATCACTTATGATATTGACCCGGATAGTATTGTTTACACAGTAATTGCAGTAGCTTACGATAATAGATTTGTAGGCTACATTACCATTGCCGACAGCATAAAAGAAGACGCCCAAATTGCAATTGACAAGTTAAAATCACTAAATGTGAAAGCAACAATGCTAAGTGGCGATAAAAGTACAGTTGTAAAATTCGTTGCGGAGAAACTGGGTATTAATAATGCTTTTGGAGATTTATTACCAGAAGACAAAGTAAACAAAGTAAAAGAAATCAAAGCTAAAAACGAGACGGTTGCTTTTGTTGGAGATGGTGTAAACGATGCACCCGTTGTAGCATTAAGCGATGTAGGTATTGCAATGGGTGGTTTAGGAAGCGATGCCACTATTGAAACTGCCGATGTAGTCATACAAGATGACAAACCCAGCAAAATACCTATCGCAATCAACATCGGCAAACAGACCAAGAAAATAGTTTGGCAAAATATTACGTTGGCATTTGTAGTAAAAGGCGTTGTTTTACTACTGGGTGCAGGCGGTTTAGCCACCATGTGGGAGGCTGTTTTTGCTGATGTTGGAGTTGCATTATTGGCTATTTTAAATGCCGTAAGAATACAAAGGATGAGATTTTGAAAGAAAAAGTTCAATATGACAGATTTCTTGAGAATAGTATTACCAATGTACTTCATTGTTTACTTCGGATTTGCTTTTATACTAAAACTATTATTGTAGCAAAGAAAATAGGTAAAAATCCGCTTGTATTGCCTAAAGACGATGGCCTTGTAGGTTGTATTTTAAGCTGACCTTGACAGCGATATTTATTTATGTTACCATCGCTCATTTGTCAGCTATAATTGTATACTAAATACACAAATGAAAATAATCAACTAAATACACCAAAAATACAACATTCTATGAATTATAATAAATATAATTTATGTGAATTCAAATTGAAAAGTATTATCGGCATAATATTTGATACACTATGATTATCTTTTCATAGTGCGGTTTATTGGTTTAATTAAGCGTCCCTTAGTCTTAGGGGACGCACTTTTTTATACCTCATCTTCCGGATGGAAATATTTATACACCATACGTGCCTTTGACTGGCCTATAGTCATGGTCAGCTCCCTTAAGGTCATTTCTTTTACCCTTGCTACCGAGCGGTAGGTTTGTAACAGTGTCTGAGCTGTGTGTGTTCCTATACCGGGTATCATTTCCAGCTCATTCTTAATAGTTCCTTTACTCCGCGTTTGCCGGTGAAAAGTAATACCAAAACGATGGACTTCATCTCTTATTCGCCGTATTAATAACAGGCTCTTACTATTATAAGGCAACTGCAACGGATCTTTATCACCCGGATAAAAAATATGCTCTTCTCTTTTTGCCAGTCCTATCAAAGTCATTCTGCCCGTAAGACCTAATTCTTCTATACTTTGCATGGCAGAGCTTAGCTGTCCTTTTCCTCCATCAATAATAACAAGCTGTGGCAGGTCGGCACGGTCATTCATCAATCTTTTGTAACGCCTTTTGACGATTTCAGCCATCGACGCAAAATCATTAATACCCTCCACGGTTTTAATATGAAAATGGCGATAATCTTTCTTGGAAGGTTGTGCATTTTTAAAGCATACCATTGCCGCCACCGGGAAACTGCCCTGGAAGTTGGAATTATCAAAGCATTCAATATGCACCGGAAGTTCCGGTAGCTGAAGATCATCCTGCAGCTGTTCTAATATTTCCTCCCAGTCACGTTCGGTATTTTTATTTAAGAGCAACTGTGCCTTTTGCAGCTGTTCCGCTTTAAAATATTCTGCATTTTTAAAGCTGAGATCCAGCAGCTTCTTCCGGTCGCCGGATAAAGGTATGGTAAGCTGGAGGTTTAATTCTTCCTTCTCTACCTCGAAAGGAACTACTATTTCTTTAGAGGCTGACTGAAATTTCGGTCTGAGAAACGCAAGTGCATAAGCCAGTATCTCTGTAGGCTCTTCTTCGAGCTTTCTTTCAATTTTAATACTTTTACTGTGTATGATTTTACCCTCACTTACGACCATATAATTTACATAGGCATCATCACCATCTGCAATAATGCTGGCAACATCTACATTGATCAGGTGATTGGTAATTACTGCAGACTTACTCTGGTATCGTTGTAAGGCCTGTATCTTAACCTTAACTTGTTGCGCCTTTTCAAAATCCAGCCGTGCGACATGCTCATTCATTGCTTCCTTTAGCGCATTCAGCACTGGCGTGAGATTTCCTTTAAGCAGGTGACGTATATAATCAATATTGGCCTTATAATCTTCTTCCGACTGTAATCCTTCGCAGGGACCGTTACAGTTACCCAGGTGATATTCCAGGCAAACCTTGAATTTATGTTTCCTGATATTTGCCGGGGTTAGTTGCAGCCCGCAGGTACGTAACGGTATCGTTTCCCTGATAATGCCCAGTAAATCCTTAACCACCCCCACACTCGTAAACGGTCCAATGTATTCAGAGCCATCCCTTATCATTCTGCGGGTAAGGTATACCCTGGGAAAATGCTCTTTCCTGATCACTATGTAAGGATAGCTCTTGTCATCTTTAAGGCTAATATTAAATATAGGCTTAAAATGCTTGATCAGGGAGTTCTCCAATAAGAAAGCGTCATGCTCGTTATTGGTGATGGTCCACTCAATGGTATTTATCAGCGATACTAACCTGGCCGTTTTACGACTATCATGTTCTTTTATAAAATAGGAAGCTATTCGCTTCCGCAGGTCTTTCGCTTTACCGACGTACAACAATTTCTTATCTGCTCCGTAATACTTATATATTCCGGATGCATGTGGCAATGTAGGTGCAATATCTTTCTGAAAAGTTTCTCTGTTCATATACTCGTCCAATATAAAACGCCATCCTCAGCAATACATTATTCATCATCTATAACAGCTTTATGTATCAAAAGCATAATCATGGAGATATTCAAAAGGAACACCCAGGACTCCATTATTACAGATGGTTGCCCGTTCCAGTATCTGGCTGCTTTCCTTCACCAGCTCGGGAAATATATACTTAATAATGTGCTCTCCAAAATGTTGGGAAGCATCCCTCGGAAGCTCATTGGGTAAATTATCCACGGCCATCAGGTCAATAGTACCTCCTGTATTCTGGAAGGGAGCCACTTTTGTCAAAGTAGCTTTATCCACTCCGTAAACCGGATCAACGATAGTGGTAGCACCCATGTTTACAGGTACCGAGCCGTTTTCATCACAGGTAATATCGGCAATCACATTCATACGGAACCGCGGATCCCGAACATGCTCTTTCCCGAACAGGCGCGGAATATGCTCATCCCAGTAAATTCCGTTCATCAATACATCGGCAGCCTGGGTATAAGGCAAAAATTTACATTCGTATTGCCGGGGATTCTGATGAAAATCGTTCCGTGAATAGCTATGTGTATATTTGTTCGTATATAGAGCAGCGCCTTTCAATAGTGTGTATACGGGATAATCGTATTCCTTAATCAGAAAATCTTCCGGCTCCACGCTTTCTATGTCCCAGTGGTGCATGATTTCCAATATTCCGGCAGTGACTCTACCCGACCCTGTTACGGCGATTTTCACCGGAGGCAGCTTAACATAACGGTATTGCCGTAGCATCTCCTCCATATCCTTGCAAGCATAAGCCGGTATTAAAGAAAAATTCTTTGTCTTTTTACCATAAGTCATCAGCCCGTTGTGTGCCCCGACAATTCCGGCAAATCTTCCAAACCCCAATATACGTGCGCCGTCATCATAAGTTAAGGTTTCATAGTCGATCATCCGGATCTTCTTTTGCATCAGAGCCTGCATCAGCTTCCTATTGTGGGGCTGCTTCTTCTTTGTATGCGAAAAAAAGAAGTACGTTTTCCCGGGGATCAGCTTGTCTACCGGCACCTCTTTTATGCCTAAAAGAATCGTGCAATCGGAAAGGTCAGCCTGCAACGGGATACCTGCATCAATATATTCCTTATCGGGATAACACCGGTTTTCCGAAGGCTCGACAACAATTTCAATATCGGGATACGAGATTTGAATATCTCTACATTGCTGAGGTGTAAGGGCTACCCGGTTATCAGCGGGTACTTTTTCTTCACGAATAAGTCCAATTTTTGTCACTTAATGAGGTTTTATCGGTAACAAAGGTAAAGCATTGATTTTAGTACCCATCTGCAGTTTTATTTTTGGTACCCGAAATTCTTCTTGGTAAATTGAAAAGATAAATTAACTTTGCGTCCCGTTCAACAGAATTGAGGCCCAGATGGCGGAATTGGTAGACGCGCTAGACTCAAAATCTGGTATTCG
>JBEBVI010000227.1:0-6760 GCA_040392805.1 Taibaiella helva
TAAAAGCGTACCATGTCTTCCGGAGAAGTCCCAAAGTGGAATGCAGGCAGTGCTGATAAAAATGATTTATGCCGGCAGATCTGGCTTTTAAGGTGAGAGGTGAATTGAAACGGATCCCTGTTCATAATCTGATAATAAGGTATTGCACAGACGATTTATTGTCAATATATACTGCACAAGCGATACATTTGAATATCACAATGAAACCAGAGAGATACATAGATTTATGATTATGAGTGTGCAGCCTCCCGCTTGGCGGGACAGGCGCTCCGGAGGAGGGATGGAGTGTTTTATACCGCTTTTTTACCCGTTAGTAATGCCGACGAAATAACTTCCCGGCCTGTACTGAGCTGCGTCGAAGTAATTGCCGTCATGTCGACCGGAACGAAAGACACGAAACAGAGGGGAATCTCTTTTGTGTAGTGGAGGTATCTCCAAGTATAGGAACGCTTCTCCCACAGTAAATGAGGAGATGTCTCCATTCCGGTAACGCTGCGATCGACATGACGCCAAGAAATATATTTCGAATCCGGATTTTTAAACCGGGCAGTTATTTTGACACGATTCCTTAGATAATAAATATCTCATGGGGTGAATGCGGTGTACAGTATACTTCGACACAGCTCAGTACAAGTGAGGAAGTTATTTTGACTATTATACTCTGGCAGTTATGGCTATAGTCGGGTGGTAACCGCGTATGGGATAAGAGGCACCGGGCCTGGGGAAATGAATGGGGATGTTATCCTGTGCCGTATTCATTGAGGATGGTTCCTGTGTCAATGGGGAATGAATACATGTAAACCGGAATGACGGAGTTATTTTTGCCTGATAGCCGATTCAGATCACGAAAAAGAAATCCCCTTGTTGAGCTACAACTTAGTGCCGGCAGGGTCAACGGTTTTACGCATTAAGCAACCTGTGTGCATACTTATGTCAGCATTATCTGAGTGCTCTTTCCGGACTTTTCAGGCAGCCTCCGATCTTCCCGGTTTACACGACTGAAGCTGTTACCTGATCTCGATTAACCTGGAAGTCTTTCCTTTGGTTTCTCCTTTTTTAGGTATGGTCAGCTGCAATAAGCCGTTTTCATAGGTTGCCGCAATACGTTCATCATCTATCACATCTTCAGGCAACTTTATGGTTCTCCGGAAGGACTGGTAGCTGAATTCTTTACGCTTATAATCCGGTTCCGTATGCTCCTGCTTTTCTTCTTTGGAAGAAGATATGGTTAAATAGTTACCGTCAAGTGTGATTTGAAAATCTTTCTTTTCCAACCCGGGAGCGGCAACTTCTACTTCAAAATTATCCTTCGTTTCCTTCAGGTTCACCGAAGGAATGCTGGTGTGTGTGGATGAAAAATTACTGTTTCCCCAATTGAGAAGTGTCTGGTCAAAAAAATCGTTGAACAATGATGAAAATGAGGGAAAATCATTTTCCCTTCTTTTAATTAGAGACATAATAAACCTCCTTTTTATTAAAATTTGAATTAAATGATCTTGTATTTTTCAGAAAGCCTATAACACTTGTGCATGTATTTTGTTTACGAGGCAGTGTATAAAATAACGGGCAGGGCAGTACGCCACAGGCTTAATGCCTTAGGGCCGCCGGTATTGGCGCAGGAGTGGCCGGCACCTATTATCCTCCTGATAATACTATTGGATATAGTAATCAATATGCAGGTTGAAGATTTTAATCCGGCACATTTAAACTGTTAAAAAATACCAGTAAAAATATGCTGTAAAATGCAGATCAATAGGAAACGGTATATCGTAATAGGCATGTCATTATACAAACCTGTCAACGTTATAAAAATACAGAATGCATTTATGTTAATATGGCAGAGCGGCAGGGGCCGGGTAGTATTGAGTAGTTCTACCTAATTTTTTAGGTTTAGGTAAAACCACTCTGGTCGCGGAATAGGAACTATAATACATTTGTGATGGTAAGATCAGTACCCCGGCAGAAATTATTTATACCATATGGCAAATCCCTGTTGTGTTAAGTATAAAACGGATATTGCCACTAGGCTCAAAAGCCGCAAAGATGAATATCATCAGCATTTTAACCTTAGTGCCCTGGTGACCTTGTAGCCGAAATAGACTTAACATAACGTTACTTAAAAAGCACGATTATGAAAAACAATTCAACATCTTTCTTCTATGCTCCCACACTTTTATTTCCCCTGCTCAGATCCGGGTGGAAAGCCTGGATCCTGTCATCGGTGCCCTGAATGATGCCACCGGCCGGAAGCCCTGCAGCTGGTCCGGTAGCGGCATATAGCTTGTAGCGGGAAAAGCGGACTGCGGATTATAATTTACAGAACTGCCTGTTCTATACATAGGCTGGATATGCTGTTTTGCCACAGGTAATTGTAATCATGTTACCATTAATGCTATAAATGACCCGGATCCGGGTAGTATGATCAATTTCTGCGGCTTAAAGCCGGATACCGCAGTTTCCTATGTATATAACAGGGTATGGCGCTAAACGGAAATGTTATCCCGGTTGCTACCGGCAATTAGATCGTACGCTTACTTTCAGGAGGAAAGGCTCAAGCGGATACAGCAAAAGGGCAGGTTATGTTAGTTCAGTATTTATATGATACACGCCATTATCACCCCGGTACTTCCATGGAGCTTAGTACATATCTGCGGAAGGGTCTCAGCCTCTCATCATCCTCTTCTGAACGGTATAACAGTCCGAACCAGCTGGTTCCCGAGCCTGTTAACGTTAAGCAGCCGTTGTGAGAGATTATTTAAAAGAAGAAATCATTATTAACACAAATAAAAAATGGCGTTATGAAGAAATCGTTTACTACATTGTCCATGCTTTCGCTCCTTTGTTTTTTTGCCCATGCCCAGAACGATCCGGGCCTGGTGACAGGAGACACCGGTAGTGTTCGTTTTGTATATAGGGGCAACCAGGTAACTTATACTACTGTGCGGGCAGCAGATGGCCATATATGGCTGCAACAGAATCTGGGTGCTACCCGCAGGGCCACTTCGGCAACAGATGCTTCCGCTTATGGCGACCTGTTTCAGTGGGGCAGATGGGATGATGGCCACCAGTTGCGTAACAGCGCTACCAGCCCGGTAACCACGATCACTCCCCGGAATCCCGCAGGCATACCTAACGGCTCTGCCTATTTCCTGACGGGCAATAATCCTAACGACTGGTGGGGAGCGGGCAGCGGATCCGATACCTGGAGCAATGCGGCTCCCTCAGATACCAACGGGACGGATCCTTGTTCGGCTTTAGGCGCGCGCTGGCGTTTGCCCACCCAGCAGGAGTTTGCAAATGTGATTATGCTGGAAAATATTACGGACATGGCTTCCGCATTTTCCTCCCATCTTATGCTCACTGCGGCCGGAAGCCGGGAAGGTATTTTCGGGAATATTATTAATGCAGGCAGTTATGGAAATTACTGGACCAGCACACCAAATACGGTTTATGCCAAAGATGTTACCATAGGCAGCACTTTTGTCAACAGCGCCGACGATGCTTACCGGAGCTATGCGATGAGCGTCCGCTGCCTGACCACCTGCACCGGGGTTTCTGTTCCCCGGTCTATCATGGGGCCGGATTCCGCCTGTCCCGGAACCCTGCATACTTTTTCTGTTCCGCCGGTTAATAATGCGGATCATTATATATGGACCGTTCCGGCAGGCTGGAGCATTGTCGGGCCCGATAATGAAGATGCTGTAAATGTTATTGTGACAGATAAGGGTACGGTTTCCGTAAGGGCGGTAAATAACTGTGACAGCAGCACAGACATCACAAAAGATATAACGGTTTTTGAGTTGAACCCGGTAATTACGACCAGCGGTTTTGTGCTGAGCACTATGGTTCCTTATGCTACTTACCAGTGGATGCGGAACGAAACGGCCATACCCGGCGCAACAGGCAGCACTTATACCGTTACGGAGAACGGAAGCTACAGGGTGGCCGTAAGTAGTGAAGACGACTGCATGGATACTTCGGCTGCATACGACGTAAATAATGTAGCCATTAATCGTATGCCCGAGGCCGGGCAGGTAAGCCTGTATCCTAACCCGGCACAGGACCGGATCTATATTTCATCTCCTGTTCCTGTGGATGCTGTGGTCATTGCACCTGATGGCCGGGTAATGAAAAGCGTACGGAACGCCTATTCCATCTCCCTGGAAGATCTTACGGCCGGAATGTACCTGGTACGGGTAACGGATCAGAACGGCCGTTTCATCAAGATAGAAAAGCTGGTAAAAAAATAATGCCATCTTGATTTTATTAAACCCGGAGAACAACATATAAACCTTAGACGGTATTATGCCGCAATCAAAAGAATAGGACTATAAAGCGATATAAATGATCATACAATATGGTAGACTCCTGTCATTCTGTTTTATTTATCAATACTAAATCATAAAAAATATGAACAGCCAAATTTTAAAATTCAGATTGTGTATGCTAAGCCTGTTTCTGCTGGGAAATACAGTGCAGCTTAACGCCCAGAATGTAAGCCTGGAATGGGCAAAGCAAATAAGAGGCAGGGCAAGCAGTAATATCAGTGGCCAGGGTAATTCCATTATAGCGGACGATTCCGGGAATGTGTATACAGCCGGTAACTTTGCCGGTACATTGGACTTTGATCCGGGGACGGGAGTAGTTGATCTGACCTCCGGAAGTCCTAACTGGTGGGAAAGCGATGTGTTTATATCCAAACTGGATGCGGCCGGTAACTACGTCTGGGCAAAGCAATTCAAGGGCAACGGATCTACCAGTTGTACCTCTGTTGACCGGGATGCCGACGGCAATATTATTACAACGGGTATTTTTAACGCGACAACTGATTTTGACCCGGGGGCAGGCTCTGCCAGCCTTACGGCAGCCGGAAGCTATGATGCTTATGTATGTAAGCTGAACCCTGCCGGGGAGTTTATGTGGGTAAAGCACATCTCAGGCCCGGATCTGGACTTCAGTCAACAATTGGTAACGGACGACTCCGGCCATATTTATGTGACCGGTTTTTTTAGCGGTACCGTAAATTTCGGACAGGGAAGCGGCAGCCAGACCGTTACCGCAATTGGCAGCCAGGATATTTTTGTATGCAAGCTGGATGCTTCAGGAAACTTTGTCTGGGTGAAGCAAGTAGGAGGTCCCGGCGCCAGCGCTTTTGCTTATGATATAGCTCTTGACGCTTCGAATAATGTTTATACTACCGGCGGGTTCGGTAGTACGGTGGATTTTGATCCCGGCACGGGAGCTGCCAATCTCACGGCTACAAATACAAGCGGGAGCTATTATGACGTTTTTGTTTCCAAGCTGAATTCATCGGGAGAATACGTTTGGGCAAAACAAATCGGCGGCGCCGCATCGGTAAACGTATATTCCAATTCCATAGCAGTGGACCCGTCCGGAAATGCTTATATAACGGGTAGCTTCGACCAAACGGTAGATTTTAATCCCGGTTCCGGCACTTATAATCTTACTGCGGCAGGAGACCAGGATATTTTCGTGTGTAAATTAAATACTGCAGGCGACCTTTCCTGGGCAAAACAAATGAGGGGAACACCTACCTTTTATGGTTCCGGCACCAGCATTGCCCTGGATGCTGCGGGTAATCCTTATACGGCAGGATATTTTCTCAGCACGGTAGATTTCGACCCGGGAAGCGCTACGGCTAATCTGTCTGTGACGGGTGGCGGCATTGATATATTTATCTCCAAGCTGGATACGGCGGGCAATTACAGGTGGGCGAAACAATTAGGCGGCGTAAATTTTAACTTTGGCCAGTCCGTAGCGGTAGATCGTTCGGGGAATGTATATACTACCGGAAGTTTCGGTGATACATCCGACTTTGATCCGGGGCCGAACAGGCATGAGCTTGTAGCCATTGGCGGGCCAAACCCGTTCATACATAAAATGTCCTGTTCCGATACGTCCTCATCGATCCTTTCCATAACAGCCTGTAGCTTCTATACACTTAACGGGGAAACTTATGCAGAGAGTGGCACTTATGTGCAGAAAATCCCTAACAAAGAAGGCTGTGACAGCACCATCACACTGCATTTAACGATAGCGGAGCTGGATCCCGTGATTAATGTGGACGGCTTTGTGCTCAGCACAACCCAACCTTATACGACTTACCAGTGGCTATTAAACGGGATGCCCATCCCGGGCGCTGTCAATCCCACTTATACGGTTATACAAAACGGTGATTATACCGTGGTTGTGGCCAACGACAGCGGATGTGTGGATACTTCGGAAGTTTATACTGTCAATAATGTCAATATTAACCAGCCGGTTACAGAAACAGCACAACAAATAAAGATATATCCCAACCCGGCCGCCGATGTTTTTTATGTCCTGGCGCCTGTGCCTGTACATATTTTAATCTCAGGCATAGAGGGGAAGACGATCAGGACTGTGGAAGATGCAACTGCTGTTTCTGTAAAAGACCTTGCAGCAGGCATATATCTTATACGGATAACCAATAAGCAGGGCGATCTGATAAAGACAGAAAAGCTGATCAGGCCGGATAAGCCTTAAATGATCAGGAGGGCCCCGGCGGATACGTTATTTTATTGTTTCCGCCGGGATTTGCTATATTCATTCGCCGGTACCGGCACGCTGCCCGGTGGGGTCGTATGAGAACACGACTATCACGCTGCGGTTTATTTATTGCAGATGCTTTTCATTTTATTTTAAAGGTGGCCCGGGTTCTTCGTAAAATAGTCAAAATAAATTCCTCACTTGTACTGAGCTGTGTCGAAGTAAGTAC
>JBEBVI010000228.1:0-6735 GCA_040392805.1 Taibaiella helva
TAGTCTTGCGTGAAGCTGCTGCCTTTAATCCTGATGGGCAAAGATAGGAGTCTTGCGAAGCAGACTTGTGAGTAAAATCTTGAAGTCTCTGACTTCTGGTGTTGCCTCTGCTGGTGCGGGGTGTGCCTCCCGTATCCACTCCCCTGCTGGTTCAAGCGAAAACTAAAAACGTGTTGCTAATGCGGGCATATTGCCCGTTCCAAAGACGACAAAATGAATTAGGGAAATTCAATTCAGGCTCGTTGTTGATGACAACGCCAACAACAGGACAAGATTAACCCGCATCTAAGTTTATTGCTTTCGGCATATTGATGCTTTCTATCAGTACATTATTTTTTAAAGCCAATACGCTCTATCCAACATGAATATGTAGGTCTGTTTCAATCCGGAAAAACTGAAAATTATTGCATCCATCGTACCTGTAAGCCGGGTAATATCCATACTTCCTGCCGGATAATTTTGTGCAGCGTTGTTCCGGCCTCCCTCTTAGCTCCATCCGGCGGCGGAAACAGGCAGTGAAAAATAAGGATCGCATATTTCTACCCTGTGAGGTGTTTACCCCGTCACATGTTTACTATCTCACAGGTAAACGATCCCTGAGGGTGAGTCCGGTGCGTAGCAGATCTAAAAAAACGGGGGCGCTCATTCACCGGGGGCAGATGTACAGATTCTCATAATGCAGGAATGCTTTTTCGTCCTTTTCCTCGTTAAAGCAAACAGGTGAAGCCCGAATAATCGCATTGGCACTACCGGTATACAAGTTAAAAAAGACAGGTTAAACATTCGGATATTCTGACTTAACCCTACACACTTATGTGGGGTTAACTTTACTTTTTTTGCCGGAATTTCGCTTTTATATATAAAGCATATACTTCATAAAAATGTTAAAAAAAATTTACTTCTCTGTCCTGATCCTTGCTTTTCATAACCTGGTTGCTTTCTCCGGCCCCGGAGACACAACTGTTATACAGGCTCACCAGCGCACTGAGCTGTCCTGGTATGACAATTACGATACTACCGTTACCTTTCCCGACGGCAGCTTAACCTACCGGAAGGTCATTATGGAGTTCACCCTGGGTAAATATGCCTGCCCGGGATATAACCCGAACACCCCCGGTGAAGGTCCGGGACAAACAGGATGGTGCGCCGACTGGGATTATGATATACACCTGATAGCCTGTGTACCCGGAGGAGACACTATAGAGCTGGGCCGGCTGATCACGCCGTATGCCAATTCCAACTTTCCACGGACACCAGCCCGCTGGCAGCATGCCTATCTATTTGATGTGACCGACTTTTACCCGCTGCTGAAAAACCAGGTAACGATGCGTATTCATTATTCCGGCTATTCGGGCGGATTTACCGGCAGCCTGCGCTTCCACTTTATAGAAGGCACCCCGGCCCGCAATGTAACAGGTATCCGGAATTTATGGCAGGGTAGTTATCCTTTCGGCCATCCGTCCGGATCTATCGACACCAGGATAACAGCGAAGACACTGACCATGCCTGCAAACGCACAGTCTGCTGCAATGAGGGTACTGATCACCGGCCACGGCGGGGACAAGACAGAGAACTGCGCAGAGTTCTGCAGGAAATGGTACCAGTTTAAAGTGAACGATAACATGATCGAACAAAAAGATATATGGAGAGATGATTGCGGTTCCAATTTCCTGTACCCTCAATCCGGAACCTGGGTGCACAATAGGGGCAACTGGTGCCCCGGCGACCTGGTCAGGGAAAACATCCATAACGTCCCGGCATCCGTCAACCCCGGCAGCACATTCACAGCCGATCTTGATTTCCAGAATTATTCGTCCGCAGACAGCTCTGCCCTGTATAAAGTTGCAGCGGCCATGATCTTCTACGGTGCATTTAACCATACTCTGGACGCAGGCCTCGAAGAAATAATCAGCCCGAACAATGACGAAACTTATTATCGCTATAACCCTGTCTGCGGACAACCGGTAGTAAAAGTAAAAAATTATGGCAGCGCTGCTGTAACATCCATAAAATTTGAATATGGCATAGAGGGGAAAACGCCGGCCAATTATACCTGGACCGGGAATTTAGCGTCCTTAAAGGAAGCTGAAATAACTTTACCATCCATTAACCCGTTAAACGAGGCATCAGAAAAAAGCACTTTCCTGGCAAAGATCATAAGTGTAAACGAGGTCAGTGATGAAGAGGGTCATAACAACGAGTTGAAATCGGACTTCAGTCCCGCACCAAGATGGGATGGGGGCAACTTCAGGATAGACTTTAAAATGTCGGGTAATATTCAGCGATCCGTAAATAATGTCAGCTGGGCTATTAAAGATATGAACGATAATATCTTATTCGAAAGAAAAGGTACGGAGACGGCAAGACTTTACCAGGATGAAGTGCACCTTGAAGACGGCTGCTATAAGCTGGAAGTCAGCGCAGAGATGGGCCTGGGGTTAAGCTACTTCACTTACTACGACAGGGGTTACCTGCATATCTTTGACAGGTCTAATAACAGGAAAATTGCCGTACCGAAAGCGGACCTGGGCTCCTCTTATTTAGACGGCAATTTCGGGAATGGCTTTACCCAACATTTTATAGTGCAAAATTCAGTAGAGCTTGATGTGGCCAGTCCGGATAAGCGGGAGTACCTGATTTTCATATACCCCAATCCCGCTAAAGACCAGATCAATGTTGTAACCGAAGGCGACCGGAACAAGGAAGCAGAAATAAGATTGCTTAACCTGTTGGGACAAACTGTTTTTCACACATCATCGCAGCAGCGCCGTGTCATCATACCTACCGGTTCTCTTGCCAATGGTATCTATTATGTGGAGCATAAGTCAGAAGGCCGTTCTGTTGTTGAGAAAATAATTATTGCGAAGTAAAATAAGTGATGGAAGATAAGTGATGAGTGATCAATACCGTCTCTCACCCATCACTTATAAACGCGTTAATGCCTAATTTAGCAAATACTATCGGGCAATAAACAACTGTCTGTAATATATTGGGCACAAATGAAAGGGGAAAAATTTATAGGGACGGCAAATAGCATAAGGTCTATTGTATATGGACTGGTACTTCTGGCTATGTTGCTGCATACCAGGGTATATGCTAAAGCCGTTCTATACGACACGCGTGATGGGTTGATAAGTAATACGGTGCAGGCTGTTGTTAAAGATAAGAAAGGCCTGATATGGGTCGGGACCAATAAGGGGCTTAATATTTTTGACGGCTATACCTTTACCAAAAGCAAGGGGCCTCTTTCCACATTGGCTATAACCGCACTGGCATATAATGAAAGCCGGAATGAGATCCTTGCAGGAACAACCAAGGGGCTTTATGCTATCAATCTTCAAACCATGCAACCCACCCTGCTGCACCCTGCCCTTTCGCATGACGCATTTTACCGCGGTAATGCCGTAGCTGCCCTGTACGCTTCCCCTTATGAAAAGAAAGAGGTTTATGCGCTGATGAGTAACAGTACTGTTGTCCGTATCAACAGAAGCAATGAACCGGAGCCCCTGTTTCAGTTAGAGGATAAGTATGAAAAGATCAGCAAAATATTATGTACGGATAAAGACAATATGCTGGCTATCGGCTCAAAGGTATATAGCTACAACCTGGCACAAAGAAAGCTCAGGCCCGTTCCTGAGCTCAAAGATATATCTCCGGTAGCGGATATGTACCATAACAGGATACTGGTTAATAACCCGTACAAGGGCCTGACACTGCTCAACGCGGTAACCCTGAAGCAGGAATCGCCCGTTTTTGCGGCAAAAGATCAGTACCGGTTAAATAACCATACCGTGTTCACTGTTAAAAACAACAACCTGTATGTTTTCGGGAACAACTATAGCTTTTTTCTCATTGACATGACCAATGGCAGGGCAACAGAGATCTCTAAAAAGTATCCCTTTATCTTTGAGGGGAAGGTTTGCAATGCCCTGTTCGTAGATGACCACGAGGTTGCCTGGATCGCTACGAACAAAGGCTTAATAAGAGTAACCGAGAGACAAAGCTTATTTACGCGGTCATTACATAATTTTCCCGGAAGGGTCAGCACGAGGGAAATGCTGGAAGAAAAATCGGGAGATCTGTATGTCTGCTCCTACGCCGGGTTATGGCATTTCCAGAAGAAAAACCGGGAATGGACCCCCTACAGCGGCCGGTATACAGAAGATCTGCGGAAAGGTACCATCAGCCATGCCGACATAAAGCCGCTGTGCCTTATGCCGGATGCTGCAGGAGATTACCTGTATACGGGATATGATTACGACCGGTTGATACGCTTCAATAAAAGCAAGAAGACATTCGAGGTCTTTCCCTACACCGAAAAGCTGAACGGGGAAAAAATTTACCGGATACATTCCATAGTGCGGCATAAAAACACGCTGTGGCTGGGCACCGGCAACGGGCTGGCCACCTACGATATGAAGGAATCGGCCCTGACCTTACATAAAAACGACCGCTATGACATAGGCCGCTATCCCGTAAAATTTTTGTACCGGAAAGAAAATCAGCCTTTGGTCTATGCCGGCACAGATAACGGCTTGTATATAATAGACGTGGAGAAGGGCATCCTGGAGCACTACAATACAAGTACACGTCCGTCCTTAAGCAACAATGAAATCCTGTTTGTTGATGAAGACGGCACAGGAAATATCTGGTTAGGCACCAATGGCGGCGGTATCAATATACTGTCTGCAGACAGGAAACAGGTGCATAAGATCCGGAAACAGGAAGGCCTGAGCAATGATATTGTTTATGCCATTATTCCGCAGGATACAAATACGTTATGGATAAGCACCTTCAGCGGTCTGTCCCGCTACCGGAAAGATGAGCAGTCATTCAATAACTTTTTTGAGGAAGACGGGCTGGCTTCAGACGAGTTCAATCAAAATTCTTTCTTAAAAACAAGCGAGGGCGAAATACTGTTAGGCAGCATTAACGGCATTATACTGATCCACCACGAAAAGATACCTTACTTCCCGCCATTCAGAATTTTTGCCTCGGGCATCTCCAGATGGAATAATAACACCAAATCATTAGAGTTAGACCGGCGGCCTGTACATATCCATCATACTATTATTAAAACACCGGCCGACCAGGTTATGGAGGTGCATCTCGGCTGCACCGACTACTCCGACCCTTTGCGCAACAGCTACAGCTACAGGATCAGATCCATTGAAGATACCTGGATCTCCCTGGAAGACAGGCATTCCCTTAATTTAGGCGCTCTGCCCTACGGCACTTATAATATAGAAGTAAAAGCGATCAGCTCTCGTGGCGCACCCTCAGTCAATACCTTAATCTTCACGGTCCGGATCCAGCAGCCCTTCTATAAAACCTGGTGGTTCTATACCCTGATATTGCTTGCTATCGCTACTCTGCTTTCTATTACCTACCTGGTCAAATCCAGGAACTTCAAAAACGTGCTTCATCTCCGCATGAAAATTGCCAGCAACTTACATGATGATGTGGGCAGCTTACTGACACGCATTACCATGTTTGCCGACAACCTGCGCTACAGGACGAATACCGAAGAGCAAAGGGAATTAAAGCTGGAAAAGATTTCAGCCCTCTGCAGGAATGCCGTCACCTCTATGAGTGATGTGCTCTGGGCCATAGACTCCCGGAACGATTTTGCCGGCAACCTGCTCGACCGGATGCGGGAACATGCGGAAGATATGCTCCTGGCATCTGATATAGATGTCCGCTTCCATGTTTCGGGCACGGACCTGAAACGCCCGATACCCTCCGATACCCGCAGGGAAATATACCTGCTATATAAGGAAGCCGTCAATAATATTGTAAAGCACAGCTCTGCCACCCGGGTTAACATTACCTACTGGATAAGCAATAAGCATTTTATACTGAAAATTACCAACAACGGAGTTAAGGGAGGGGCGGAAAACCATATCACTACCGGACAGGGGCTCAACAATATGCGCATGAGGGCAGAAAGAGTCGGTGGTACATTAAAAACAGAAAGAACGGGAGAATTTTTTATCGTGGAAGTCCGCAATTATCCGGAATAACCTATATAATGCGAATAATATGGAAAAGAAACTGCACATCGCTATTATCGAAGATATAGAAGACATCAGGGAAAACCTGAACGAATACCTGAATGAGCAGGAAGATATTGCTTCGGTACTGGCCGTAGAAAGCATGGAGGCATTTTTTGAACAAGTCCGGCATACGCCCCCTCCCGATGTGGTGCTCAATGACATCGGCCTGCCGGGCATCAATGGCATAGAGGGTATTAAAATGATCCGCCAGCGCTTCCCGGAAACGGATATCATTATGCTGACCGTATTCAGCGATAACGATAAAATATTCCAGTCCATTTGTGCAGGAGCCACAGGTTATGCGCTGAAAGGAACACCCCTGCCGGAAATATATAAGGCTATTGTAGAAATAAAAGCGGGAGGAAGCTATATGTCGCCCTCCATTGCCCGGAAGGTAATGAACTACTTTGTACCACAGCAGAAATTCAAAACGGAAGCGCTGACTTTAAAGGAGAAAGAAATTGTAGAAGCGCTTACGGAAGGGTTAAGCTATAAGCTTATTGCCGATAAGCTTTCCATATCCATGGACACGGTACGCTTTCATATCAAGAACATATACCGCAAGCTGCATGTGAACAGTAAAGCCGAAGTGATCGGGAAGGCATTCCGTGGGGAGATATAAGCAGGGCTTGCTAAATAACTGTATTTTCTTACATAGACAGTAGCTCTTCCTCGTCCT
>JBEBVI010000229.1:0-6722 GCA_040392805.1 Taibaiella helva
GCACCCGTCACCACACACCTTATCCCTTGGAAAAGATTCCTTCTCTAATATTACATGCGCTATACCGGCTTTAGCCAGGAATAATGATGCACCCGCCGCCGCCGGGCCACAACCGATAATAGCCACGGGTACCACTTCGCCGGCTGGTTGTTGTTTTTGCTCCATCAAAAGAATAATGTAGAAATTGAATGACCGGATCCCGCCTATTCTTTCGTTAAAATATAAAGTAAATCTTCCTCCACACTTTTATTCACCGTTTCGGTTATACGCCCTGACTCCGCACTATCCCTATACATAATAATCGTAGGTACTTGTGTTATTTCATAAGTCTGTTCCTCTGCGTATTTTCCTTTTTTCTCCCGGTCTACTGCAAAAATATCTATGTGCGCCATATTGAAATCAGCCGCTTCCAGCACTTTGTACAGTTGGGGAACCAATCGGTGCGAATCTTCACACCAGGTACCGAGTACCAATACTATTTCATATCCCGGTAAAAGTTCAGCCAGTTTACGGATCACCTCTTCCTTAGGCTTGTAATCATCTGCCTGCCGTGCAAAGTGAAATACCTCAACTTGTTTTATATCCTCAAAAGTGCAGGTACCTTTATAAATAACCTCAGGTGCGTCGGTCTGCACTATATCAAAATCCGAATGCTTTTGTGCCAATATCTTAGTTATGGAGAGCATAAACAGGCTTAGAAACAGAAACCCATATCTTGTGTATTTCATGATGCTATTCCTTCTTAAAGTTGTTCTTTAATATCTACCAATATTTTCTTTAGCCCGGTCAGCGCTTCTTTCAGATCCACTTGTTGGCCTACGCCTTCTTTCTGTACTTTCAGCTTTTCCCTTGCTCCTTTTATGGTATGTTTTTTCTCCTTTACCAGGTGGTATATCAGCCTTAATTCTGCAATGTCTTTCGGACTGTATAACCGGTCGCCCTTCCTGTTGGTGCGGGGCTTCAGTTTAAATTCATTTGTCCAGAAACGAATATGAGAAGTGTTCACTGAGAACAAGCGGGCTACTTCGCCTATGGTATAGTAATTTTTATCCAGATCCCATTCCGGCAGAGGTTCCACGTTTTCGTCTTCTGGTGCCGTTACCGCTTCCTCTGTATTTTCTTCCGGCTCCGGGAAAGATGTGAATTGTATCGCGGCGGTATTTGCGGGTGTTAATGTTATTTCCTTATCCGGGAAAGCAGGTGCCTGCGACTTTTGCTCAACAACGGGTAGCTCTCGGTGGATCAGCGTGGTATAATCCAGTTGGATCAGCTCCGTCCGCATTTGCTTATCCAGTTCTTTCTGATCATCTACAGCTGATTCCGGTGCTTTATCTTCAGAAACGGCCTGTGCAAGCTCACCGGTACCGGGCAATACAGCCGGAGGTAGCTCTTTATGCAAAATCACTTCCGGTTCGTCTGCCGGGACAGATGGCGCAGGCTCCTGTATATTGTCAGGAACAGACTTTTCTTTGTTTAATGGTTCTTTCCCCGTTCCCGTTGCTTCCTTAACGACAGTGGTCCTGGAAGGCTCAGGATTTTCCTGTTCAAAAAAATCATCGTCAAACAAAGTCAGTATTCGGGTCGCCATCTGGTGCTTTATGTTTTAATTAATCTATTATGAGATAACTCCATACAGGATCAATAATGTATTTGTATGATTATCTTTTCTTATACAACAGACACTACGAAAATGTATAAAGGCAAACTTAAAATAAATTTAGAAAACCTTACGTTAAACGAGGCCAAAAACAATTTTATACTTTGAACAAGTACGAAAAAGGTGAAAGATTACAGTTCTTTATTTCTTTGCCATTCGTTCTTTGCCCTTGCTAATGGATCTGTAAGATAGGGTCAATAGATTCCCTTAGAAAGAAAAAACAGGGTCGTGCTAAGGCAGCTGCCGGCATGCTCAGCCTGGATCCCTTATCATTCCAAAAAATCTTTTACGCAATATACATTTACCGCAATGCTGCGTACAGTAACCGAAAGAATATGGAATAAGCCGGTAGATACACTGTATTTTTGCCTGTAAATGCCGGAACAATGTCTTATAAAATTATACTTTCTTTTACACTGATGTGCTATACTGCCCTGGTCTTTGGCCAGACAACGCTTAAAGGCAGGATTACCAACGACAAAGGAGTGCCTGTGGCCGGCGCCAGTGTTTCTTTAGACAAAACATTAGACGGCGCTACTACGGATAGTTCCGGTAACTTTTCATTTATTACTTATGAAAAGGGCCAGCAAATACTCATTATCACATCTATAAGTTATCAACCGGTCAGCCGGAGTATTAAAGTGGAACAGGCTATAGCATTGGATTTTGTGTTACGCAACAGTACCAATACTTTAGAACAGGTCAGCATTGTTGCCGGAAGCTTTGGCTCTGCGGACGGAGGTCAGAAAACGGTATTAGAGCCTCTGGATATCATTACTACTGCAGGCTCCGGGGCCGATCCCGTTGCCGCTATGCAAATGTTGCCGGGCGTGCAACGTAACGGCACCCAGACCGGGATGATGGTAAGAGGAGGTGATGCCAGCGAAGCGGCAATAGTAGTAGATGGGCTGGTGCTTCAAAATCCTTTTTTTAGTGATGCCCCCGGCATACAGCAGCGCAGCCGGTTTAGCGTATTCCAGTTTAAGGGTATTGCCTTCAGCAGCGGTGGCTATAGTGCCCGCTACGGACAGGCCATGTCTTCTGTATTGGAAATGAACACAGAAGACATGCCGGATGAAAGCACGGTCAACCTGGGCGCACATACGGCCGGCATTTATGCGCAAGGCACAAAATTATTTAACGAGAATACCATGAGTATCAGTGCCGCCGCTAATTATACTAATCTCTCCCCTTTTTATAAGATTGCTCAGACCAATTACGATTTTTATGAGGTGCCGAAAGGCGGGGGCGGGTCGCTCAGCTATATATGGAAAACAAAAAAAGGCGGCCTGCTGAAAGTGATGGGTAATTACTCGGGCAACAGATCAGGTATAAGGCTGCCCGATCCTTTTGAAGCGGGCCGGATCATGAACTTTTCCCTGAAAAATGATAACGCATATGCACAAGCCACTTTTAAGCAGAATTTCGGGGATCGCTTTAAATGGTTCAATGCCACTTCTTACTCCTACAATAAGGATGATTCCAAATGGGGCACGATACCCGCACCTAATATGGAGAGCAGGGCACAATATCGTTCAGAGCTTACCTGGTATGCTGATTCACGATTGGCTTTACTGTCAGGCGGAGAATGGCAACATTACGAGGTAGAAAGGACCTTTGACACGCTTACCGGTTCATTTACAGAGAACCAGCTGGCCGGGTATCTCGAGGCAGAATGGACGCCTGTACACTGGTTGGCTGTAAAACCGGGCGTACGATTTGAACATAGTAACCTGCTGCTTACCAATACACTCGCCCCGAGGCTTTCCGCATCCGTGAAAGCAAGCAAATTCAGCTCTGTTTCATTAGCCTCCGGACTGTTCTATCAAAACCCGGACAAGCAATATCTTCTGTATGCCTACCGGCCCGGTCAGCAGAGATCGGTGCACTATATTGTCAACTATATGTATCAGCAAAATGACAGGACATTGAGGGTAGAAGGCTATTACAAAAGTTATGCAGAACTGATTAAAGAACATGTCGTACCATATGACCCCAATAGCTACCGATACATTTACGCACAGGTGGACAACTCGGGTAATGGTTATGCCCAGGGTGTGGAACTCTTCTGGAGGGATAAAAAATCCATTAAGAACCTGGACTACTGGCTGTCTTACAGCTATATCCATACAGAACGCCTGTACAAAAACTTCCCGGAGAAAGCTACGCCGGATTTTATATCCGACCATAATCTGAGTGTGGTAGCCAAATACTGGATTGAAAAGCTGAACTGTATGGTTAGCGGCACTTTCAGTTATGCCAGCGGGAAACCTTATTACAATCCTAATGCTACAAACTTCTTATCAGACAGAACACCGGATTATCGAAACGTAGCTTTACAGGTAAGCCATCTCAGATCCATTGGTAAATGGTTTGCTGTCTTTTATTTAAGCGTGGATAATGTACTGAATCGTAAAAACATATTCGGTTACCGCTATTCTATTGATGGAAAAAACCGTTATCCTATAGAGCCGGCTTTGTTTCGTACCATTTTTGCTGGTGTAAATATTTCACTTTCCAAGTTTGATAAGGATGAGCTGTGAGTGGAGAGTGAAGGGGGAAATAAAATATCTCATATTACCTATATATAAAAGAATATTTGGCATTGGGTGTAGTAATAGAAAAGGGCGATCATTGATAAACTCATGATCGCCCTTAATAAAAATAACTACATCTTCTTACCGGGAATACACGGTATGATAAGTTGCTTTCAGGCCGTAGAAGAAATCTAAAGTATAGGTAATCTCAAGACGGTTATCGTCAATAGAAACAATTTCCGCATTAACCTCATGAATATTGATATCTGTACTCGCTGCAGGCCAAACCGGTGCGGGAATTTTTAGTTTTTTATCACCGTCGGACAAAGTCCATTTTCCTTGTGTCCTTTGCTGCGCATCTGCTTCATCACATTTTGTAGCGCCCTCATCTACCAGAACGGTACCGGCTTTCTGCAGGGTATAAAGATTATCTATTACGCAATCATCCATAAACTTTGCCACGTCACGAGTATCTGTGCCACCGTCCGACAATTCGTTTTCCCGAATCGAACTTGTGATCTTCCAGCTGCCTTTGGTTAAAATAGCCGCCCTTGCACTATTGTTGTTGTTTGAATTATTATTGTTATTAGGGTCTGGTTGCGGATCATCCTTTTTAGAACACGCGCTTAGCAAGATGGTCGCACTAAGTGCTATCAACAGAAGTTTTCTCATGTTTATAATGTTTTTAAGTTAAGGAAAGGTGCAAATGTATTGACATTTCAACAATGCAACAAAAAAACCTCTCCTTTCTAACCAGCATGAATTACATCATGTCACAAAGCAAAGTATTGATATAGATAACCCGTTATAGACACAGCTATATCCATCTAGAGACTTGTCAAAAGCAAGGTTATAATACTGCGAAATAACTAAAGTTTCGCGGGGTGGGACCGGTTAGTCGTTAAAAAAGCGCTTCCGGGTTGCCCCCATTGAACGAAGCAAAGCACTGGCGCGGTAACGGTCTTCCCGGTAGGTATTGTATAGCTCGTCAAGTCCTGCTAATACATAATCTGTGCCTAACTCATCACACCACCTCAATAATCCTTTGGGGTAATTGCCCCCTTTGGTCATAGCTAATTCCAGGTCTTCGGTCGTGGCTATCTGCCATAAGCGAGCATCTACAGCTTCGTTGATCAGCATAAACAGTATACGTTCAACAATCATACGGCCTTCGTTTTCGCCCGTTACCGGCACCGGTTGCACTGTGCCTTCGCGATAGTCGTAAAATCCCCTTCCGCTTTTACGGCCTAACCAACCGGCTTCCAGCAATCTTTTCTGCGCAAAAGAAGGTTTGTATCTGGGATCGTAGAAAAAAGACTGGAAAACCGTTTCCGTTACTACATAATTGACATCATGACCTATGTAGTCCATCAAAGTAAAGGGACCCATTTTGAATCCGGCTAAGGTTGTCATGGCCCAATCAATAGTTGGTATATCCGCCAACCCCTCTTCATAGATACGCAGCGCTTCTCCGTAAAAAGGACGGGCAACGCGGTTCACAATAAAGCCTGGTGTGTCTTTAGCTACAACAGGTACCTTTCCCCAACTTAGCATCAGTTCTTTAAGTTGAGCCGGAAGTGAGGAAGAAGTTTGCACGGCAGGTATTACTTCCACCAAAGCCATAAGAGGGGCCGGATTAAAGAAATGCAGTCCCAGCACCCTTTCCGGGATACGGCAGGAGGAAGCAATGGAAGTAATAGACAGCGAGGAAGTATTTGAAGCGAGGACACAATTGTCGTCAACTACCGATTCCAAATTTGAAAATACTTCCTTCTTTACTGCAATATTTTCTACAATGGCTTCAATGACCAGACCCGCTCCGGCTAAAGCATTGATATCTGAAGTAAATGTGATTTGCTCAACCAGCTTATCTGCATCTGCGATCTTTCCCTTATCCTGTAGCTTTTTAAAAATTTGCTTTAAAGCATTTGCAGCCTTCTCTAAAGCCTGCGTGCTGTTATCATATAAATATACCGGGTGACCCGCCATAGCCGCTAACTGTGCGATACCACTACCCATAGCCCCGCTACCCACTACACCTACCGCTGTATTTTGTTTCATTTTATTATCCTGTTTTTTGCTAACAAACACTTTGTTTGTTAGGGTAATATTTATCTTAATTGAAAAAGTCTCCCTGGAGTTATATCAACCGGGAGGTCTGTAGAATTAAAACTTATTTTTCCACATCATGCTTTCTACCGGAAGTATGGTACGCTCTGTATACTTGGCATTTTCCTTGGTATTGTACTTATTCTGAACTGCACCGTCTACCGGGAAATAAATCAACTGGCCTACCGGCATGCCTTTATAGATGCGGACAGGATGCACACAGGATATCTCAAGTGTCCAGGTATTACAAAAACCCACATCACCTTTCCCCGCCGTAGCATGAATATCAATACCTAAGCGCCCTGTCGACGACTTCCCTTCAAGGAAAGGCACATGAGCATGTGTTTCCGTATATTCTTCGGTTACGCCTAAATAGAGAACACCAGGCTGTAATACATAACCTTCTTCGGGAATTTCAA
>JBEBVI010000230.1:0-6719 GCA_040392805.1 Taibaiella helva
GTTTTGATCCCTGATGACATCCAGGCCGGTGATGTTAAGTTGGGGCCTGAACTCTAAAAGCGTTTCTGCGGTGTACATATTCCCACAACCAAAATCCAGCACTTCCGCTTCCTCCGAGTTTTCCGGGATCAGCTTTGATAAATACCTGGCTAAGGTTAACGAACGGTAGCGGCTAAGCTTTTTATAAACTGGAAGATTGGCAATAAACATCTGGAATAGCTTTATCCTTTGATAAAAAATCGTTTAAATGTAGAAAAATAATTTTCAGACCCGATATGATTGAAACGACCTTGTTAAGAATTACATTCTGGTACTTTATTCAATATGGCATATAGCTACTATATGCAAAGGCGCGAAATTAGGGAAAATAAATATCTCTTTTTATACCTTTACACCCTTTTTGTTACAGAGCAGGATCAATATCATACTTCAAACCTTTCAATGAAAAGAGAAATCACGAATATCATTCGCTATGTGATGGACGAGTGGATTCCCCCGGTGATCAGGGATAGTAGGTGGTTTATGTATCCGGCTTATTACTACTGGTTCAAGGGAAAATACATTAAAGAGATCATGGATTTCAAGAAAAATGTATTTCAGATGAGCAGCGGAGAATATGTGGCTTTTTATCAAAAGGTCCGGAGCAGAACAGAAGGCCGCCCTACAGATATGAATGCGGCCAGCCTCAGGCATATTCTGAAAAATACGGATGCTGCGTCGGAAACCTTATTAGATGTGGGCTGCGGCAAAGGATATTTGCTGAAGACCTTATTGACAGAGAAGAACTATAAGCTCACCGGTTGTGAGATACATAACCATCTCGGGGATATGAATGTGGATTTTGTATCCGGTTTTGCCGAAAACCTGCCTTTCCCGGACAAATCTTTTGATATAGTAACCTGTACACATACCATAGAGCACATTATCAATATACAGGAAGCTATTAAAGAACTTAAAAGGGTAGCTAAAAAGCAATTGATCATCGTAACTCCGAAACAAAAATATTACTTTTATACGCTTGATTTGCATGTATGGTTTTTCCCTGCCAAAGAATATTTAATTAAGGAAATCGGGCTTGAGAACTATACATGTGAGGATATTAAGGGAGATTGGGTATATGTAGGATACATGGATTGAGCGGGAGATATTTCAGCCCAACCTATGCAGCAAGACGTTTGTCCTGATTTTTATCACTGACAATCGTTGCGTCCGTAGCGTATCTTGAGCGAGAAACTTTTATTATTTATAACAACATCAACATACCCGTGATAACTGCATTGATTGTACCTTGCTATAATGAGGAGAAACGCCTGCAAAAAGAACGTTTTACCGAATTTGTTTTATTGCATAGCGATATTGACTTGTGGTTTGTGAACGATGGAAGCACGGATAATACATTAGGTGTTATTAATGAATTGAGCCAGTTGTATCCCGATCGGATTCATGTTTATTCCCTGCCCCAAAACAGGGGAAAGGCTGAAGCCGTTCGGTTATCTTTTCTGCATGTAGTAGGTGAAGAAAAGTATAATTATATCGGGTTTATTGATGCAGATCTGTCCGCGCCTTTATCGCAGGCGCTTTTGTTATTGAAAATAATGAAAAAGCGGGAATTGTTGCTAGTAACCGGGGCCCGTGTAAAGCTGGTTGGCTCGGAGATTGAGCGTAATGTATTCCGGTATTATATCGGCCGCATTTTTACTACCTATTACGATACGTTATTAAGGCTTTCCAACTACGACACACAATGCGGACTTAAAATGTTTGACCGTAGCGTAGTAAAACATATTTTTGAAAAACCGTTTTTATCTAAATGGCTGTTCGACGTGGAAATTTTCCTCCGGATACAGCACCTGTTAGGACGGGAAGGCTATCATAAAAAAGTAAAGGAAGTGCCATTGAGCATCTGGAAGGAAACCGGCGGGTCAAAGCTTAAGCTGACCGATTTTTTGAAAGCGCCCTTTGAAATTTTGAAGATCTATAGAGAATATAGAAGTTATATAAGAAAGTGAAATTTTTAAAAGAAGTAATTATTTTCAGATATTTAGTGATTTTTAAATAGTAAAAATTATGCTACGCACCGACAATCAGGATCTGATATGGAAAAGGATATTTTTTATCATCAGCATTGTATTAGTGATTGTAATGCCCTTACTGAGCCGCGAATTCGGGCAAAACGGAGATGAGGATATCGAGATCGTATATGGCCGGGATATATGGAATTACTATTTAAAAGGAGATAAGCAGGCTATAAATTATGACCATGCGACCAATACGCATTTATCCGGCCAGGAATTTTACGGCGGTCAGTTTGACTTCCTGACTGAAGGCGTACACCGGTTGTTCCCCCAATGGCATATTGTATATGTACGTCACTTTTTCTCCTCCCTGTTTGGTGCGTTGCTGATGATGTTCACCGGCCTGCTGGCTTACCGACTAAGCCGTAAAAAATGGTGGGTAGCCGTATTAAGCACCGTATTTCTCCTTTTCTCGCCACGCATTTTCGGCGAGAGTATGAATAACGGTAAGGATATACCCTTTGCTATGGGTATGGTGATGGGTATTTATTACTTAGTCCGTTTGTTGCAGGATCTGCCGGAAAAAAAGAATTTATGGAAAGAATCTGTGCTGCTGGGTATAGGCTGGTGTATCGTTTTCGGTACGCGTGCGGCAGGCGGTCTGCTGTTCGTAGCTTATGTAGGGTTGTTTGTTTTGGCCTGGTACGTATTGAACCGGCAGCAATGGCTGAAGCTCCAGGAAAATAAATATTACCTGCTGAAAAGACTATCCTTATATCTTTTGGTATCATTCGTTATCGGCTATGTCTTAGGTATAGTGAGCTGGCCATTCGGACTCCAGGCGCCCATATCCAATCTGTTTGTGGCGCTTAAAGAAATGACGAACCGTTCTGTGGTGATCCGGGTACTGTTTGAGGGAAGGTATACACCGAGTAATTCCATGCCCTGGTATTATGAAGTAAAATGGATATTGATCTCCAGTCCGGTAGTGGTCATCATCGGGGCATTTTTGTTTGTATTGTTGTCGCCGAAAGGTTATAAAAGCTATGGCCTGTTCACGCTTTTCCTCCTGCTTTTCATGGCTACTTTCCCGCTGGCGTATGTTGTCTATAAAAAATCAACCGTTTTCGATACCTGGAGACATATGTTCTTTGTTTACCCCTCATGGGTGATCATGGCGGCATTGAGTGTGGATATGATCTCTTCTTTTTTTAAGGAAAAGCTGAAATGGATCCCGCTTACCGTTGCTTTCCTGGGATTAGTACCTACCATAGCCTGGACATTTACCAGTCACCCGCATCAGTACGTTTATTTTAACAGCTTTGTAGGCGGCCCTTCCGGTGCTTTCGGGTATTATGACCTGGATTATTATATCGTTTCGGGCAAAGTATCTGCGGCCTGGATACTTAAGAATGTGAAGCGGCCACCAGATGGATCTCAAGTGAGAGTGCTGACCAATATGGAAGGCATGGACACTTATTTCGGAAAAGACACCACCTGGCTATACTCCACCTATGCCCGCTATTACGAGCGAAACCAGTTTGACTGGGATTATTATGTTACCTACGGCCGGTTTGTTTCGGCCTGGCAACTACAGAATGGTAAGTGGCCACCGGCAAATGTTGTCTATTCTATTAATGTGGACGGTGTACCGATAGGTGTAGTGATTAAGCGCAGTAGCAAAGCCAGCTATTACGCTTACCAGGCCCTTAACGAGAAAAACTTTGAAAAGGCTGTGGAATTGTACGAAGAGTATATTAAAACAGACACTACAGATGAGATGGTTTATTGTAACTATGCCATAGCATTAGCATCTGTAGGCAGGCTTAAAGAGGCAGAAGAAGCATTGATGAAAGCTACGCAACTGGATGCATCGCGTCCCGACTTCTACCAGATACTGGCCCAGATATATAATGCAATGGGCGATGTACAGCGGGCGCAACAGTCTCTGATGAGAGCCCAATCTATGTTGGCAGAGGAAGAAATGAGAAGAAATAATTAAGTGAAGAGTGTCACAATTTTCACTTTTAACTTTTCCCTCTTCATTTCCCACCCCCAACCTTATGAAGTCCCTGCTTGTCTTTAAGTAGTGGGAAAAAAGAGATAAATATTGTCTGTAGCATTGGCATATAATAATGTTTTCGTAAAAACTGATGAGCTTCAGGAACTTATAGAGGGCTGTGTTCGGAATGAACGCGGAGCTCAATCCCGGATTTATCATCTGTTTTATCCCCGTATGATGGGGATGGTAAAACGTTATTTTCCCGAGCCGGTACATGCTGAGGAAATTCTGAATAATGGTTTTTTAAGGGCTTTTCAGAAGATCAATACTTATTCCTTTAAAGGTTCATTTGAGGGTTGGCTCCGGAGAATCGTATTTCATGCCATAGCCGATTATGCTTCCGCCAACATGAAGTACAGCCAGAATATACTGCTGGCTGAGAAAGAAGAGTTTGTTAATAAAGACCATGCGGGCAGGTTATATTATAATGATCTGCTTAACCTGTTGCAGAGCTTGCCGGAAGCTACCCGTGCCGTATTCAATATGTTTGTATTGGAAGACCTTTCACACAAGCAGATAGCTAAAATATTGAATATCAGTGAAGGTACCTCAAAATGGCATGTGTCAGAAGCCCGGCGTATACTGAAAGAAAAAATAGAGAAACTGAAGTTACATTTGAAAAAATAGTAATAGTATGGACAGGGATAAAGATTTTATCCATATTGATAAGTTGTTTAAGAGGCTGGAGCACAACGAAGAGCCGATGCATTCCGGCTCCTGGCTGCGCATGAAAAGTCTGCTGGATGAGAAATTACCCTTGGGGCAGCCGGTTAACGCGCTTAAGCCGATGCGTCGTTATATAGCACCGGTATTATTATTGCTGGCAATGGGAGCCGGTACAGCTGCTTATTATGGATGGATGAGGAATGATAAAGAGGCGCCTGAGGGTATGGCACATTATTCCACTCCCTCAACTGACTATACTTATGTAGAAAATCGTAAGCAGTCTGCCCCGCAAAAATCTGCGGCGACCGTATCCGACCACCAATCCGTACACACTGCTGACCGTAAGAAAGAAATAGCCGGGCAAAGCAAAATAAGTACGGTTCACGAAAAAAGCGCAATAACACCCGGAAGATCTGAAGGAATATCGCCGGCTTCTCCTTCCGGTCATAATCCTGTGAAAGAACATATCGTTGCTACTACTTCAAATAATGTAAGCACGGAAAGAAACAACAAAGGCAATAAACAATTGGCGGGGGTAACTACTGAATCCCGGACGGCGAAGGAAACGGATGGGCTGGTGAGTAACAAGACAGTTATTGAGCGGAAGGTAGCTTCTCCATCCGGTAATTTAGGAGCTAACATACCCGTTAAAGAGCCTGTAACCAATAATAACGAAACTTCCGGGTGGAAAGAAAGCGATAACGCTGAGGTTGCAGGGAAAATGGCCCGGCCGGTGACCGTACTGAATGGCAACCGTATTCTGAAATCTGAAGATGGAACGTTGTATAAAGAAGAAAAGGATTCCATAAAACGTATAGAGATCATAGAGCGCTACAGCTCTACCTATACGGCAGGAAAGCATAAAAAGATCGCTGTCCCGGATACGGTGGCTGTTGCAAGAGTGGAGCGCGTGCGCTATGTGCCCCTGGATAAGCTGGAAATGCAAACATTGGAAAAATGGCAGAGCAAAACTGCATCTGATAAAGTTATTCCTTTAGCTGAACGCAAAACGGTACTTAATGCAGAATGGGCCAGCCTGATACCTTTGGATAAGTATAAAGTATCCAGCAGGAAAGTTGACCCTCAGAAGTTTAATGACCTGATCAGGTCGACAACAAGTGGTATTGCCAACTATTTTGACGGATCTCATAAGCTTTACGCAGCGTTCTTTATAGGTGGAAATGCAGTGATCGGTAACCCCGGTGCGTTTGGCCTGCAGGCGGGCATTGCTGCATTGTATTCGCTGGGCGAACGTGTCAGTATGGCCTTGGAATTCAGGCTGGCCAACCGGAATTTTTCTAACTATACTATGGTAGATAAGTCCACGTATTATGACAACATAAAAGTTCAGCCACAAGATAATAAATGGCTTTTTTCGGGAACCGAGCATGCCGTAGTATCGTCTTATAAGCTGAATAACTATTATGCCCTTTCCATTCCATTAACGATCAGCTATAACCTCGGCAGAGTCTCTGTCTTTGGCGGACTAAATGTGGAGTACGCTTTCCCGTTCAATTGGAACAAACAGACTTCCACCTATTCTGTTCCTGTGGAACAGGTAGGAAGCACAAGTAAAAACCCCTTTGCTAACGTATCATCCACTATTGACCCGGATAAGGTTTTTGCTTCGAGATGGGGATTGGGTTATGTAGGCGGGCTATCATATGATTTTTCAAAGAACGTTTCCGTCGATGCCAGGGTATCGCATGTGCTGACCAGTAAGGCAGTGCCGGGTGGAACGGCGGTAGACAGAGTATTCCGTATGCCTGATTTCCAGATATCCTTAGGTTATTTCTTCGGCAGGAAGGATAAGGTAGTTTATATAATGGATCGTAATTAGAGGCTGCTAAATAATTAGCATTTCATTGAATATTAACGAATTAAGAAATACTTCTTCCTGCTTCTCTGCAAAGGTTTTAGTCTATTTAGCCTTTAATCCTTGCAGATAGATTTCTATAAAATCGGGAAACATATAC
>JBEBVI010000231.1:0-6699 GCA_040392805.1 Taibaiella helva
GAGGAGTTTAATATGCCACAGGCGCTGAAAAACCTGTACTATTCCAACGATTATGGACGTTGGTCGGTAAATGGTACGGTACCTGTCAATTTTATAGCCAGCAACCACACCAGCGGCGGCAACTCAGGCAGCCCGGTGCTCAACAGGAAAGGGCAGCTGATCGGCATTAACTTCGACAGGATATGGCAGGGCACTATGAGCGATATTTATTATGATCCGGCCGTTTGCAGGAATGTAAGCGTAGACATAAGATATGTGCTCTTTATTATAGAAAAATTCGGCAAAGCCGGATGGCTGTTAGAAGAAATGAAACTTGTAAAATAAATTTTTAGAAAAGGGTGTCTGAAAATAGCACGCAGATACAAATGAATTGTAAAAGCAATACTAAGTATATTAACCAAAATAGCTTCCCTAAACACCGTCATGTCGACCCCTGCGCCTATGCTCAGGGCAGGCTCCGTGGAGATATCTCCCCGGACTTTGGAACCCGGAAGCTATTTGGGTACCCTTACTGATCTGCGATTATCAGCACAATCAGTGTCATCTGTGTGCTATACAGATAACTTTTTTACCTGACGAATATGTAATTTGCAGGCTGGAATAATCAACTATTGCACAAGCCGGCACAACTATACCCGACATTACTTACCCGATAATTATCTTATAAAAGAATATGTATAAATATTTTCTTCCCCTTATTTTATTTTACCATATATCATGCAGTAGCGGAGAAACCAACTTGCCTTCCGTTACCACAATACAGCGGAACAACAGTATTGCTATTACCCTGACTGATTTTGATGCACAACCCGGTATCATACTCGTTAACGATAAACCCCTTAAAGATATCAGTGGCACAGATATTGTTGTTTCAGATGACAATTATATACAACCCGGCATGAATACCATCAAAGTGGTTGTTCCCGGCAGTACGGATACTTTAGTTGACTCGGTATATTTCAGCTATGAGCTGAGTTACACCCTCGTAAAAGAGTATGAGCATGACATCGAAAAATTCACCCAGGGGCTTTTTATTGAAGGTAGCGATCTGTACGAATCTACCGGGCAGGAAGGTCACTCCGGTATCTGGAAAAGTACCATAGGAGCAAACGAAATAAAAGCTTATCAATCCGTAAAAAACGATGACGCTATCTTCGGCGAAGGCATAGCAGCTATCGGCAACAACTTATATCAGCTGAGCTGGGAAAATCACCTCGTATTTGAATACGATAAAACGACTTTAAAGAAAAAGAGGACACTCAACTACCCTAAAGAAGGCTGGGGTTTAACGACGGATGGCGACACCCTTATCGCAAGCGATGGCTCCGAATGGCTGTATTTTATCAACCCCGCCGATTTCAGCATTTACAACCAGGTAGCCGTATCCGGCGCATCAGGTAAGGTAACCAACCTGAACGAGCTGGAATTAACGGGCCGACTGGTCATAGCCAATATATGGCAAAGCAATACCATTGTATTCATCGATAAAAATAATGGCAATGTTCTGGCTACAGCCGATCTGACCGCACTGTCACAATCGGCACACCAGCAAAACCCTAAAGCCGATGTGCTGAACGGCATAGCCTACGACCCTTCCGACAACACCCTGTTGGTAACCGGCAAGCTATGGCCCAAATATTACAGAATAAAATTAAATGAGAAATTTGACCAGTTAAAACAAGCCCCCTAAACATCATGAAATAATGAACAATTACGAATCAATGAATAGTGGAAATCAGGAGAAGAATTTAATGCTATCGGTGATAAGTGATAAGTGATAAGTGATAGGTGATGGGTGATAAAATATAATTACAATAAATTAATTATTAAATCATGACTTGACATTCGCGCCTTCGTGGCCATATCCGGAAATTTATTTTGGCGGCATTACCTACTTCCAGATACAGCAAAAAACTTTCAACTAAAAAAAATTTCTTCTTGAAAAAAATAGCCCTCATTCCCGCCAGGTACGGAGCTACCCGCTTCCCCGGCAAGCTGATGCAAACACTTGGCGGCAAGAGCGTAATCCTGAGAACCTACGAAGCTACTCTGGCAACCGGCTTATTCGACGATGTAGCCGTAGTATGCGACAACAAGATCATATACGATGAGATTACGCGGAATAAAGGCAAAGCCATTATCAGCAGCCGCGAACATGAGTGTGGCACCGATCGTATTGCAGAAGCGCTTCCCCATTTTCCCGATGCCGGCATCATCGTCAACGTGCAAGGCGACGAGCCTTTTACCCAACCCGGTCCGTTGCAGGCCCTCCTCGCTGCATTCGATGGAGAAGAAGCTAAAGGAATACAGGTAGCTTCCCTTATGCAGCAGCTCACCGACCCCGCATGTATCAGCGATCCTAATTATGTCAAGGTTGCCGTGAGTATAAAAGGAGAAGCCCTCTTCTTCTCCCGTTCTCCAATTCCCTACCATAGGGATCAATCATTGCCTGCAGTATATTATGAACATATAGGCATATATGCCTTCAGAAGGGAAGCCCTGATACAATTCACCCAACTTCCCGTAAGCCCGCTGGAAGCCGTAGAAAAAATAGAATGCCTGCGTTACCTTGAAAATAGCATCCGCATGAAGATGATCGAAACAGACTATATGGGCATAGAAATTGACACACCAGAAGATATTATTAAAGCAGAGAAGTTTCTGAAAAATCAATAATCAATTACGAATCCATTATGTCTTTACTTTGTGCCGTTGTATAATAGTCAAAATAACTTCCTCAAGTACCATCATGCCTACCTTGCGCCTATGCTCAGGGTAGGCTCCGTGGAGACATCTCCCAGGTTTACCCCATTGAGATGTGTACTATCTCATGGGGCTTGGAAACGTGGAAGTTATTTCAACACAGTTACGTTGCGACTTCCTGGCGTTCGTTGCGGGAAATTATTCCTTGCTTTTACTCTTTATCTTTAACTTCAACTAAAAAGCTTAACTAAACATGTCATTCAGAAATTTTAAAATGGTAGACTACGTAGTGTTCGGACGGGGAGCATTAATGCAGTTAGACGAGATCCTGGCACCGCAACGTAATAACCAGTCGCCCATGATCTTCTTTGTAGATCAGTATTTCGAAGATAAAACAGCATTTTTATCCAAGCTACCATTAAGAGGCAACGATAAAATAATCATCATAGATGTAACCCACGAACCTAAAACCACATATGTAGACCGGCTCGCACTGGAGCTTCGCGAAGAATTCGGATCAGTAAGCGGTATTATCGGTATCGGCGGAGGAAGCGTGATGGATATGACCAAAGCTGTTTCCTTAATGATGACCAACCCCGGCTCATCAGCTGACTACCAGGGTTGGGACCTGGTAAAATTTCCAGGCGTATATAAGGCAGGCATCCCCACTATATCCGGGACAGGTGCCGAGGTAAGCCGTACTACCGTACTGACAGGGCCTGTACGTAAATTAGGTATGAACTCAGATTATACGCCCTTTAACCAGATTGTCTTAGATCCCGATCTGATTAAAACAGTCCCATCCAACCAACGCTTTTATACCGCAATGGATTGTTTTATACATTGTGTTGAATCGCTTACCGGCACCTACCTCAATGCCTTCAGTAAAGCATACGGTGAAAAGGCACAGGATCTCTGCGAAGAGATATTCCTCTCGAAAAAAACGTGGGATAAAGAATCCGACGAAAAGCTGATGATGGCTTCATATGCCGGCGGAATGAGCATTGCCTATTCCCAGGTAGGTGTAGCCCACGCGGTCAGCTACGGACTCTCCTACCTGTTAGGCACCAAACATGGTATCGGAAACTGTATCGTATTCGATAAATTAGAAGAGTTCTATCCTGAAGGGGTGTCGCTATTCAAAAAAATGACTGATCTCCACCAGATTGATATTCCTCAAGGCATTACAAAAGGATTGCAGGACGAAGACTTCGAAAAAATGATTGATGTCTCCTTAGGCATGGTGCCACTTTGGGAGAATGCTTTAGGCAAGGACTGGCAAACAAAAATGACCCGCGAACGCCTGAGAGCCCTATACGAAAAGCTGTAAAAATTTGAGATGGAAATTTGAAAGCTATTATCGTATGTTAAATGATTCGCAGTGGCAACGGGACGCAAGGAGGTAACGATTTTGCAGGCTTAGGACGTCAGCTCTCTGCCCCGGTGGTATCATCACGCACTGAAATCGAGGTCAGGTCTGGTATTCATATGGCTGATATGAAGAGAAGCCATAGCTTATCACAGGTTTTCAGCTTTTAAGGTTAAGCTAAAAAGTTGTTTTGATACAAAAATGACCCGTAACTTCATACCATAAATAAAATAAACAGTACTCCTTTCCCGGCAATTTTATCCCGACTGCATTGCCGGAGTGGGAGATAAGATAAGGCAGTACCGGAAAATGCCCGCAGAACAAACACATACGATCTATACCATAGGCCATTCCACACATAGCGGCGATGACTTTATAAAGATGCTACAGTCTTTTAATATCAGGATACTGGCAGATATACGCCGCTTTCCCGGCTCGAGGAAATATCCCTGGTTTAACCAGGAAGCATTAAAGGAACAGCTCAACAAAAATGGAATAGAATATGTGCATATAGAAGACTTGGGTGGAAGAAGAAAACCCGCGGCAGATTCCCGTAATACACTATGGCGCAATGACTCTTTCCGGGGCTATGCCGATTATATGGAGACCGCAGCTTTTCAGAAAGCAGTCTCCACCCTGGAGGCTCTTGCATTACGACAGTCCACAGCATATATGTGCTCGGAGGCCGTTTGGTGGCGTTGTCACCGGGCATTGGTATCCGATTATCTGAAAGCGAGGGGATGGAAGGTGTGGCATATTATGTCTGTAAATAAAAAGGAAGAGCATCCTTATACTTCTGTTGCACGCATCACGGGTGAACATGTTGATTATTCAGACCGGCATTTATTCAATCAATAAAATATAACTATGAAACAGCAATTTAAAGTAGGTGACAAAGTGATCTGGAATTCTGAGGCGGGAAAGGTTTCAGGCACGATCATTAAAATACATACCAAAGATTTTAAATACAAAGGTTATACGCATCATGCAACGGAGGAAGAGCCGCAATACGAGATTAAAAGTGACAAAACCGATCATATAGCCGCTCACAAGGGTTCGGCACTGACCAGGATCTGACGAATATCTGTCCGTGTTAAGTCAAAAATAAAAATTTAAAACCGCCTGAATGTATACCGGATATCAAAGGAAATAGCGGTAATACGTTCAGGCGGTCAACAGAAAGAGAGAGATATCTTCTTTTATGCAATAGCTGCCAGCACTATATCTTTTACCCTATCAATAGGGATACGCTCCTGCAGCATAGTATCTCTGTAGCGTATCGTTACGGTATTATCCTCTTTGGTCTGGTGATCGATAGTGACACAAAAAGGCGTACCAATGGCATCCATACGACGGTAACGTTTACCGATAGCATCCTTTTCCTCATAAAAACATTTGAAATGCTGACGGCATTGTGTCATCAGCTCACGTGCTATTTCAGGAAGTCCGTCCTTTTTCATCAGCGGCAGTATAGCCAGCTTAACAGGTGCCAGCTTAGGTATAAATTTCATTACCACACGGCTGTCCTTTTTTTCTTCTGTACTCAGGTCCTCTTCCGTATAAGCCTCGCTCAACAGCATAAGCACCGTTCTATCCAGCCCTATTGATGTTTCCACCACATAAGGAATATAATTACCATAGGGCTTACCGTTCTCATCCGGTTCGGCATCATAATACTGCATTTTCTTTTTGCTGTATTCCTGGTGGTTCTTCAGATCGAAATCGGTACGGGAATGTATACCTTCCAGCTCTTTAAAGCCCATAGGGAAATCATACTCTATATCGCAGGCAGCATCTGCATAGTGTGCCAGCTTCACATGGTCATGAAAACGGTATTTATCTTCCGGTATGCCCAATGTGCTGTGCCACTTCATACGTTCCTCTTTCCAATATTCATACCATTGTTTTTGTGTGCCGGGGCGTACAAAGAACTGCATTTCCATTTGTTCAAACTCACGCATACGGAATATGAAGCCACGGGCCACAATTTCATTACGGAATGCTTTACCTACCTGTGCGATACCGAATGGCACTTTCATTCTCCCTGTTTTCTGTACGTTCAGGAAGTTGACAAATATGCCTTGTGCCGTTTCCGGGCGCAGGTATACTTTACTGGATTCATCAGCCACAGAGCCCAGTTCTGTAGAGAACATCAGGTTAAATTGGCGGACATCTGTCCAGTTAGCGGTATTGCTTACCGGGCATTTGATCTCCCGTTCTTCGATGAGTTGTTTCAGCCCCTGAAAGTCGTCTCCGGCCAGTAAACGTTCCATTTCTGCTATAAGGGCCTGCTCTTCAGGCTCCGGCAGCGCTTCGGCGAATCCTTCTATAAGATGATCGACCCTGTACCGTTTTTTACTGTCCTTATTATCGATCATCGGGTCGCTGAAATTATCAACGTGGCCGCTGGCCTTCCATACGGTAGGGTGCATAAAAATAGCTGCGTCTATACCCACGATATTCTGTTCGCTCATTTGTGTCATAGAGCGCCACCAGTAATCACGTACATTCCTTTTTAACTCTACTCCCCACTGGCCATAATCATATACCGCTCCTATACCATCATAAATTTCGCTGGAAGGAAATATAAATCCGTATTCTTTCGCATGGCCGATAATGGCCTGTAA
>JBEBVI010000232.1:0-6676 GCA_040392805.1 Taibaiella helva
GCTCAGTATAAAGTTCTTACCCAGGTTACTGCTGCCAGTGTCCCAATACCGCTGGTAATAGCTGAAGTAAACGGGGTAAGCCCCTTTCTTACCGACTGCTACTTTTCCTCCAGCCGTAAGCGTCTTACGGAAGGGAAATGTATCAACGACCTCATTAACGTCACCGGATAGGGTAAGCACAGGTTTTAAAGCAGCCGTGTCTCCCAGAGGAATGGTTTTGGCTATGGCGTTAACGATACGAGCGCCTTCATATATATTGCGCCAGCCCTGCACACGCCGTTGTTGCAGCAGCCAGTTCACTACCTTTGTGCGGGATATGGGAATGCTGCTGTCTGACTGGATAATCTCCAATGCGGTAAGTGTGGTCAGCAGCCCGTTATCGTAAACATATTCTAAGGTATCCTGCCAGTAGATATTACCGAACAAGTCTTCCTGTTGTAGTGTTATCAGCGGCTTTGCATCGTAAGGTAAGCCTAATTGCTGCCGTAGACGGATAAGGGCAAAGCGGGTACCCAGGCTAATTTTTTTGCTCTTTTCT
Organism: Taibaiella helva; assembly: GCA_040392805.1. Classification (GTDB taxonomy): domain Bacteria; phylum Bacteroidota; class Bacteroidia; order Chitinophagales; family Chitinophagaceae; genus Taibaiella; species Taibaiella helvus_B. The sequence goes on from JBEBVI010000232.1 coordinate 539, forward strand.
GTCCGGGCAATGTATTTTCCATAATTGATTTTTAATCCTGCTGCATGCAACAGCTTCAGAGAGTAAAGATCGAAATAGGTGGAATCTCTTTCCCAATTGTAAACCAGGGGCTGTAGCTGACTTTCAAAATCAAGTCCGCCGGTATGGTAGCCCATTTCGGAAGCCATCGTTAATGCATTGATCACATGAGTGGATATCCAGTGGACTGTTCTTCCATTCTGCCACCAGCCCCAGAGTTTCCGGTCGTTTTGCCGCTGAAGTAGCAGATCTACCATTTGCCGGATCTGGTCTTTGTCTTTTTCATCAACATCCTTTTTCATCGCTTCATATAAACGTTGTTGCTGCAACAGGGCGATGATCTTTGATGCCAGTTGCTCGTTGCATAGGTGTTTGTACCTGCGTATAATACCGATCTCTTCTATCACGATATCCAGTAGTGATGCTGTGGCTGAAATATGTAAAGTATCCTTGTCGTCGTATTGCGGCAGGCTGAAGCTGGTGTCGGTCATGTCCAGGGGCAGGAAGGCGCCTTGTACAACGCTTACTCCACAGGGTATTACAGGTATCGTTTTTTCCTCGCCATCGTAATAGCCATCTGTTTTGGTCAGCAGGTATTTAAGTGTAACAGAGTCCCTGTTATTGGCCACCAGAGTTAACGTGTCATTGTAATACTTGGCTAATGACACAGGGTGTTCCTTTACCAGCGTATCATTTTTGAAATAAGAGGTTACCACCGGTACGGTATCCGGAATATAGTTTACTGATTTACCGATAAGCTGTGCTGTATCGCCTGCTACCATAAAGGCCGGATGATGCAGTGATGCGGAAACGGGTTTGTAAGAGCGGATCATACCGGAAGACTGGCCGGTATGTTTCCGGGCATCTGTGGCATATACAAAGGTCTTCCAGGCAGTGATGTCATCGGGGAATTTTACAGTAAAGCTGGCTTTACCATTTTTGTCCGTCCGTAAATCGGGCTGCCAGAAGGCGTCATCTTTAAAATGAGAACGCAGGCTGCCGACCATCAGATCGTCTGTCATAAGAGGAGGAAGTTCTTCCAGTGCATTTTTAATATTGTCGGGCAGGAGGGCATTCTTCCTGGTATTGATCAGGATCACACCGTTGGCGCCACGCGAACCATATATAGCAGTGGCCGATGCATCCTTAAGGATTTGCATGCTCTCCATCCAGGCAGGATCAAGTGTGGCCAGCTCACCGTTGTATATCTGCCCGTTCACAACAATTAGCGGTGTATGGCTGGCAGATAAAGTGTTCTGGCCCCGGACTATTATATCCGGTGCTACACCGGGCTGACCACCTCCGCTGGTTATCATGACACCCGGAGCTCCACCTTCGAGTACTGATGAAATATCACTCACAGGACGACGGGAAATATCCTTTGCGGTAATAGTGGAAACAGAGCCGGTAAAAGACCTCCGATCTACTGCTTGCCCGTATATGCGCACTTCTTCAAGACCTGAACCTACGATATTTTCCAGCGTAATTTTCATTTCCGGGTGGATGTACATCTCTTTCTGTTCCGTACCCAATGAACTAATGAGTAATACCGCGTTATCCTTTAGATTTAGAGGAATGTCCAGTTCAAAATTGCCATCTATATCGGTAAGTGTGCCGATTTTTGTACCTTTTATTTTAATAGATGGTATCCCTTCTCCATTTTCGTCTAGAACTGTTCCTCTTACCTTTTCAGTAAACCCTATGTATGTACTTCTGATGATATTAGTCATGATAAGAGATACCTGTTTTTCTTTTTCTTCATCCAAGGAATTACATAGCCTATTTAATAAGCTGTCCAGTTGTTCCGTTTTAGATGAAGATAAAGTGTCAGCACTTCTGATCCTGTAGAAATTAATTCCTCCTTCCTGTACCCTTAGTGGTTTTGTTTTTCTGTATATACCTCCTTGTTCGGCCAGGATAATTTCATACACTCCCGGGGGGATATGGAAATCCCGGGTAATACCGGGATAGATATGAATGAAATTGAAATCGTCTGGACGCAGGAGGAAAATGTTCAGTGGCGATACCTGTTCTGTAGAAGTGTCGTTGTGAACAATTTCTATGGACAGGAAGCTATTATTGTTCCTGTTGTTGCTGTCTGCGAGATGGAGCCGGCTTCTGTTGAGGAGCTGTTGGGTATAATATTGGATTTTTATTTTCTCCCGGGTCAGCACCCAGTCGTTAAGGCCAGGTAAATTGCGGACACATTTGACTGGTACAAACGCTTTGTATGGCCGACTGATCATTTTTACTAATTGAGGCGCAAAAGAATAGGTAAAATAAGGTTCAAACTGGAAGTCGATATCAAAATAGCCAAAAGACTGAAAACTCTGACTGCCAGCTATTACGGGGCCAAGCGTATATAATGAGTTATGCCGGTAGTGTCTATACTGCCTGTTAATCCTGATGATTTGTTCCCGGTTGATATCTTCAAGGAAGGCAAAATCAAGATATTGTTTATCCGCGAGGCTGTTTTCATCGAAAGAGAGTATATACCGGCTTAAGTAGGCTCCTTCGTTTAATAAGTTGTTCAGGCTGTCTGGACGAGATACAACACTCACATGTTCCATGGACCGGTTGATGTCCACGCTGAAAATAGTTTTATGGTACGGTTTGTAAGGAAAGGAATCGATTGTGACCAAATGATCCCGGGTTCGTATTTGCAATTGCTTATATGTACTCAATGTGTCCACTTCAAAGCTATAAGGAACCTGGAGATCTGTAAAACCGAAATACACGGGAACATTGTTGAGCATTACATATTGTACATCCAATAAGGTTCCGTCCTTAGTGACAAAAGGAGCTACCTGGGTAATACTGTCATCACTTAATATATGGATGGGTTCTATGTTCCTCGCTGGATACAGGAAACGGAATGCCGGGATACTATCCAGTTTCATCCTTCTATTCCAAAAAGAATAATTCAACGGTGTCATTCTTTTGTCTTCAAACCGGGAATCTTTATAAAACATGTTGATCTCCGTTTTTTCTTTTTGTTTTTTGCTAAAGTCAGGTAGAGCTTGGGTATTTTCATATTCAAACTTATTGGTGAAAGCATAACTAAGAATGCGCATATCCTTTACCGGACGTTTTTTATAATCGGTGGCGGTAATGCTTATTTCGGTTTCCTGCCCGGGATACACTGCTTTAGGCTGTACCACTTCGAGCTGTACTGTTTTTTTAGCCAGTGGTATCCGGTAAATTTCACTTTCGGTACGGCCTGCCCATACCCATTGCAGGGCAACGTAGTATAGATCTCTTTTATTAGCGGGCATAGCTATTTGGAGGGTAGTATCATTGCCTCGGAACAATTCCTGGTCGCGACGGTATACCTGGTACGAAAAGGACAGGTGGTATGGATTGCTGACCTGGATAAAAATAGAATCTGCATTTCGTATGGCGTTGCAGCTTGGAGCAGCTTGTATCTTTTCCATACTGATCAGGGTATCTCCCAGTGCTGTATGGATATTGTATTTCTGGACATGGGGACTGGCCTTGGTTTTAAAAGGCAGTGTAACAAGAGTGTCCAGAGACAGATAACCGTACCTGTCTCTTGCTGTAAGCCTTGCAGGTACCTTTTTTGAGGTATTAGTATGTCGGGCCTCTATTACTATAGTATCTGCTGTTATGGTGGGTACCAGCTCAAATTTTTCATCGTAAAAGTCAGAGCTGATATTGATTTCCTTCCGTTCCCGCTCGCCGTTATACATAACGGCTTTTATCGTATAGCCTACCTGAGCGGATGGAAAAATACTATCCGGGATAATAATTGTCTTAGCCCCTTCCTCTATATGGGTTTCTAAATGCCATAACTGAAAAGGAATAAAAAGAGTATCGTTTTTGACGTTACCGGCCGACCGGGTTGTTATAGTGATCTCTGCTCTGGTATCATGCATAGGTAGCCCGTTGTCGTCTTTGGCGGTAAACTCCAGTTCAAAAGGTTTTCCCTTAATATGCTTCTGTCTTTTATGCTCTATCCGGAATACCGATTTTTTTAACTCATATTCTTCGAGAGTAAAGTTGTTCTTTGCCACCAGTTGAGAGTCTTTGGTTAACAGCTCAATAGTATAATTCCTATCCAGTTTCAGCCTCATACTGTCGTGTAGCATAAAAGAGAAATCATGTCCATCGCCCCGTTGTTCCGGCCTTGAAGTACCGATGTATATGTTTCTGCCTCCATTGCTCAAACGTGCTATCAACGGTTTCTTCATCCAGTTCCTGCCATTTTTTTCCAGGGCAAGCACTTTGAACTTTATGGTGTCACGAGGTTTGTATTTAGGCTTGCTGAAGAAGGTGTACACTCTTGAGCCCCGGTTGTAATAACTACTGGTATTGCGATACCTGCCCTTGCGTTCAAAGAGCCTTGCGGGCCTTGCTATCCATCCAACTGTACCATGAGGATAACCATACCTTATCGATTTTATAGCATCAAAGGGAAGTGCAGAATTCAGGGTAGCAGCTACAGTTACCGGTACTACTACATATTTCAAAGGGCTACCATACACTACCTTTTGGCTTAATCTTTTAAATGCAGAGTTATTCCGTGATTTCCTGATGGAATAATAAAAGGTATGTTCTCCCGTATTGACAGACAATAACCCGTCCCTGTTTGATTTGGAAATACGGTAGGCCTTTACCTTACTGTCGTAAAGAACGGTTTTCCCGGCAATATGGACATGGGCGGTATTTAATACCTTATCTGACCTTTTATCTCGCAACTGCAATAAAAAATCAGTACTGTTGTCCAGGATGTAAATATTATAGGGATTGACCGGGAATACCTTACCGGCAATATGGACATGGGCGGTATTTAATACCTTATCTGACCTTTTATCTCGCAACTGCAATAAAAAATCAGTACTGTTGTCCAGGATGTAAATATTATAGGGATTGACCGGGATATAAGAATACCTTAATTGATTTTGAAACACGTTTACATGCAGGTAATGCCCTTCCGGTAACCGGGCTACAGCGTCCTCACTCATAGCGCCAACGAAATGACGGAAAAAAGAAGTGTCCTGCTGAGTAATATTACTGTCTAATAAATAACGTGCCTTGCTATCAGAGATACGGTAAACATAGCCTTCGGGGCTTTGGGCATTAAGCTGGAAATTTTCCTGAGTTTGAGCAAAAGACCGGCCGCAAAGAACGAACAGATAGGTTAGGAATAGGATCCGAAACATATTTCTTTTCTTTTTTCAGGGAGTAAGGTACTCATTTACGGGGGATTTGTGGAGATAAGCGTTTACTTTCTGTACTGTTTTGTGTGGTTTACGTTTTCTTCAGGCTCTATAAATATGTGGATTTTTTTTTAAAACAACCGTATATTACCATATTAAAATTTTAGCCGGTGAGAGCAGGCTCCGTAGATTTGTAAATATACTGTGTGAAAAGGCAAGTACAGATTATTAAGCGGAAAGAGATTATTTTTTATGATGTTCGATAGAGATCATACGATAGCGGTTACCGGAGAGGAGGGAGGATAAATGATGTAGCCTGTAAGATTGAGGAGACGGGATTATACAAGCATTTTGGGAACAAGTACGATATCGTTCTGCTTCTGTATCCTTGTATCAATGCAGGCCGGCAGGAGCAGTTCAACAGCTATTACCTGATCAAGGTAACATCCCCCTTTTTATATATCTTTTTACCTTCATTATACATACCTTCCCAATACCAGAAGTAAGTCCCTATACCGACCGGTTCGCCCTTATAACTGCCATCCCAGCCTGTGTCTTTTTGATTGGTAGTGAAGACAAGCTCTCCGTACCTGTTATAAACAGAGAAATAAACGAATTTAAAATCACAATTCGTCACCGGTACAAAGATATCATTGGTACCATCCCCGTTAGGCGAAAAGGCATTAGGTATAAAAAATGTGGATTCTTCATTGGCTGTAACCCATACAGAGTCTGTACCGGTACATCCATATTCATTTGAACCTGTCACGTGAAACAGGGTGTTTTTTCGTAAAGATAATACGGGGTTAGCTACATTATTGTCTTTCATCAGCGCTTCCGGCTCCCATATATAAGAAGTGGCGCCGGTAGCATACAAATAAATGAGCTGGTCAAAACATTTTGCAGTATCGTATTCAACTTGTATGTTCACCTGTGGAGC
>JBEBVI010000233.1:0-6675 GCA_040392805.1 Taibaiella helva
ATTTTTTTTTACTTCTGACACTATGCAATACACTGCATGCTCAAAATGAAAATGTCTGGGCATTCGGTGATCATGCGGGCATTGATTTCAACACCAACCCGCCGACACCGGTTATTACCACCATTAACACAAATGAAGGTTCTGCGTCTATATGTGATGACAATGGCCGATTGCTATTTTATACCGACGGCACTTCTGTATGGAACCGTATGAACCGTTTTATGCCTGCCGGGTATAATATATTGGGCGTGGGCGATATTACTTCAAGTACTTCTCAGGGCACGGTCATTATACCTATGCCGGGGATGACCGGGAAATATTATGTTTTTTCATTAGGCCAATACGAGTCCGGTTTTAGTAGTTCACCTTACCTGGGCAAACTGTATTACAATATAGTGGATATGAGCCGGGATAACGGATTAGGCGATGTAGTAGAGAAGGGCATCTTACTGGATTCTTTACTGACAGAGCACATGACGGCGATCTCGGGCAATGATTGTGATGCATGGCTGATTGTAGTGTCCCGGTTAAACAATCGTTTTAAGGCTTATAATATTAATGTAAATGGTATTAACCCGAACCCGGTTGTTTCGCAGGGGATACCGGAAAAGCCATTGCAAACTTTTGCCGGAATATCGGGAACTATTGATGCGGCTCCCGACCGCAGTAAGCTGGCAATAGCGCAGGATAAAGTCACTCTTTATGACTTTGATCCGGCCTCCGGGAAGATTACGCATCCTGTTGTACTGGACCCATCTCCTATAGTAGCTAACATTAACTATACCTCATTTTATGGCCTTTGTTTCTCTCCCGGCAATACAAAGCTATATGTTACCTTAGGTGAAGATCTATCTATTCTTTCGACCCTCTACCAGTTCGATTTAAGCTCAGGCGATTCCATGACTATGGTTAACTCAAAAACGATACTTTCAATTAATATGATTTAGTGCATTAAAACGAGCGCCTGATGGTAAAATTTACGGGGCAACAAACGTTAATGCCGCGCTACATGTGATTAATCAACCGGATATTGCCGGCGCCGGTTGCCAGTTTGTTGCTAACGGATTTTCTTTAGCGAGAGGAACTGCTTCTATTTTTGGGCTTCCTAATAATCCGGGTGTCCTTGCTCCCGCAAAAAGATACAGCGCAACAGTTGACTCGGTTTTATGTTCCGAACCCCGCACCTTAAAGGCCAAAAATAGTTCCGGCCTGAATTATGTATGGGAGGACAGTACTTTAGGTGCAACGCGCATAGTGAGCAACCCGGGTGTATATTGGCTGCGCTACCAGGTTCCGTTAAACACTCCCTGTATGTATGAAATCTATGTAGATACTTTCCGGGTGGCCTTTGGCTTTACATCAACAGATGCTTATACTACTACAAAGGGTTCCGGAATGTGCAAAGCAGATACGATATCCATAAGCCCTTCCCATCTTAACGGCGCCACTTACATCTGGAACGATGCCTACCCGGGCGTAAACCGGAAAGTAAATGAGACCGGCATTTATTACGTCTCCTACCGCATCGATTCTATATGTGAGCACCATGTAGACAGCTTTATCATTACCTATCCCGATCCGGCTTATAAAGTTTCCTTTATAGCAGACTCTTTTGTTTGCCTGAAGAGCGCCATTCTTTTTCAAAATACATCAGATGCTCCTTTCGATAATTTTAAATGGTTTTTCGGCACTAAAGATTCTTCCATACTTAAAAGCCCGGAATATAGCTATCCCGATGCCGGAAGCTCTACCGTTCTGCTCGCAGGAACAATCGGCGGTATCTGTCCCGACACAGCCTATCAAACCATTACCGTTGACCCTGAATTGGAAGTTTCATTCCTTAAAGATAAAGACAGCATTTGCCAGGGCGAAAGCATCATATTCACTCATAAAATGGATAGGACAACCCTAACTGACCTGCATTGGCAGATGGGTGACGGAAATGATTTCTCTACTTTTGATAACCCAATAAAACATGCATATGATCGTGCCGGTACGATGCGCTTAAACCTTACCGCACGATTCCGTGCCTGCCCGGAGTCTTCTTTTGCAGATACTGTTTATGTATCCGACCTGCCCAAAGTTTACCTTGGCCCGGATACCGGGCTTTGCTTAAACGGATCAGTAATGGTGCTGCGCAACCGGTATAGGGAACCAGGTTCGCATTTATGGAATACAGGCGATACCACGGAGACATTGCGGATAACACATCCCGGCATATACAGCCTGACTGTACATAAAGAACCGTTGGATTGTGCAACCACAGCATCCATTGAAATAAAGAAGGATTGCTATATAGAGCTGCCCAACGCTTTCAGTCCTGACGGTGACGGGATTAATGATTATTTCTTTCCAAAGCAATTATTATCCGGGAATGTAACAACATTCAAAATGCAAATATTCAACCGTTGGGGGCAATTGATGTTTGAAACTTTAAATATTGCAGGGCGCGGCTGGGATGGTAATTTTAATGGTAAACCGCAACCGGGAGGTGTGTATGTTTATGCAATTGATGCGATAATTGATGGTGCACGCAATGAACATTACCGGGGAAATGTGACATTGATTAGATAAAAGACCTCGTAGATTTTAAAAATCTACGAGGTCTTTTTATGCATCAGTTCAGCACCTCACTTACCGACAGGTATAAAAATAGGTCTTATACACCCTTACCTTCTTCTATTTCTTTACGTATTTTCTGCACAAATTCAACGGACACTTCGGCTATCCGGGAAATCTGGACATCAGACAGTTGCAGATCTACAATCAGGTTATGAACAAATGCATGTTTCATTTCCTCCCGACCTTCTTCTCTGCCCTCTTGTTTCCCGATTTCTACACCTTTCTCCATACCGATTTTCACACCTTCTTGCTTACCCTCTTCTCTACCGATTTCCACACCTTCTTCTTTTATTAATTCTAAAATACTCATATTTACTTTGTTTTGAGTTAAGGTCAATATCTCATTATCAAAATTACGGTTTATTTCCGGATTATTGATATATACAACATTTTTAATAAATGCAAGTATCAGCAACATTTCTTCATGCCCATACTTACCACTGGCTATTAACGCTTTAGCCAGCAATAGCCTTTGCTGCGCTAGGTCAGAGTCCTTAAACTTGTCACGGTACAGCGCCTTTTGTGCAGCAAGTAACATAATACCCATGGCATTATCCATTGCCAGCAACTGCGCTTCCGGGTAATCAAAAATGTGCAGGGTATTGTATTCAAAAGTTATTTTTGTACCTAACGTTTCATAGCGGAAAATACCCGCATCTGTTGGCCGGGCCTTTGTAGTGAACAATGCTATTGAGGTGATAGGCACATTATACTTCTCGTACAAACGGTAAAAATAAATAAACATCCTCCGGGCAAACTGGGGGTCGTGATAACCCTGCACCTCCAGATGGATAAGGATTAACTCCTCACAGCCATCTTTACGATAAGCCTTTATCAGTTTATCAACAATACGTCTATCCCGTTTCTGCCCCGCCTCCGGAAATATCGTCTGAAGCTCCTTATCCATGATCTCAAAGCCTCTGCTCATATCAAAAATATCGCTTGCACCGGGAAAGACAAGCTCCAGAAATTCGGGAAGCACAAGCTCTATGCCACCGCTCCAATAAGTATCAGGATAATAGTTCATACAGAAAAATGTAGACAAAAATATATAAAAATGATTTATGGAATTTAAACAAGCCCAATAACCTCAGCTATGCGAAGCTTGTAACTTCGTATAAATATTATCTTGCCTATGGCAAGCATACGTCGATATGATGCCGCCTGTAGCCACTCTTACATTCCGCACAGCGCTATTTTCGGGGGAGACTTGTAACAATGTTGCAATATATCGAGTGTTTTCAATGCCCCGACTCATAGCTGATGCACAGGTACCTTCGTGTATCAGCTATACGTATTATGCAAATACCACCAGATAATAATGTTTCTTACCTTTCTGGATCAGCGTATATTTATCATTCAGCAAATGCTGTTGCTGAAGCCGGATATCCGTACCTTCTGCTTTACTTTTGTTGATGCTGACACCACCACTCTGTAATAGTTTACGCGCTTCTCCTTTGGAGCTGAATATGCCGGACTCCGCAAGGAACTGTACAAAGTCGATACCATCATTAGCCAAAGCATCTTTGGTATAGGTAACTTGCGGTACACCTTCCAGTACCTCTAATAATTGACGTTCGTTCAATGCTGCCAGCGCTTCGGTTGTATCTTTTCCGAATAATATCTGGCTCGCCTGCTGCGCAAACTCGAAGTCTTCGCGGCTGTGTACCATGGTGGTGATTTCTTCTGCCAGCTTCTTTTGTAAGGTACGCAGGTGAGGGGCTTGTTCGTGCTCCGTAATTAATGCATTGATCTCCTCTAAGGGTAAAAAGGTAAAGATCCTGACCAGGTTCCTGGCATCTTCATCGGTGACATTTAACCAGTACTGATAAAATTGGTAAGGAGATGTTTTTTCCCGGTCCAGCCATACATTTCCCGATTCGGTCTTGCCGAATTTACCGCCGTCCGCTTTCTTTAGCAACGGACAGGTAAAGGCAAAAGCTTCATTGCCGCCTTTCCGGCGTATCAGCTCTGTACCGGTTACGATATTGCCCCACTGATCGGCGCCACCAAACTGGAGCTTAATATTGTGGTTTGTATTTAAGTAGTAAAAGTCATAACCCTGTATCAGCTGGTAACTGAATTCCGTAAAGGATAGCCCGTATTCCAGCCGCTTTTGTACCGAGTCTTTAGCCAGCATATAATTAACGGTGATGTGCTTGCCTACATCCCGTATAAAATCCAGGAAACCGAGATCTTTAAACCAGTCGAAGTTATTGATGATCTCCGCCTTATTAGGCAGGTTAGCATCGAAATCCAGGAACTTTTCCAGTTGTTTGCGGATTCCCTTAATATTGGTTTGCAGCGTATCGTTATCCAGCAGGTTACGTTCCGCAGATTTCCCCGTAGGGTCCCCTATCATTCCTGTTGCACCGCCTATAAGCGCATAAGGTTTATGTCCTGCTTTCTGCATATGCATCAGCAGGATAATAGGTAACATGCTGCCGATGTGCAGGCTGTCTGCCGTAGGGTCAAAACCTACATAGCCGGATGTCTGTTCTTTAGCCAATTGCTCTTCCGTGCCGGGGATAATGTCCTGAAGCAGGCCGCGCTGCCTCAGTTCAGGAATAAAATTAGTTGCCACTATGTTAAATAAGTGTTGTTAATATTGTGTGAATATTAATTTATAGAAAGATGCAAAATTAGTTTTGTTTTATTTAAACGGCAAGGTTTTTGAGTGAAGGCGGATAATAACATATTTTTGCATGTGAGACAGGCATAGCAATATTCGTTGAGAAAAGACGTTTTACGCGAAATACAACAAATTGTGAAACATTTTATTGCTGTTGCCTGTGCCTGGGGATTGTTGTTGAAATGTACGTACTACGTGCGATGACAGGAGGTACCGGGCACGCTTAATATCGTGTATATTGAAGAAATTTATTATGAAGAAAACTATACTGCTTTTGCTTTCTTTAGGATGTTTTAAGCATATGATGGCGCAGAGCAGGATATATGTAAATGAATACCTGAATATTGGAGTGGGCGCAAGGGGACTAAGCATGGCGGGCGCCAATGCCGCTTCGGTTTCGGATGTTTATTCGGGATATTGGAATCCGGCCGGACTTATGTCTATAGATGCTGATGTGCAGGCGGGCTTAATGCATGCTGAGTACTTCGCAGGTATATTCAAATATGATTATGGCGCCGTTGCCCTGCCTATTAAGGATAAGAGCAGGGCTGTCGGCATTTCATTTATCCGCTTTGCCACAGATAATATTCCTTACACATTGGATTATGTCCAGCCGGACGGTTCTTTTGACGATACTAAGCTTAAAGACTTCTCAGCCGGCGACTATGCAGTATTGTTATCTTACGCTCAGAAGCTTCATTTTTTTAAGAACACGGCTATCCAGACCCGGATAGGCGGAAATGCCAAAATACTTTACCGTAATGTAGGTTCCATGGCGAACGCCTGGGGATTCGGAGTAGACATCGGTATACAGGCAGATTATAAAAGATGGAGCTTTGGGCTGACGGCAAAGGATATAACAACAAGCTATACTGCCTGGAGCTTTCACCTGACGGAAGAGGAAAAAAGGAAGTTTGCCGGTACGGGTAATGAAATCCCGATTAAATCTTACGAGGTGATGCTGCCCCGGTTTAATTTCGGTGTAGCCCGTCACTTCATGAAGCCGGAAGACCCGGTACAGGTAGTGGCGGAACTGGGTTTTGATGTCACTACAGACGGTAAGCGGAATACGCTTATTTCCTCCAGGCCGGTCAGTGTGGATCCGCGCTTGGGTATTGAAGCCAGTTATAAGGATGCCATTTTCCTGAGGGCCGGTGTGGGCAATTTTTATACGGCGCTTGATAATGCCGATACCAATAACCGTAAAAAATATACCGTTTTTCAGCCTTCTGTTGGTGTTGGTTTTAAAGTGAAGAGCTTTTCGGTAGATTATGCATTCACTACGCTGCAGATGCAGGATAGCCCGTTAATGTCGCATGTGGTATCCATAAGGCTGAATATAAACAAAGCCCGTCGGGATGAAGAGCCGAAGCAGGAAGGTAAATCAGTGGAGAGTGAAAAGTTGCGAGTTAAGTGAAGAT
>JBEBVI010000234.1:0-6642 GCA_040392805.1 Taibaiella helva
GGTATTTCAGGCTCCTCCCACAGACCAATGCGTATTTATAGTCCGGGTCTATTGCTATAACATTATATCCTGCATAAAATGGCCCCCAAAAAGAAACCTCCAGTCGGGCTTCTGTCTCCGCACCTATAAACCGGGCCCTGCCCACGGCCGTCTTTTGTTCCCTTGTTTCCTGCCGGTAGCCACTATTAACAACCCTTATACTTCCATCCTTATTCAGAGAATACTCGGCAGTAGTACGATGCAAACCCCGTTCAAAACGAAAGTCCAGCCGGGCTATTTCATACCATCTGCCCAGGTATTTTTGACTGTCAAAATTTTTTATGACCTGAACACCCTTAGGAATTTTTCTACGATTTTTAAGAAAGAGAATGATTCCCGCCGTGGCGAGAAAACCACCTATCAAAAAATATCCTTTTTTCATAACCGAAAGATTTATTAATACAACACAGAACGCTCCAATTCGTTCGACAGGCCGGTATTAAGACGTAAAACCATAACAAAACTTACAATGTTTCCTTTAACCACTCAAAAAAGGTTCTCTGCCATACCAATCCATTATGCGGTTTCAACACCCAGTGATTTTCATCCGGCAGGTAAAGCAGCTTACTTTTAAGGCCTTTTAACTGAGCCGCCTGGAAGGCCTCTAAGCCCTGCTCAATAGGAACGCGAAAATCTATGCCACCTTGTATAATCAATATCGGGGCATTCCATTTATCCACAAAATTAGAGGGATTAAATTGTTCGTACGCCTTGGGAACCGGCAGTTTCCAATAAGGCCCACCAATATCCCAATTGGCAAACCACAACTCTTCCGTAGTGCCATACCAGCTTTTCATATCAAACAAGCCATCGTGTGCTATAAAGCTTTTAAAGCGGTTATTATGTATACCGGCAAGCATAAAGACACTATAACCGCCATAGCTGGCCCCTACACACCCCATTCGGTCTTTATCTACATAATTTTCTTTGGCAACATCATCAATAGCAGACAAATAATCCGCCATTGGCATACCGCCCCAATCCTTGCTGATGGCTTCATTCCAGGCTGTTCCCCATCCGGGCATACCTCTGCGGTTAGGCGCCACGATAATATAGCCGTTGGCTGCCATCAACTGGAAATTCCAGCGAACACTATAAAATTGAGATAAAGCAGATTGTGGCCCACCCTGGCAATACAGGAGCGTCGGATACTTTTTAGTGGAGTCAAAGTCCGGAGGATAAATTACCCATACACCCATATCCTTACCATCTTTTGTTTTTACCATCCTGAGCCGTGTATCGCTCATCGCAATATCCTTATACTTCTGCTCATTAACCTCGGTAACTGCTGTCATATTCCCGTTTTTAAGGTCGACACGAAACAGCTCTGTAGCATGGTTCATGTCGGTGCGGGAAACAAGAAGATAATTATTTTGCTGTCCGATGATACCGGTAATGTCAAATTTACCCTCCGTTATCTTTTGTACAGCAGGCGTTATCCGTGCCATGAGATTGGCAGGAACCGCCACCATGAATACCTGTTGGGTTCCTTTGGTTGCCGCATTAAAGTAGATTTCTTTTCCGTCATTACTCCATATAAAACCGCCATCAACCGTTTCATCCCAGCCTGCTGTTATTTTCATCTTAGCGCCGGTTTTAACATCCATGACCACGATATCATTTTTATCGGCTTCGTACCCATCACGCGCCATGCTTAGCCAGGCGATCCTGCTGCCATCCGGGCTACAAGCGGGCGCTAAATCATACCCCATCATACCCTCGCTCCAGTTGGTTGTTTTACCATCGGCTATATCATAAGCGTAGATGTCTGTGTTTGTGCTTTGGGCATATTCCTTTCCTTTCTTCTTCTTGCATACATATATAATGGTCTTACTGTCTTTGCTGAATATAAAATCTTCCGCACCACCGAAAGGCTTCTGCGGGCAATCGAAAGGTTCGTTCTCCAATATATCCTTTACGGGTGTACGCGGATTATCAATACCAGCCAGGAACACATGGTTGACCTTACCGGTATTCCAGCTATCCCAATGCCTGTAGTTTAAATCCGTATAGATCTGGGCGGAACTGTTCGGCACATCATTGTATATATCCTTTCCCAGTATCTTCTCTGCAGCTACCTGCCGGGAAAAAGCCACCCACTTCCCATCCGGCGAAACCCGGATCTCTTCCGCATCCTTAAGCTGAGCGGATACCGCTATCCAGGTTTTCCCGTTATCTGTACTTTTAAATAATTCATCTCCTTTACGGGCATATAATCCGTTATTATCCCATTGTACAAAGGTTCGTCCTTCTAATATCCCTGTTTGCTCCACCTTGTTGGTAGCCAGGTCAACAAGATAATATCCCGTTTTACTTTTTTCGGTGTGGAGATCGGTTTCTGAAACCCGGTACAGAAGCGTTTTACCATCAGGGCTTATTGCCACCGCCGATACCCGCCCTAATGACCATAACAGCTCAGGCGTCATCACGCCCTTCGCCAAAAGGTCGAAAGGCAGCAACATAAAAAGGAAAATGATTGTTTTCTTCATATTCAAAATTTGAAAGTTAACATATTCAATACCATATTCACTTAAGTTTCACGCAAAGACACAAAGAAGTCGCAACGACGCAAAGACAATTCGTAATTTTTAATTCTTAATTGAATAGTTTCACGCAACGATGCAAAGAAGTCGCAACGGCGCGAAGACAATTCGCAATTTTTATTTTTTAATTCGTAATTGAATAGTTTCACGAAACGATGCAAAGAAATCGTAACGGTGCGAAGACAATTCGTAATTTTTAATTCTTAATTCTTAATTGAAATGCCTTAGCATACTCCTCCTCAGCAAATCGTATAGCCATTATCTGGCCTTCTTTTTCAATTACAGGTCTTTTTATCACACTGTTATTATCCATCATCAACTGTATTGCCGCAGCCTGTGTGGTGATGGATTGCTGTAAGGTTTCATCCAGTCCTCTCCAGGTTGTTCCTTTTTTATTGACCAGGTTTTCCCATCCTACCTGCTTACACCACTCTGTAAGGCGGGATTTGGTAATACCCATTTTTTTATAGTCGTGAAATTGATAGTTGATCTTATGTTCATCCAGCCAGGTGCGGGCTTTCTTCACCGAGTTGCAGTTAGGGATCCCATAAACGATATACATGAATAATAAAATATTAGGATAAATGAATAATTTAGTCTTGTCGCAAAAATAATGTAATAAAGGGAAGCTGGCACATAAAGTATCAGATTACCCCGATAGGGGGTAGGAGAACGGGGTTCTTTATTACTACTCAGAGGTTACTAAATAGCTCATATATTATTGAATGCCGGAGAACGGAGTAATATTGTTTCCTGCTTACGTGTAAGAACGTAACCTATTTTGCCTTAAACCCTTGCTGGTAAATTTCGATAAAAAAACGGGAATATATACCACTATCAAATGGCTAACACTCCTACTCCTACACACTCCCCAAGGTCATCCCGGAGGGATCTAAACATCGCTACAACAACTCAAACCAGATCATACCTGAGCACCAATAGTACCCTACTTACCTGCCCAACGGTACAGTGAAGGGCTGCATAATACGTAAACAAAATACTGTTATTTATCTGGCCCTACTTACCAAGGCGGTCTGATAAAACCAGTCAATAACGACTATTCACAGGTTAAGAAATGTCCAATTGGGATTGAAAGCGTTAATAAGTGCGTCCTTTTTATTCCTTGCTAAATCTTTGATTTCTTTTTCACGGGCTATAGCCATTTTAATTGAATGATACGTTTCGTAATAAATCAAATAAACACAGTTATATCTTCCTGCAAATGATTTTTTCCCGGTTCGGGCATCTGCTGCATGTTCCTGTAGTCTTCTATGCAGATCATTGGTAACACCAGTGTAAAGAACGGTGCGGTTAAAATTGGTTAGTATGTAAACAAAATATTGTTTCATGGTCTGACCTCTATGCGGGTATTTGCATTGCCAAATTTACCTTAATTATATCGATGATTACTTTTTTGATGTGGTAATGTTGTTTAGATCCCTCCGGGATGACTGTGGGGAGAAGAGGGAAGAGTTATAAGCTATTTAGCACAAAAGAATATAGTCATCTTCAGTTTTACACCCAATACCCCACTACACTTACTCTGGTGTCATGCTGGAAGCATCTAAACAACCTATAATTACTCCACTAAAGACGTAGGAGCCTAGGATAAGCAAGTTGAATGTGATGTTTAGATCCCTCCGGGATGACAATGGGAAGAAAAGGGAAAAGGTTATAAGCTGTTTAGTATAAAAGAGCATAGTCACATCTTACTTTATCTCAGTATACTCTCCTCCTCGTTCTGGTGTCACGGTGGAAGCATCTAAACAACCCATAATCACATCCCACAATACTATTGAAAGACTTAAGAGTCTGGAAAAAGCTAGTTAAATGTGGTGTATAGATACCTGCGGGATAACAGTAGGGAGTGTGCACAAGAAGTAAATTGGGGGTTAAAAGAAGGCCCTATTGCTTTGGCTTTCTATATGCCCCTATATCACTAACAATCCGGACAACAGATCAATACTCCAAAAAAATCAGCAGATATAACAACCATTACCTATTACTTTTATATTTTTATCATCTAATTCCGTTTCATGAAGCATTCTATATTCAGGAAGAAATCTATTGATACCATTTTACAGGAGGCAGCTACGCTATCTGAATCCCAAAGTGCGATGGGACTGAAAAAGGTATTAGGTGTGCGTGACCTGACGGCCCTTGGTGTAGCTGCCGTGATCGGTGCAGGTATCTTTAGTAGTATCGGTAAAGCTTCTTATGATGGTGGCCCCGGTGTCATCTTCCTGTATATCTTTACTGCTATTGCCTGTGGTTTTGCGGCATTATGTTATGCTGAGTTTGCTTCTACGGTTCCCGTATCAGGCAGCGCTTATACGTATTCTTATATTGCCTTTGGAGAGATCTTTGCCTGGATCATAGGATGGGACCTGCTTATGGAATATGCCATCGGCAACATTGCCGTAGCCATCTCCTGGAGCGACTACTTTACCAATTTATTATCTAAGGCAGGCCTGGCTATCCCCGACTGGCTGACAATGGACTATAGCACAGCGCACAAAGCCTATCTGGATACCGGGCATATCCTGAGTACCGGAGGAAGTTTAAGCCAGGTAGACAGTTCTGTCCTTTCCGGATACCAGGCCTGGATACAGGCGCCTCGCCTGGGCAGCATCCCTTTAATTGCAGACCTGCCGGCATTACTCATCGTAGTGCTGATCACTTACATAGTGTACATCGGCATCAGGGAATCCAGGACGGCTAATAACGTACTGGTCGGTATTAAGCTGGCTGTTATTTTCCTGGTTATTGTATTGGGCGCTTATTATGTAAATCCCGATAACTGGTCACCATTTACGCCTACAGGCTTCGGAGGTATTATGAAAGGTGTTTCTGCTGTTTTCTTCGCTTATATCGGCTTTGATGCCATTTCCACTACAGCTGAAGAGTGCCGTGATCCGCAACGAGATCTGCCGCGTGGTATGATCTATTCTTTAATTATCTGCACCTTGTTATACGTGGTATTGGCCCTGGTACTTACCGGCATGGTGCATTATACCCAACTCAATGTGGGTGATCCTTTAGCCAAAGTTTTTGATGCGCACGGTCTGAAATTTATCTCCGGTATCGTAGCTGCCAGTGCCATCATTGCCACTGCAGGTGTGCTATTGGTGTTCCAGTTAGGACAGCCCCGTATCTGGATGAGTATGAGTAGGGACGGTTTATTGCCTAAGATCTTTTCCCGCATACATCCTAAATACGGCACACCCTCTTTCTCTACTATCCTTACGGGTATTGTAGTGGCAGTCCCTGCGCTGTTTTTAAACCTGGATGTCGTATTAGCTTTGACCAGTATCGGTACCCTTTTTGCTTTTGTGCTGGTATGTGGTGGTGTATTGGTTTTACAGCAACAACCTGAGAAGAAAAGAGGGAAGTTTAAAGTCCCCTATATCAATGGACGATTTATTTATCCACCTATGTTGATCGTTGCACTTGTTCTTATAATCAGTAAAGCACCAGGGCATTTCCAGGGCTTATTTACTCCTGAAGGTTTTCCTATGCTCCTGTTCTGGATCGTTGCTGTTATTCTTGCTTATTTCACATACAGGCGCCATCTATCCCTGATCCCGGTACTCGGGCTGATTAGTTGTTTTTATCTAATGGCTCAGGAAAGTCATACTAACTGGTTGCGTTTCCTGATCTGGCTGGGTGTGGGATTAATTGTTTACTTTATTTACGGCTATCGTAAGAGCGGATTAAGAACACGAGAACAAACGGACTAATATTACCCAATTCAATTCAGTATCATAGAAACGTAGTTCTTTCAGGAACTATAATGATACATGAAATACCTCAATTGAAATCTTTGCGTCGTTGCGCTCCGCTGTCTCGTTGCGTGAAAGGCTCCTATAACCTTACTTCACCCTCTTCTGTTCCTCCTCTGCTCCCCCGGTCTTCCTGCTTACTGGTGCATCTCCCTTACTAAAGGTATATGTCAGTGCAAACGTAATACTCCTGGTATCTATTTTGTTCCGCCAGTACGCAGAAGATGTATTGAGCCCTACAATAGAACCGCCTGGTTTATTAGTATAAAATATGTCGT
>JBEBVI010000235.1:0-6606 GCA_040392805.1 Taibaiella helva
ACAACAGTAGTAACTTTTGGTAGCTACTCCATCCACACCTCATTGTCATCGGCACAATATGAGCAGCAGCTCAAAGAGAAAGAACAAAAACTACTACACAGGCTTGCACAAAAACATGGAATGAAAATAGTTGAAAATCATATTGTTGCATAACATGTCATTGGCACACATCATTCACTCCGTGCAATCAAAAGAAGATGACAACCAAAATTAATAACACACAAGGTACTTGTGGCCCCGACCCGCAACTTTTCTCGCCGTCAGGTAATCTTTCACGCTGTGGCAAGGTGCTTTCACATGCTTTTTCTTATGTGGGTTTTAGGTTGTTGATTAGTAGAGAAAGCTGTTTAGCTGTGGGGAATGAGAGGACAGGTCGGGGCTCGCCATGACGCGAGAAACTTATGCCGGGCATGTTTAAACAGGAGTGTCATTGGCACGCAAAGAAGAATCTCAGAACGCTTAAGAAATACTTCCTTAGCCTGCACTGAGCTATGTCGAAGTATCGGCATACAAGAACGATTATAAGCTTGATTGTTCAAACAGCACGACAGAGATTTTACTGGGAGATTTTACTATATCTGTTTGAACAGCCTACCTACAAAGTTTAAAATTACTCATCTTTAGGGCTACCCGATTCTTCCCATTCTACATCTGTATTCTCATTACTCTTCTGCACTATGCTGTAGATAGACTTAGCATGGCTGTAGATCTTACTGTTGTATTTATTGCCCAATACGATGATCGTAAAGTTATCCCTGATAAAGCGGTAAAACACTGTATTGTTGCCATGCCACCAGCCGTTGTGGTAAATGACCTTATTACCATCAGGAAAATTAAGCATACGCCAGCCCAAACCGTAGTTTTTCACCCCCGGCCGCTCAAATGAATAGCCTTTATAAGCCATTTGCAGTACTTTCTCATTAAGCAATATATGGTTGTAAAAAGACTGGTCCCAGCGATACATATCTTCTACCGTACTGTAAATTCCCTTATCTCCATACACGCCGTCCTCGTGCGTTTCCGGGAAGATCCTCCAGTTATACTGGTAACTCTGAGTGATCAGGTCGTTGTATTGCTGACGGTCGGATGGATCATAGACAAAAGTGTTCTTCATACCTAAGGGTTCGAAGATAAATTCCTTCATAAAGCGCTTATAGGACATTTTCGTCACCTCTTCAATAATGCGTGCCAGCATAGCATAATTGCTGTTGCTGTATTCAAAACGGGTACCGGGCCTTGAATTCAGGCGGGGCTGATACCGGGCAAAGATCTGGAGCAGGTCTTCGTTGTACATAGGCACGGCCGACTTCCAGTAACGGCTTCCCATTTTGGTATAATCCGGCAGGCCGCTTCTCTGGTTCAACAGCATGGTAACCGTAATATCAGAATAGGGAAAATCTTTAAGATAGTACTGTACAGGCTTATCGATATCAAGGTATTTATTCTGGTAGAGCCACAATATGGCCGTTGCGGTAAAAGGTTTGGAAGTGGAGGCTAACTGGCTCGGGTTTTGAGCACAAAGCAAGGTGCCTTTACCTTTATCACAATAACCGAAATAACGTTCATACAATATCTTTCCCTTATACCCTACCAGCACGCTTCCATTGAATCCCGCACTGGTTTCCCTTTTATAAAATGAGTCCAGCCGCCTGATCAGCTCCTGTCCCTCCGCAGAATTGGTGTCTGCAAAATCAAGCCTTACCGTAGAAAAAGTATTGTCCGCAGGAGCAAGGTATGGTTTAGCTTCGGCAATCTGTTCCGGCACTGTCTGGCAGGCAACAAAGAGGACGGTTAGCGAAAATATAAAGAAAGAAATTTTACTTATAGATCTCATTTTGAAATAATAGTTATCGGACCATTATTGTTACTGTTCTCCCCCGGTTGATGGGTAATAGGTGATGGGTGATATAATGTGTGTTATAATTGTATTGCATTTCAGGTCGTATACTTTATTTCTTTCGGTTCAGATTTGACAGCTTTTGAAATGTTGTTATTTCTTACAGCGAACGTATTTTGTCCATGATACAATACCATCAGAAAAAGCAATTACTTTCTATTTTTAATTTTGACTTTTGACTTAACAAACGTGCCAAAGTTATGATCTATATTTCAGGCAACATATCGTTTAACTCCCTTTTGACATATGCAATGATATCATCGATGAAATCAAAATAATACTGGTTTAACTCATAATAATACCGTACAAAGATCTCATAGGCTCTATCGCTGCTGTCTAAGTATTTTGCCCGATGCACAAGGCCCTTAAAAGCCCGCTCCATACCTTTCAAGGTCCGGTATCCATATAGCCAGTTATGTTCCTTCATATAAGGAAACAATGCTGCAAAAGAAGCCGGCATATAAGCGATATGATCCTGCAATGCTGTATAGCAACGAGCTGCAAAAGCGCCAAGCGCTTCCGTATTGGCAAAAAAGCGGGGATCATTTGCAAGGAAATGGTCGTAGAGGCTGTCGATAAAAGCACCTGAATAAAGCCGGTAATCCGGGCGGAACAATGCTTTTGCCCTGGCAGTGGAGGGATGCTTATCGGTAAAGAGATCGATTTTCCGATGCAGCAGCACACCCTGCTTCACTTTTTCAGGCAGTTGCTCCAATGGCTTCCTTCCTTTTATATAGTCGCCCATCATATTACCGGTTAATAGCCCGGCGTCCCCAAATGAGAGGTAAGCATGCCCTAAGTAATTCACATCCCTGTTTTATAAGTTTTTTGAAAAATAATCCTTCTTTTCAATGCCATTAATTTAAGACGCTCGTAATAGCTGTGATATGACCACCCGCACCTAAGGTTAATGACATTTACACTCTTGTTCTTATTCCATACCTATACACGGGTAAGATAATTATAATCTTTCAACAGTTGGCCTAAAAAACCATAAGGGTCTCCGTTCATTTCTACCTGAAGCATCTCCTTAATTTTATACGCCACCTTGTAAGTATGCCGCTCTACATCCTTGTTTATTTTTGCTTTTAAAAGATTTTTGATCACGTTGATATCCCGGTCGGAAAGCTGCAATACCTGGGGATATACGGGAACATAGCTACTATCCTCCGTAGCAACAAAAATGGTGTCATTGATATCCGCCTTATGCCGGGTATCTACCACCACAGTACCGGCAGCAAGGTCCCCTATACGTTGCCCGTATTTAGACACCAGCACAGAAATAATATCAGGCAATGCAGCAAAGGCAAGCGCTAATGTTATACCTAAGAAATATTGAGGAACATACATGCCCAGCACCATCAGCAGGAAATAGTTGGGCAGGAAAAGTATCCATCTGAGCAGTAGCTGTGATAGTGTAGCGGATGCGCCATCCTTATTAATCACTTTAATCCCCATCAACCATTTACCGGGGCTGCGTCCGTTCATAAATACCTCAAATAACAGTTGGTAGGCCATTACAGGAATGGCTACGGTAAACAGGCCCAGGATAAATTCTGCATTATATCCGTTACCCACACGGAAACGCTCTCCTTCCAGCAGCATACCATATATAAAAAACATCATAAGGTAGCTGTACAGGAAAATAAGCACCAGGTCGATCATCCAGGCCAGCATCCTCTTGTAAAAAGGTGCCAGCTGAAATTCAAGCTCTATATTAAAAGGTGTCTGTACGGTAAAGATTGCCAAAGCCGTGTCTTTATTTTTAATGACGATGTACTAAGTCAAAATTAAAAGGTTCATCCTGTCAGATAATAAATATCTCACATGGCTAAAATAAAAAAGTCAAAATTGGGTGATCAATTTATTACAACTAAATAGTTGCGATATAATACGTTTGAATTAATAACTACTACACTTAGTAATTGTACCAAAATAACTTCCTGTTTTTATATGTGATAAACGGTAGGTGATATAATTTAGTTACATGAGTTTTACTTCTCACGGTTTAGATAGGGTCGTCTAAATTTCACACAAAGAAACAAAGATTACAAAAGCCACTACGTAAAGTACTTAATATCAATCTTTATTTCATAGTTTTCTTTGTTCACTTTGCGTGAACTTCTCTCTTGCGGAGCAAAAATAAATTTATAAAAAAGAAAACTATAGCTTTTATACCCTCATCTTTTAGAGAAATTATTTTGCTACTGCCTTTGACTCAACCACTATTTATTCTTCAAACATTTCACCTGCGCATCCATTACTGCCATAGCTACCATGCTGCAGATCTGCCTGACGGAGCTACCGAGCTGCAATATATGCACAGGCTTCTTTAATCCCATTAAAACCGGGCCGATCACTTCAAATCCACCCACTTCCATCAAAAGGTTATAAGCTATATTACCGGACGAAAGGTTGGGGAAGATGAGCGTGTTCACGTCCCCGTCCACTAAAGGCGAGAAGGGATAACTATCTTTCAGTATCTCTTTATTAAAGGCCAGTGATGCCTGTATTTCCCCGTCTACAACCAGCTCCGGGTCTTTTTGCTTTACTATTTCAAGAGCCTGGCTTACCATCACAGCTTCAGGAGTACGGCTGCTTCCGAAATTAGAATACGACAACATGGCTATCCTGGGCTCCACGTTGTATTGTCTTACTTCTCTTGCCGTCAACAGAGTGATGTCGGCCAGTTCTTCTGCCGTAGGATTCAGGTTAACCGTGGTATCAGCCAGAAATAAAGGCCCCTGCGGACGTAATATAATATACATGCCTGCCACTTTTTTCACACCCTCCTCCATACCTATAATTTCCAGCGCAGGCCTTATGGTATCCGGGTAATTACGGGTAAGCCCGCTGATCAGCGCATCGGCCTCACCCGTTTCCACCATCATGCACCCGAAATAGTTCCGCTCCCTCATGATCTTTTTAGCCTCATACATATTAAACCCTCTCCTTCCACGCTTCCGGAAGAAAAGCTCCCCAAAAGCTATCCGCTTTCCTGTCATCTCTTCACTTCTGGGATCTATAATAGGTGTCTCTTTAAGGTCTATGTTATTATCCTCCATCAACTGCAGTATTCTTTTCCTGTTACCTAACAAAATAGGGTAAGCAATACCGTCGTCCTTCACTCTTTGTGCAGCCTTGAGCACTTTTACATTATCCGCTTCCGCAAAAACCACTTTCCTGGGATCCATGCGGGCCTTACTGTTCAACACCCTGACAATAAAGTTGTCCAGCCCCAACCTGGCGGACAGTTCCTGCTGGTATTTCTCCCAGTCTTCTACCGGCTGCCGGGCCACACCGCTTTCCATAGCTGCTTTAGCTACGGCGGGCGCTACGGTAAGCAGCAGACGGGGATCCAGCGGTTTAGGAATGATATACTGTGGTCCGTAAAGCAGGCTTTTATCTTCATAAGCCATGAGCACCATATCCGGCACAGGCTGTTTAGCCAGGTCTGCAAGCGCTCTGACCGCGGCCATTTTCATTTCTTCATTAATGGAAGTAGCCCTTACATCCAGAGCCCCGCGAAAGATAAACGGGAAACCCAATACATTATTTACCTGGTTGGGATAATCCGATCTGCCGGTTGCCATGATCACATCAGGCCTTGCCTCCAGTGCATCTTCCCAGGTTATTTCCGGATCGGGGTTAGCCATAGCAAATACAATGGGCTTATCTGCCATGCTGCGCAACATATCTTTGGTCAACACACCGGCCTTGCTTAAGCCTATAAATACATCTGCACCTTTCATAGCATCTTCAAGACTTTCCAACGGCGTATCCTGCACAAATTCCAGCTTCATCGGATCCAGTCCGGTACGCCTTGTATGAATAACTCCCTTACTATCGAGCATGATCATATTTTCCTTCCTGGCTCCCAGCTGGATATATAGTTTGGCACAGGCTATAGCGGCAGCCCCGGCTCCGTTCACTACAAATTTCACCTCGCTTATAGATTTACCCACCACCTCCAGTGCGTTAAGCAATGCAGCGGCGGAGATAATAGCCGTGCCATGCTGATCGTCGTGCATAACGGGTATATTCAGCTCTTCCCTCAGTCTTTTTTCAATTTCAAAGCACTCGGGCGCTTTTATATCTTCCAGGTTAATACCGCCGAATGTAGGCTGCATGGCCTTCACTACACGTACAAACTCGTCCACATTTTTGACATCCAGCTCGATATCGAAAACGTCTATATCAGCAAAAATCTTGAATAAAACACCTTTACCTTCCATAACCGGCTTGCCGGCCTCCGGGCCTATATCGCCTAAACCGAGTACTGCCGTACCATTGCTGATCACGGCAACTAAGTTGCCTTTAGCCGTATATTTATATACATCTTCGGGGTTATGATGAATAGCCATGCAGGGTTCTGCAACGCCGGGAGAGTATGCCAGAGAAAGGTCCCACTGTGTTTTTGTATCTTTGGTAGGTACAATTTTTATCTTTCCCGGCCGCCCCTGGCTGTGATAATCCAGTGCATCCTGGGGTTTTATTTTTCTTTTACTCATATAAGGCAAAGTTAATTGAAAAGTTAGAATGTTTATTTCTCGTGACGGCGCAAAGAAGACGCGACGACGCAATGACTTTTTTAAATAGTTTGCATATGGTGATATCTCGAGTCATGTCATTAAGAGGGGGGATCTCACTTAAATCTCATCACGACATAGATCTTTTCCCTGCATTTTCATATTCCCAGCCCAACAGTG
>JBEBVI010000236.1:0-6587 GCA_040392805.1 Taibaiella helva
CGAAAGCACTCTCTCTTCCTGGCCTGCTCTGCAGGACTTACAGTTCCGTAACCTTATTATACTGCCTTTGGCGATTCTCACTACAGGCGAGATAATAACCTATAGGAAACTTAAGGTTTCGTATAGCATGAATCCGGCGAGGAGTATATAAAGTGGAATTTGTCCAAAAAATTGTATTCCTGATGGGCAGGCCAATTCTGTAATAGGCTATCCCGCGTTTTAAAATTCTATCTTGTAACTGAGGTTAGGAATAAATGTAGCCTCACTATATTTATCAATCGTATGTTCCAGATAATTGTACTGGAAGCCCAGGTATTCTTTATACATAGTGGCATTAATTACTTTAAGAGCAATCTCATGGCTGGTTTTCTTTCTATTCACCCTGTAATTTACTGTAAAATGCGTTACAAATGCAGGATGGTTTTGTCTGGAAAAGGCTTCTCTTTCGTCGTAAACAACGTCTTGTACGGCAAGGGATGCCGGTTCATCAACCGGGGTATAGCGGTCGCCGCCAAGTAAGCTCACCTTTATATTTATACCAAGTGTATTTTGATTTCCTGCGCCTAAATACCATTCTTTTCCTCCTAAGGCATTAAACATGAAATTCCGGTTAAAACGGGTATTCCGCCATACACCATCACCACCGGTATATTTAGAATCAAAGACTGAGGCAGTCAACATCCAATAATATCCTTCAGACATATATTTCTCCAAAGTGATATCCAAACCGAAATTTCTGCCTTTTCCGCTGTTTTCCAGCTTCCGGTTAAAAAACCAGTCATTTTGCAGGTTAATAAAAGAGTAAGAACTGTCCTTTATCACCGGTACATTAAACAAATGCTGGTAATACGCTTCTACCGTTAAATGCATACGCTCGCCCATACGCCGGCTATAGCCTAATACGATATGATGGGCTTTGGTAAAATCCATATCCCTGTTCAGGGGTTGATCTCCATTGATTATATCTTTTGCAAAATAGGAATTGATCCGTTCCAGGCGGCTATGCAAGCCATAGGCTGTGCTGAGTGATTGCTTTTCGTCCAATTGGTAACGGAAGCCGATACGGGGTTCTATGGTATAATGTTTGTTTAGTGTAAAGAACTGGGCATTAACCCCTGCATTCATGGTAAGCGCATCGGTTATACTATAAGATGATTGGGTATAACCTGCCAGTAAACAACTGAAGCCATGCTCATCCAATACTGTTTGCAAGGCGCTTGCGGGAATAACCTGTTTTTTAAAATGCATATCATAAGACAAACCGGTCAAGGCAATGCCCGTTTTATTCGTATGCCTGGAGCTGAATTTTGTATTAACCAGCGAATTGATTACTATATTCGTATTATAACTGTTTATCCTTCGCTCCGGAATATGCCGTAGTTGCCTGTTCAGACTATCACTCTTTAAATCAATGCCACCGGTAGTGAAAGCAAGTGTTGTTTTTAAGTAGGATTGATCTGTTAGCTTTATTCTATGTGTTAGTCCGGCTGCGGCCATAAACTGCTTTACTTCTTCGGTTTCTTTATCTTTTTGGTATTTCCACTCCAGGGAATCGGTTTTTGCTTCCTGCCCTGAGCGATCCATCAGGCCGATACCCCAAAGAGAAAACGTCCCCGCTTTTTTTGTTGGGAAATTTAATTTGAAAGAAAGATCCTGGAACCGCACAGCGGCATCATTAGAAAGCAGGGGACCTATCAGCGCTAATGTAGAATAACGATAGTTAAAGAGATAAGAAGAGGCGCCTCCTTTTTTGAATGGCCCTTCGGATGAGGCTTCCAAACCAATAACACCGGCCTGTATGGTATGCTCATGTTGCCTGTTGTTGCCGTTTCGCATAAAAATATCAAATACACCTGAAAGTGCATTATTGTATTCGGCAGGGAAAGCACCTGAAAAAAAATCGGAATTAGCCAATAAGCGGCTACTCAATGCCGTCAACCCGCCACCACCAAATGTAGCCAGGTCGGCAAAGTGATTAGGGTTGGGGATCTCTACTCCTTCCATTTTCCACTGTAATGCCTGCGGATTATTACCACGCACTACAATGCCATTATTACCAATACCACCGGCTACCCCGGCAAAAGAAGCGACCAACCTTGCCGGATCGTCAAAACCTCCGGCATAACGGCTGGCTTCTTCCACACTTAACATACGGGCGCTTGTTGTTGCCATATTATTAAGCGGTTTTTCCTTATCTGTTACAGGCTTTATCACCACTTCATTTAAAGTGTTCCTGTTTTCTTTCATACTGAATTCAATAATTGTTTCTTTAGCCGAAGAAAGAATAATTCCGCTTTGTACGGAAGGTTCATATCCAATAATAGTAGCCTCAATATCGTATCTGCCAACGGGAACCTGTTCTATCACAAAATTTCCCAGGGAATCTGCTATAGCAGCCTGGTTAGTTCCTTTTACCAGTACCGTAGCAAAAGGAACAGGGTCTCCTGATGCCGCATCTTTTAAAGTTCCGCGAATAGTTTGTACAGGTTGCTGCGCCATCAGCGTATAAGGGCTGAAAAGAAAGAAACAATAGCATAATAACCGGAAAAAATACATAGGTAGCTGCTTTTTGTTATTGCAATACAATATGATTATATATTAATGATACCTTCCGGTATCTGTATTAAAAATATTTTTCTAATCCATCTATACGACAGCTGAGTTCAATTATTCCCCCAAACTTTTCTTTACTTTTTAAAAAATTGCTACAGATCATTACATGATATTCCAATAAGACTTCACCAGATCTATACTAAATGAACTAACTTGCATACCTAATTTCAAGAAAAATGGCCACAATTCAGGAGCAGCTTCAACATCTTTTACAAAAGAGAATTGTTATTATTGACGGTGCTATGGGCACAATGATCCAGTGCTATAAACTGACGGAAGAAGATTACAGGGGCGAACGTTTTAAAGACTGGCATTGCGATGTGAAGGGTAATAATGAATTACTTTCTCTGACACAGCCTGACATTATTAAATCTATACACCGGGAATATCTGGAAGCAGGCGCAGATATATTAGAAACCAATACTTTCAGTGCACAGGTCGTATCTATGGCGGATTACGATATGCAGGAGTTAGCTTATGAAATGAATGTAGCTTCAGCTCGTATTGCCAAAGAGAGTATAGAGGAATATATGAAGGCACACCCGGATTCGGAACCTAAATTTGTAGCGGGGGCTATAGGTCCTATGAATAAAACGCTTTCACTTTCTCCCGATGTAAATAATCCCGGTTTCAGGTCGGTTACCTTTGATGAAGTAGCAGATGCCTATTATACACAGATAAAAGGCCTGGCAGATGGCGGTGCAGATATATTGCTGGTAGAAACCATATTCGATACATTGAATGCCAAAGCAGCTATTTACGCTATCAGAAAATATTTTGATGAGACTGGGGTATCATTACCCGTTATGATATCCGGCACGATTACGGATGCCTCAGGCCGCACATTAAGCGGCCAGACGCTGGAAGCCTTTTATATATCCGTAATCCATGCCCATCCTGTAAGTATTGGCTTAAATTGCGCATTAGGGGGCGCACAAATGCGTCCGCATGTTGAAGAATTAGCACAGATCGCTTCCTGTTATGTAAGCTGTTATCCTAATGCCGGGTTACCTAATGCTATGGGTGGATATGATGAAAACCCGGAAGAAACTGCTGCTATAATTACCGAATTTGCAAAGAACGGCTGGATCAATATAGTAGGCGGTTGTTGCGGCACTACTCCCGATCACATCAGGGCTATAGCAGATGCCGTTAAACATATTTCTCCGAGAACATTGCCTGTAGTGGAACCCAGTCTTTAAGAAGGTGGAAAGTTTTCTTACATCAGATAGCGGGAGAGGCCATCCTGGAAGCCAACATAGATATTTTTTCTCTGATGTTGTAGTAAAAATTTAATAGCGTAGCCGTTGTTGATGAAAAACATCAACAACGGCTAATATCCTTACCAGTTTTTTCTATTGCTCTTATTATTCCTGTTACGGTTATTCTGTAAACTGCCCTGGTTGCGGTTTCCCTGCTGGTTACGGTTATTACGGTTCTGGCCATTACCACTCTTTTTATGTGCGCCGGAACCATTTGAATAACGATTATCAAATCTTACCCTGATACCTCCTGAAGCGTAATTCAGTACACCGTTGGTAATTTCGGAAAGTTCCTCTTTGATCATGTCGTCATGAACAGGTTCTTTATGCCAGTTGGCATAAGTCAGCTTCATATAATAAGCAATAGACTGGGTAAAGCCCTTCAGTTTTTCTTCATCAGTTTCCTTAACGGCTTTGTCAATTATATTGCTCAGGTTTTTACCTAAATGCCTGTGTTTACTATGCTGTTTCGGATACGGCAGCGGAGTAGGTTTCCTGAAAAGTTTTTCTTTTGTGGGCGTGGGATAGGGCGATTCCACATCCAGTTCAAAATTAGCTATCAGGTATAAATGATCCCATAGCTTATGCCTGAAATCTTCAACGTTTCTTAAATGCGGGTTCAATACGCCCATCAGTTCGATAATAGCTTTTGCGTTTTTCTGCCTTTTTACAGGATCCTCAATTTTACGCATATAGTCTACCATTTGCTGAATATTCCTACCGTATTCGGGCATGATCAGCTTATCCCTTTTTGTGTTATACTTCATCGTTACCAGACTAAGATCATCTTCAACGTTTCGACCAAATTTTCTTATTTAATATTAAGAAGCCTTGTGAGAAAGACTTAATTAAAGTGAAGATGCGAAGATTTTAATGTTTATTGAATTGCAAATATATTGTTTTTTATTTTTCCAGCTTTATTGTAGGAGACAAAATTTTAGCCACAGATGTACAGGTAAAAAAACGATGCATTTGTAGCTGACCTTATCAGGGAGTGGAAAGTAATAAAGTCCTTGTATATTCTTCTTTCGGGAAATTCATTACATCCCCTGTTAATCCCTGTTCCACAATCTTACCATTACGCATTACTATAATCCGGTTGCTGATACGTTTTACCACATTCAGGTCGTGGGTGATAAACAGGTAAGTAAGCTTTTCTGTTTTTTGCAACCGGGCCAGAAGTTCCAGTATTTGCTCGCGGACAATAATATCCAATGCCGAAACACTTTCATCACAAATCAAAAGGCGCGGCTGCACGGCCAGGGCACGGGCTATGCAAATACGTTGTCTTTGTCCGCCAGAAAATTCATGTGGATATTTATTTTTAGCCGAAACAGGCAATTGCACCTTAATTAACAGCTCATCCACAAGCTTATCCACATTTTGCCCGTCAGCCAGGCCATGTACACGTATAGGTTCCGCCAAGGCACTACCTACTGTAAGGCGCTGATTTAACGAAGAAAATGGATCCTGGAAGATGATCTGGATCTCTTTTCGCAGCTTTCGCCATTTACTTTGGCCGTAATGTGTAATATTTTCATTATCAAATATAATATTTCCTTTATTAAAAGGTAATAAGCCCATTATACCTTTACTCAGCGTACTTTTTCCACATCCTGACTCCCCGACTAATCCCAGGGTTTCTCCTTCGAAGATCTGAAAGCTTACATCATCTACCGCTTTATGAAAGGTATTGGGTTTTCCCCAATTTTGACGCTGTTCGGGAAAATAGACACTTACATGCTCTAATGCTAAAAGTGGTTTATTATCTGTGGATAACCCGGCCGGCAGTGTGAAATCTTTTTGTTCAGGTAAAACAGAGCCGGTCGTTTTTATCTGTCCCTTTTCCATTATTAAATAATGGTCTGCTATGGTAGCAGCCAGGGCCAGATCATGTGTAATAAAAAGAATGGCCGTTCCAAATTCATCCTGCAACGCCTTCATAAGAAGAATAATTTCTTTCTGAACCGTCACATCAAGGGCAGTAGTAGGTTCATCGGCTATCAGTAAGGAAGGATGGTTGCACATCGCCATAGCGATCGTCACTCTTTGTTTCTGCCCGCCGGACAACTGATGGGGATAGCGGTAAAATAACTGTTCGGGTTTAGGTAAATGTACTTTTTTAAACCATTCTATAGCTTCTGCCTTTGCGCTTTTAGCTGAAACAGGTTGGTGGGTTTGCAGAGCTTCTACCAATTGTTTACCACATGTTTTCAGGGGATTTAACGCACTCATCGGCTCCTGGAAAACCATAGCGATTTCCTTGCCCCTGATCTGACGAAACTGACCGGCCTCAATCTGTAGGAGATCACCTGTTCCTACCAGGTCTATATTGCCTGTTATAGAAGCATTTGAAGGCAATAAGCCCATCAGTGCGAGTGAAGTAACCGATTTACCCGAACCGGAAGGACCCACTACAGCAAGTGTCCGGCCTTTATGCACATCAAAAGAAACATCTTTTAGTGCATGGTAAGGCGGCTGTGCTATAAAGGTCACATTCAAATTACGGATGCGGAGTATGGCTTGCTTATCGGACATCGGATCAAAAGTAGAACTTTTAAGCTTAGATAGAAACCTGGAGATTTTTCGATTTTCACATTCCTAATTGTAATAAAATAATTTTTTTAAAAAAAAGGATTACTACTATTATAGTTGTGGATATCGTGGAAACTTTTTTCTATCCACCTTGTTTTTTTGATATTAAACTATTGA
>JBEBVI010000237.1:0-6529 GCA_040392805.1 Taibaiella helva
AAATAAATCATAGTTCTGACAGTATCAGCAAAAAACACTAAGTGAAGTAGAAAAAACTATTTGGAAAGTTTGAAAATGATGGAAAACAAAGAAAAAATAAAATCCTGACTCATTAAACATCAAATTATGCAGGCATATTCGGAATTATTACAATTGCTTTATTTATCGCGCTGGTGCTGATACGCACCCGCAACCTAAAGAAACAAGGTATAGAAGCAATGGAATTTGGCCGGAAAGACAAGAAAGACTTCTTTATTATACCTTTTGCATTATTCTATTTTTATATCATTGTGGCTAATGCGTTCAATCTGCCGGCTATTAAAGGACAAGCATTGTTTCAATCAGATACAATTGCCTGGATTGGTGCATTGACCTGTATGATTGCACTTGCATTTTTTCTGTGGACAATGATTTCATTCAGCAAAAGCTTTCGCGTTGGTTTGGTGGAAAACACCGAACAGGGGCTGATTACAACAGGTGCCTTTGCGGTTAGCAGAAATCCAATTTATGTATCTTTTGCAGTGATGCTTACCGGTCAGTTTTTAATCTTTTCGAGCTGGATACTTCTTTTATACATACTTATTGGCATTTCAACATTTCACAGGCAGGTATTAAAGGAAGAGAAATTTTTAACGAAGCAATACGGAGAAGAGTTTAGTGCATATTGCAAAAAAGTAAGGCGCTATTTTTAATTTACAACAATGGTAATAAACATAAAACAGAAGGAAAACAAACTACTGTTATGTTAAGTATAAAATGTACACTGCCACTAAGTCTTAAAGGCACAAAGATGAATATCATCAGCATTTTAATCTTAGTGCCTTGGTGACTTTATGGCCAAAATAGACTTAACACAACACTACATTTATCCGTTATTGTAAAACACCGAAAATTCCCGACGGAAAAGCAGTTTTCATTATTTCAATACTTACCCAAAGCTTAACCCGATCCCTTATATTGTACTGTTTCAGAACATTTCCCGCAACCTTAAAATTAATAATACTTTAAAAATAAAAAGAAGCCCCTTAACCGGACGAAGCAATACCATATAACTCCAGAGTATTTCTCCTAAGCAGTGAACATAAAAGTTTCTTATTTGTAAAAAGAATGCCTCAGGCAGGTAAGCTATACTTCATCATTAAATTTTAATCTATGAGTACAGAAAATTTGCACAACCGGGAAGCCATCGGCAAGCTTAGTGAAATGGTCGATAAAATTGACATCGGAATGTTGTGTTCCTTTGTATCCGGAAATGATTATCCACATGCCGTGCCGATGAGCCGACAGGAAGTAGACAAAGATGGAAATATCTGGTTCCTGTTTTCTTCCGAAAGTGAAACACACCGTAATATCCAGGCAAATAATAAAGTAAGCTTGCTCTATGCCCACGTAGGCGACTATAACTTTTTGAGCATAAATGGGATTGCTGAAATTTCCGAAGATCCGGCAAAGATTGACAAGTACTGGAATAAAATGATAGAAGCATGGTTCGAGAAAGGAAAAGAAGACCCACACATTCGCGTGCTGAAAGTTACTCCTGGCGAAGCCCATTATTGGGACAATAAATCCAACAAGCTGGTTACACTATTGAAAGTTGCGGCAAGCGCTATCTCCGGGCAGCAGATGGATATAGGCCGGGAAGGCGAGCTTAATTTATAATATTGCGATTTGAATTAAGCTACATAAAAAAGGAGCTGTCTCCTAAAAAATGTATAAATTTCATACTACGAAACAAAGATTACAAAAGGTCACTACCTAAATTGTTTAATGCCCATCTTTGTTTCGTAGTTTTCTTCGTTCACTTTGCGTGAACTTCTCTCTTGCGGAGCAAAAATAAGCTTATAAAAAGGGACACTATGGTTTTTTAGACCGCTTCTTTTAACAATGTGAGGAAAAGCTCTGACTTAATGTTTATTCAAATACAAATCAAAAGTATCACCTCTTAAGCCAATACGCATCGCTTCTAAAGGTATAAGTTCGTTAGGCGGTATATTACCCAGGTTCACATTACAACCCAAAAGCTCCAGGAAATATAATTGTTGTGCTTTCTGCGGAGCTTCCCAGATAATTTTTTCTGCCGGTATCTTGGTCAGTATTTCCTGCACCAGCCCTTCACGTACCTCACCTGTTCCCCTGTATATACCAATATTGCCCGCTTCCCTCGCTTCTGCAATGACGTAGCTGGAACCGGCATTCAGCTCTGCCGACATTTGCTCAATCCATTTATAAGGCGGCATAATGTGCGTGGCATCTTTAGAGCCGACTTCCGATAACACCTTAAAGCCTTCCTGCACCAGGCGTTCTATATATGTACATTTTTGTTCGTGCGGAATAGAGATAGAACCGTCAGAAACTTCCACAAGAGTAATACCGTAATCCTTTAGAGAGGAAATATAATCTTCCAGCTGGTTGCGAACGAGAAAAGCTTCGAAAAGCGTACCTCCGAAATAAACGGGTATATTATTTTGCCTGTAAACTTCTAATTTTTCCCTCAGTTTGCCGGTCACATGTGCCGTACCAAAACCCAGCTTCACAATATCTACATAAGAGCCTGCTACGGAAAGGAAATTGTTTACCTCTGCTACGCCCAAACCTTTATCCATAACCATAGACAAGCCATTGGAACGCGGGGGCTGGGTGCGTTCCGGAATCTGATATAGTGGAAAATTCATAGATTTATTTGTTTTATAATAAGCGAAACACCAACCGGCTTATCCTTATCTTAAAGGGGCAAAAATAAGGTATATTCATTTTATTATGTGTTGATAGTGTATTTTCGCAACATGATTGACCGAAAAATAATGCCACGCATATTAGATGCCGTTAATTTTGACTATGTTCTTCAACCGGTTCAAAAAGATGTGCTTCACAATGGAATTCCCCTTTACTGGCTAAACGCCGGAACACAGGATGTGGTACAGATAGAATGGGTATTCCGTGCCGGCCTTTGGCATGAACCTAAAACGGGAATAGCCCAGACGACGGCTGCATTACTTAAAAACGGTACTTCCGGAAAATCTTCTCTTCAGATCAACGAAGCCATAGAATTTTATGGTGCATCGCTTAAGGTAACACCCAACAACGATTATACAATAGTAACGCTGCACACGCTGACCAAGCACTTACACGACTTACTCCCCGTTGTAAAGGAAATAATCACCGAAGCCCTGTTTCCCGAAGAAGAAATAAAGATCTATATACAAAATGCCCGGCAAAGGCTCTCTGTAAGCCTGAAGCAATGCGATTTTGTAGCGAACCGGAATATTGACGCCCTTCTCTACGGTCGGCAACATCCTTACGGGCGCTTTTCGGAAGACAAAGACCTTCTTTTGCTGAAACGGGAAGAGCTACAGGCTTTTCATAAGAAATTCTATCATTTCCGGAACTGCACCATATTTGCATCCGGCAAAATAGACGACAGCCACATAAAACAGATAGATAGTTATTTCGGGAAAGAAAACTGGGGTTCGGCTCAGCAACCGGAAGAGCTGCACCACAATATAGAACCCGCACCCGATAAAACATTAAGAATCACAAATGATGAAAACGGCGTACAGGGCGCTATCCGCATAGCCCGGCCTTTCCCCGGAAGAAGCCACCCAGACTTTACTCCGATGATCGTGCTGAATACCCTCTTCGGCGGCTACTTCGGCTCAAGGCTGATGGCTAATATCCGCGAAGAAAAAGGATACACCTATGGTATATACTCGCATATATATAGTTATAAACATGCCGGTTCACTTTTGATCGCCACCGAAGCAGGAAGGGAAGTGGCGGAAGATGCCGTAAAGGAAGTATATAAGGAAATGGATTTATTGTGCACGGAAAAAGTAGATGAAGACGAATTACAACTGGTTAAAAACTACATATTAGGAAACCTGTTGGGCGACCTGGACGGGCCTTTCTCCATTATGCAACGGTGGAAAAGCCTGATATTAAATAATTTACCTGACGGCCAGTTTGACCGGAATATAGAAACGTATAAAACAATTAACAGCCGGCAATTACAGGATCTGGCTCAGAAATACCTCAACAAAGAAGATTATTACGAGCTGATCGTCATCTGATAGCTTATTTTAATTAGTAAACAGGCGGAAAGTATAAAAACGTACCTTTGCTATCCGTTTTTTTAAAAAAGCACTTATGCAGTTTCTGGATTTTGAAAAACCACTGGAAGATCTCACTCTTCAGTTGGAAAAGCTAAAGGGTATTGCTGAAAAGAACCAGGTAGACATGTCTGCCTCTATTAAAGAGCTGGAATCCAACATAGAGCAGACCAGAGCCCATATTTATAAAAACCTCACACCCTGGCAAAGGGTACAATTAAGCCGTCATCCCGAACGGCCTTATACCAATTTTTACATCAGCCGCATCTGCAATAAATTCACTGAATTGTTCGGTGACCGCAATGTAGCCGATGATAAAGCGATAGTAGGTGGTTTTGCTGAAATGGACGGCCAGCCCTTAATGATAATAGGCCACCAGAAAGGTACAAATACCAAAATGCGCCAGCTACGTAACTTCGGTATGGCTAATCCCGAAGGATACCGGAAAGCACTGCGATTGATGAAGCTGGCAGAAAAATTTAACCGGCCCATTGTTACCCTGATCGATACCCCGGGCGCTTACCCCGGTCTGGAAGCAGAAGAGCGCGGACAGGGAGAAGCCATCGCCCGCAATATATTTGAAATGGTCAGCCTGAGAGTACCGGTTATCTGTATCATTATAGGCGAAGGCGCAAGCGGCGGAGCATTAGGCATAGGCGTGGGCGACCGGGTGGTGATGCTTGAAAATACCTGGTACACGGTTATCTCGCCTGAAAATTGCTCCACTATCTTATGGCGCAGTTGGGACTTTAAAGTTCAGGCTGCAGAACAGTTGCATCTTACTTCAGCAGATATGTCCGGGTTTGGGCTGGTAGATACGGTTTTACCCGAGCCTGTCGGTGCAGCACACAGTCAGCCGGAAGCTATGGCATCGACTATTAAAGAGTATATTCTCAAAACGATAGCGGAATTGAAGAAGATAAACCCGGATAAAAGGATAGAGCAAAGAATTGAGAAGTTTGCTAAAATGGGCTTTTACGAAGAAGTATAAAAACGATAAGTAATCATTTATTAATTATTTTTTACCATGTTTGAAGGTACAGGTGTGGCGCTGGTTACTCCATTCACAAAAGAAAATACGGTTAACTATACAGCGCTGGGCAACATCATTGACGCCGTAATAAAAGGTGGCGTTCAATATTTAGTAGCATTAGGCACAACAGCCGAAACCCCTACCCTGACCAAAGAGGAAAAGAAACAGGTACTCCAGTTCATACTGGATCACAACAGGGAAAGAGTGCCGGTAGTAGTGGGCATTGGTGACTATAACACGCAAACACTCCTGGATACCCTAAAGGAATATCCTATGGATCGTGTGGCGGGCATACTTAGTGTGGTTCCTTATTATAACAAACCTTCGCAGGAAGGCATCTACCAACATTTCAAAACCCTGGCCGAACATACGAACAAACCCATTATATTATATAATGTACCGGGAAGAACAGTTACCAATATCCTCCCTGATACCGTAGTACGACTGGCTAACGACTTTAAAAATATTGTCGCTATTAAAGAAGCCAGCGGAAATATAGTACAGTGTATGGAACTTGTATCCAAAATTCCGAAAGGCTTTACCCCGCTTTCCGGCGACGATGCCCTTATGCTGGCACAGGCAGCTATCGGATTTAAAGGCGTAATATCTGTTGCGGCCAATTGCTATGCAGAAGATTTTTGCGCTATGGTGCAACATGCCCTGAAAAATGAAATGGACGAAGCCCGGAAGCTGCACTACAAATTATTACCCGACATAGATCTGCTGTTTGCAGAAGGCAATCCCACCGGTGTAAAATACGTTTTACACAAACAGGGATTATGCGAAAACATACTGCGCCTGCCTTTAGTAAGTGCCAGCGAACAGCTGAGAGGAAAGATAAATAAAAGCTTTACGGTCAACTGATCCGCAATTTTTTAGCGTTGTTACTAAAGAAATTGCATTTTGGCGAAAGCCGGTCAGAGGTGCAATATATAACCCGGATAACAGGTATCCAATAAATAAACCTGTTATCCGGGCTTTTCTTTTTCCATAGCCTGGCTTCCCATTTTAACGGCTACAGTTGTTTATGACATACAACGACGCTATTTTGATTACAAGAGCGTTATTTTCCATTATTGTGCAGCAAAACGAATTACTCCTTCTCTGAAAAGC
Source organism: Taibaiella helva (assembly GCA_040392805.1). Taxonomy (GTDB): domain Bacteria; phylum Bacteroidota; class Bacteroidia; order Chitinophagales; family Chitinophagaceae; genus Taibaiella; species Taibaiella helvus_B. The sequence goes on from JBEBVI010000237.1 coordinate 6,253, forward strand.
TTACACAACATTTGCAAAGTTTAAAACAAGATTTTATTTCTTGTCTTATGCAAAGCTGATTAAAAAAGAATGCTTTTAAATTTACAAAGAGGATAATAAAATAATGGCAAACAAAATACCGACCGTAGAAAACATAAATGCTAATCAGAAAACCTGTTTCATAAGTTTTCCAGGCATTCATTGTCCCGGCCATTAGGACCAATTTTTGATTTATAAAGTCTGGCGGAAACCTGGAAGTCGGGAAAACAGTAAATGAGAATGGGAAATGTATGGCATT
>JBEBVI010000238.1:0-6488 GCA_040392805.1 Taibaiella helva
AGGCATCTCCCAGGTTTACCCCATGAGATGTGTACTATCTCATGGGGCTTGGAAATGTGGAAGTTATTTTGACACAGTTACTAAGTCAAAAGTCAAAATGGTAGGGTCAATAACCGCCACCCCATGCTCCAATCTCACTTCTCCCACCCCATGCGTAACAGGAACGGGGAACGGTGATACCCTTCAGCAGCTAAAAAATTATAGGCGATCAGCAGGCTGCCCTGCCATTTTTTAGTGATGCGGTAGGCCTTTTTTATTCCTATATAGGCCGTTTGCGGTTGTGCACTATACAACTGCGGCTCGCCCGGGCTCCCGTCGCCGCGGATATAGGGCCGGCCGGCCGGCACAAACATCCTTTCATACCCGCCCTGCAGGGCTATGCCATACCCCCACTGCCCTTCTATAAAGGAGCGGAAGCTAATGCCTTCGTACGACAGCTTCAGCTGCTGCCAGCCCTTGCCCAGGCCTACAGGCAGGGCAATACCCAGCCCTGCACTGAGCCAGTCGTTATGCTTATAGCTCAGACTGGCGCCGATCTCCGCCATTGCCGGCCGCAGCCCGTCGGCCGAAGCACGTAAAAACTGTAGATTATACTGTGTCTGCCAGCGAAGCAGGAAAGGTTTAGCCCGCTGCGGGTTTTTCCGGAAGCCGGTTTCCTTCAGGTTGTTTACGGCTGCCCGGGCTTCTTTTATTTCTTCCAGTTGCGCCTTGCCTTTCCCGACGGCCTCATTTACCTTTCCCAATTTATCGTTCAGCTGCCGCTGGTATTGCCCTACCTGCCCGCCCATCTTCTGCTGCCATGCAGCTGCCTGGTTGCCCATTTTGCTGCGCAACATATCTTCCGTCATCTTACGGGTCTGGTAGCCGGCCTTCTGCAGGTCTTCCTCGGTAGTCATACCGGCATAAGGAGAAGGTGCGGCCAGGGCTTTTTCAAAGCCGGACAATCCCTGCAGGTATTCCAGCGCCTTTTCTTCGGCAGCATCCGGCTCATCGGCCAGCTGCCGCCAGGTCTTCAGCTGCTCACCGGCGTAGTACACCTTCTTCTGTATCTCTTTCACTCCCGCAATATTTTTTGTACCTGCCCAGGATTCCAGCTGCCTGCCTTTCTGTTGCAGCGCGTCTTTCAGCTGTTGCTGCACATTCAGCTTCTGCTGCATGGCCGCCAGCCGCTCAGTATAATCCGGCGCCCGGGCCGTAGTCTGCCCCAAAGGGATACGGGCGCCGCTTATAAAATGCTGCAGGCGTTTCAGGCTGTCGGTCAGCGTATTTGTACGCAGGGCGGCTTTCCTCAATACACTGCTGTCGCCCGCCATCCGGGCAATAGAGTCATAACTCAGCGGGTTGTCAATATAATGCCTGTAAGCCACCGTATCCCTGTGCGACAACTTTTGCAGCATACGCTGTTCCTTTTTCTGCAGTTTATGGAGCAGGCGCTGCTGTATACGCTCCGAGCGATCCAGGTAGCGATCCAGGGAAGACAGCCTGCTGTCTAAATAAGAAAGCGCCTGCAGGCTATCCTCCCCCGATAAGGGCTGCGCATTTAAGCAGGCGCCACCGGCCGGTAACAGGGCCAGCAGGTAAATGGCGGGAATAAGGATCCGGTAACACATCATACATCAAAATTTCAGGCAAAACCCTGCACCGCCCGAAGGGTGATATCAAATATCTGCCCTGGAAGCGACTGTAATACATGTACCCTGTTTCAACAAAGAAGTTAAAAAACACATAGCTCCTCCCGGGGAAGGAGACGACGATAGATGAAAGCTAAAATAAATATTTATGCTGGAGAATTGTTGAATTTCATGGGCTGTTGTTTACTTGTAGGTTGCTATTAATTTATTTGGTTATTATCCTGGTTTTCGTCAACAAACCGAAGTGTTATACTATTTTACCGAACATAGCCCCCTGTAAGAAATCAATACCTCGTAGTATAAAAAGCCCGGATTGTCTGATCAATCAGTAGTATATTGTGATTGAAGCTGTCACAAAAATAAACAAAACAATAACAAAAACAAATAAAATGATAAAAAAAATTCAAAGTTGATATAAAATAAACACAACCTATTAAAATAATCAATTGGTTAACAATTAATTACAAAAAAAGCAACGGATTGTTTTTTGCCGGTAAAAATTTTTGCACCTCTGCCAGAAGGAGTGGAAAAGAGGGAGAAATGATTCCCTGTAATTGATCATATTATACTTCCCGCCCCATGATGTTGGGTAGCGTTTTCTTAAGCCCCCCTTAATCCCTCCCGCCTGGGCGGGACAGGCTAGGAAACAAGCGATGAAGAATAATGATGGCATATTTCACACCGGTGCGCTGTTTAAAGCAATGATCCTTTATCCCGAAATGACTCTATCTTCAAATTCCATACAATTTGCCTTTTTGCATGACACCTCCTCCCTTCCCCGCTTACCTTTGCGCCCTTTGCCCTCCGTTGTGTCCTTCGCGTGAAACCCTTCACATGCAACAACCTACTGCAAAGACAAGGAAAGCGCCCACACAGGAGGCTCCCCGGCATGTGCCCCGGCCGGCCAGGCAATATCAAAACGCAATGGATAACCCGCCAGCCGGGTACGCGCACTGAAGCCCCAGGACCACAGTGCATCAAAAGAAGCGGAAGGCAACCGCCTTGCCGCAGCTACATCGGTCAGCACTCCTAACTGCAACTGTTTCAACGCGGCAAAAGGTACCGGCAGATGATGAAAAAACGTACCGTACAGGTCGGCATTGAACAAGGCATAACTATGACCATAAAGGCTGTTCTGTGCATATCCCCTGAAGGGAGTAACAAGCGTCTGGAAAGCATAAGGCTCGTCCTGGCCGAAACGGACGGAAGTATCCCGGAGATACGCCAGGTTATTGTCCTGCCCGCCGAAGTTAAAAAGCATATAATTGTTTCCGCCGCTATACCCCAGCTGTCCACGCGACACAAAGTGGAGCATAGCGCCCAATGGCTGATGCCAGGCGCCCGAGGCCTGCAGGCTGTACAACATCGTCTGCCCGCGGCCCGTACTGACCATCCCGTCCAGCAGTAATCCGGCCGTCCATCCCCGGTACAGCATAGGGTTAGCGGTAGCCCTCAACCCGGATCCGGACACCCGGAAGGTGTTGATATTCCACCACTGCTGCAAGTCTGCGTAAGTAAGGCTATACTGCTCCGTGGCCAGAAATATTGTTCTGTCCCGGCGCAGCGCCAGGTCCAGCCCCAGCGACCAGTTATAGCTTAAAGGATAATGAAAGCCCAGCTCGTAATAATGCGTTTTTACCCTGGCAGCAGCAGGATACGGCCGGCCCAGCGCATCTTTCCAGCCCCTGTCCGCGTCCGGTGCCAGGCGCTCCACCTTCCGGAAAAACAACAGGTGCCAGTCCACCAACCTGGCTTTATTCTCATAGCGAAGAAAGAAATCAGAACCGTTGATGCCGACGGGCATGCGGTAACCGGCATTGAAGTGATGATGCTCAAACAGGTCACTGAAACCCGCTAAAGCCATCCCGCCCACATCCGGGAACTTAAAGGTTCCGAGATAGGCCTTATAAGGTTGATACCGGTTAATAAAGTAGTCGTTGTTCACCTTTGCGGAAAAATAGGCGCTGTAGAGTTGTATCAGGTAAGGCTTTACCCGCTTCCGGTGGTAAGCCAGCGCCCTCAATAAGCTGTCCCGGTCCTGTCCGGCGCCCGTATGTCCGGCAGATAATATGCCTTGCAAAACGGAAGGCTCCTCCACAGGGGCACTTCCTTTTGCCTGTACAGCGCTGTCGCGGTCCGCCATAAAATCAGACACCCAGGGCGAAACAAAGGGGGCCCGGGGCAAATCTATGCCGGAGGCAGGAAAAGTATCAGTACGCAGAATGCCCCAACCCGTATGTGCTATGACGATGTTTCCATCCGCAGTGAATTGTAGTGCCCGGCTTTTCCGGTAAAGTGTATCACCTAAAATCAAGCGGCTTCCGGCCGTATCGTGCAGGCTTTGTATATATACACCATAAGAGCGGCTCAGGCTGTCCGGGTGATATACCGGGTCGGAAGGATAACCAGAACGATAGCTCAATTGCCGGCCGGCGGCATCGATATGCAATTGCGTATATTCGGCCGTCCCGGCGGTCAGCGGCCGTATCTTCAGGCTACGGGCATCGAAGCTGATAATATCGCTCTTTCCCTTTCTGTAGGCGGATAATAAAAGCCGGCCATCGCGTAACCGGGCAAGGCTTTCCACCCCATCTACTCCATACAGCGTACGGTCAGAAAGGAAAGTACCGTCCGGGTTAAAATAGCGTATCTTAAGCTTTCCTTTTTCAGGAAATACAACCACCAGCCGGCCATCGCTCTGCCACAATAAAAGGGGATACGGATCCGGGTCATGTTGTTGCAGCCAGGGCGGCATTACGTATGTGCAAACGGGGTATATCCGCGGGACCGCCGGAAGCCCGCCGGCGATATAAATGTTCCGCTTATTATCTTTTTCGGTTACAATAGCTATATGCGACCCGGCCTTATCCGGGTACTGCTGTAAGCGCCTGGCGCCTGCATGCTCTATATGGGAGCGGAAAAGCGTATCAGAGTACGCCTCCGGTATCGTTTGCCGGAAGGATGCCGTACTGCGACATCGCCCGGTAAAAAAAACAACACACTCCTGCTTTAATGTTTCCATATTACGCTTGGTAATCAAACGTATGGCTGACGGTGTTTTTTTACCCTGCCGCAACTGGTACAGGATCTGCTTTAAGGCGTCGCTCCTGTACCTGCGCGTCAAAAAATAGCAAAAGGCTTTGGCCGCAACAGGCTGGGCAATGGTAAATGCCATATCGCCCTGGTCCTCCAATGCTATACATACCTGCTCCTCATCTTCAATAGTCCAGCCATCAGCCCAGTACTGCAATAAACCTTCTATAAACCAATCCGGATCTGAGATATGTTCTGCCGGTACCTCTTCTTTACCCTTATAGCTATACTGCTCCCAAACCATACGTACTACTGCTGTTCTCAGTTGCCGTATCAGACGGCTGTAAGAGCCGTCAAATGCCACAAGCATCCGCCGGCCCTTTATTTCCGTCATGGGGAAGGTTAACGGCAGTTCCCGGTCTGCCCCTATATTGGTTTGATATAGCTGGTCTATGGAAGGATAAATAATAAAATGAGGCACACCTTCCGGCAACATACCGGTCGCCTCCTTTATTTCTTCCATTATGCCCGGCAACTGCACAGAGGCCAGGCTGGCCAGGCTGTCATAACCCCGGGGGAAAACAATATGAAACGCCGGTGTAGTCAGTATCTGCCAGCGGTGTATATGATACTGCATCCGGTTTAAAGGAGGCATCCGGGCAATACTATCACCGGAAAACAAATCGTGAAAAAGAAACAGCAGAAGGAGAATGTATGGTCGTTTCATAGTAATAAAGGGAATACAAATATAATATTTTACTTAAAAAAATGGTATCATTGTTCTCTCTAAAAAAAATGTCATTAACTTTAGATGTTGGTGATAACACCAACATCGGCGGTTGCCGTTGCGGGTGTTATCACCCGCAACTATACGAAGACTTAAGTTAATGGCATTATCTCTAAAAATATAAAAACCTATGCCTCTCCCCCTTTTATTATTTTTAGCTATACTGCTATGCTTATCTCCCATCTTTTGCCCGGCCCAGGAAAAAGTATGGAAGCGGGTGGAAACCGGCAGGCAGAAAAGTGCTTCACGCTGGAAAGAGTGGCAGCAGCAGCTTCAGAAAAAAGGATTGGACAGTAATTATATCCATGCCTTGTCGGTAGGCGCAAAATTGCATACCAGTGGCTGGTCGGGCGGACTTATTTACCGCAAACGGGCTACACGGGCTACCCACCGGATCATCCAATTTCATTTGGAAGAAATAAAGCACGACAAAGAGGTAAAGCAGGAAGCAGGAAAAAACCCATACCCGGAATTGGGCAAAACAAGTCCTTTTATTTATGGTAAAATCAATACCGTATATACTTTGCATCTGAGCTATGGCAGACAGCAGCTCCTGTTCCCCGCACTTTTGGACGGGCATATATCCCTGAGTTTGTGCTATATGGGTGGTATAAGCCTGGGTATGCTGAAGCCTTACTATCTTAAACTGGTCGATAACGATCCGGGCGCACCCGTATTGTCCATCGAAAAATACAATCCTGCCGACCAGGATCGCTTTCTGAATCATGCCCGTATCCTGGGGCGCGCCAAATGGTCGGAAGGTTTAGAGGAAATACAGTATATACCAGGAGTTCATGCAGCTTTAGCCCTGCAATTGGAGCCGGGAAAGACAAAAACCTTTATACAAAGCATCTCTGTCGGCGGACAGATCACTCTCTATGCACGCAATATAACAATCATGGCCGAACAAAAAGCATACCCTGTACAGGCTTCCTTCTTTATCGGGTTAGCCCTGGGTAAGCGCTGGTGAGCTTGTTAAGTAAACGTGAGTTCGACAACTAAGCCCTTGAATCATAGTATTCTATGATCATGTTCCA
>JBEBVI010000239.1:0-6481 GCA_040392805.1 Taibaiella helva
ACTCGAACCCAGGACCCATACATTAAAAGTGTATTGCTCTACCAACTGAGCTACCGAATCAACCCTTTTGTTTTTGTTGAAAGGAGTGCAAAGGTAATAGCTGGAGCGTAATTTTCCAACCTGACGATAAGTTTTTATTTACATTATATTTCCCGTCGTTTATCTGTTCTACCTGACCAGCTTATGAGCGGTTCATCTTCCATTTGGAAAGAATATTATCTCCGCTCATCTGCCTGCTCTCTTTTTTACCCTCCTCCCATAGCGTATGTGCCAATACTGCGGCTACTTCTGCTTCTTCTTGATCCTCCTGCATCAGGTATTCCGGCTTGAAATACTTGCCGATAAAATTGGTGTCAAATTTTCCTTTAGCAAAGGCGGGCTGGCGTACTGCCCATTTCCCGAACGACAGTGTAGTTTGTATACCCTGAATGGTATATTCATCTATGGCCCTGCATAACCTGTCAATAGCTTCCTGCCTTGTTGCGCCCCAGGCCACTAACTTAGCGATCATCGGGTCGTAGAATATAGGAATTTCCATACCTTCCTCGTAGCCGTCGTCTACTCTTATGCCGGGACCCTGTGGTCTTACATATATATTTAGCCTGCCGGTATCCGGCATAAAATTATTTCCAGGATCTTCCGCACATATCCTTAGCTCTATGGCATGACCGTTGATATGAAGACCGTCCTGCGTTACAGAAAGGCGCTCGCCACGGGCCACACGTATCTGTTCCTTTACCAGGTCTACACCGCAGATCATCTCTGTTACACAATGTTCCACCTGCAGACGGGTATTCATTTCCAGGAAATAGAAATTAAGATCGTCATCTACCAGAAACTCTACAGTGCCCGCACCATAATATTTACAGGCCTTAGCCACATTAACGGCGCAGGTGCCCATGGCCTTCCTGACATCGGGAGTAAGGCACGAAGAGGGTGCTTCTTCAATCAGCTTTTGGTGCCTTCTCTGAATAGAGCATTCCCGTTCGAAGAGATAGACATAATTTCCATGTTGGTCGCCGAGCAATTGTATCTCTACGTGCTTGGGCGAGCTGATATATTTTTCAATGAAGACATCATCATTGCTGAACGCATTTAATGCTTCACTTTTAGCCATACGCATCTGCTCTTCGAGCTCTTCGGCGCTGTTTACCACACGCATACCTTTACCTCCGCCTCCTGCAGAGGCTTTTATTAATATAGGAAACCCGATGCTTTCTGCTATGCCTTTGGCTTCTTCATAATCTTTCAGTGGCTGATCCGTGCCCGGCACCATAGGGACATCAAACTTTTGCGCTGCCTGCTTGGCTGCAATCTTACTTCCCATTATCTCAATAGAATGGGCTGAGGGGCCAATAAAGGTCAATCCGGCTTCTGCAACGGCATGGGCAAATCCGGCGTTTTCACTCAGAAAACCATAACCCGGATGAATGGCATCTGCTCCGTATTCTTTGGCTACTTTTATAATCTTATCTGCAAGAAGGTAGGATTGTGCAGAAGGTGCGGGACCAATACAAACGGCTTCATCAGCATATTTAACAAACGGCATCTTACGATCCGCCTCAGAAAATACAGCAACGGTCTTAATACCCATTTCCTTAGCGGAGCGCATGATCCTTAACGCGATCTCTCCGCGGTTGGCCACTAAAATTTTATTCATTGTAGGTAATTAAAAAGTCAAAATTCAAAAGTAAAAAATCAAAAAATCTTTCTCAGTCGGGAAATCAAACGAGTAAACCATATAATGTTGGAAACCCCAAAATCCAACCGTCACCAAATCCTGGAATCCTAAAATCAAAAAGTCTTAAAATCCCCTCACATCCATACCATCAAAAGTACCGGAGCTCATCAACAACAGACAGGTAGGTGTATCATTGCTTTGTATATTATTTACGATCCATTCCCTCAGTTGGTCTTTATCCTGGAAAACGTGGAGGTCTTCCTTTTTAAAGCTTTCTGTTATCTGCTGCGGGTTGATGTCCGGCAGACCTTTAATGGCCAGGGCGTGGTCGCTATAGAATACGGCGCTTTTATCTGCCTGATCCATACTGTGCGCGTACTCCGACAGGAAGTTTTCATTCAGGCTGCTGTAGGTATGCAGTTCGAAGCAAGCGACCAGGTTATGATCGGGATATTGTGTTCTTACGGCGTTGATGGTAGCTTTCAGTTTGGAAGGTGCGTGGGCAAAGTCGCGGTATACCACCAGTTCCGGCCGTTCGGATATTTTTTCGAGTCGACGGGCGGCACCATGGAAGCTGCTTATGGAATGGTAAAAATCGACATCTTCTATGCCCAGCTCATTGCAGACTTTACGGGCGGCTTCCATATTCTGCAGGTTGTGATCGCCGAAGAAAGACAGGGTAACCTGGCTTTCCGAGGTGTTCAGTACTACTTTATTGTCTTTAATCCGGTATGTAGGTGTTATGTAAGGGATTTGCCTGTCCGGATTATTGATTTTTTCTGTCAGCCCGACCACTTCTTTGTCTTCTGCATTATATATAAGGACTGCATCCTTCTGCATCGAAGACATATATCCGGCAAATTGTTCTTTATAGATTTCAAAAGTGGGGAAAACATTAATATGATCCCAGGCAATGCCGGTAAGTATGGATATATGTGGATGGTAAAAATGTATCTTAGGTCGTTTTTCGATTGCTGAAGCCGGATATTCATCTCCTTCCAGTAGTATTACAGGTGCGTCAGACAGGCGAACGGATTGGTCAAAGCCTTCCACTTTTGCACCGACGAGATAGTCGAATGGCATGTCAAAGCTTCTTAATACATGCATGATCATGGAAGTAGTAGTAGTTTTGCCATGACTGCCCGCAATGACGATCCTTTTTTTATCTTTAGCATATTCATATATATATTCCGGGAAGGAGTAAACGGGAATACCAAGCTCTTGTGCTTTTAAAAGTTCGGGATTGTCGATTTTGGCGTGCATGCCTAATATCACAGCATCCACTCCGGTATTTATTCTTTCGGGGAACCATCCTAAGGCCGGAGGTAAAATCTGGTGCAGGTTTAAGTTGCTTCTGGCCGGATCGGTTATGTCATCGTCGCTGCCGGAAACGCTTATTCCCTTAAGATGCAGTGCAATAGCCAGCTGATGCATCACCGCTCCGCCTACTGCAATAAAATGTATGTGCATTATTATTTTTTATGTTATTTTTGTTGCAAAAATAGTAACCGTTTTTTAAAGAACATTTTATTTATTATTGCAGCTGGTTTAAAAGTTGTTTTATAAAAATCACGAGTAATGGCGAAAAAGTATAAATTGTGGAATATGGTATTAATCGGTGCTGTAATTTGTATCGTATTACAGTCTTGTTCTTCATCCCGTAATAAATATGGATGCCCGGAGCGTATTTATTCTGTAACGGAGCTTCTGCCATAGCTTTGCGGTTTTCCTGTATCCAGGATAGTTAGTCTGAATAATATTGAAGATGCTGTTTCTTTTTCCCAAAAGAGCATCTTTTTTATTGTGTCATAATAGCCGGTCACTATATAGCTGCATGTTACGGAACAGGCTGCGAAAATCAATTGTTTAGTATTATAATAATTATTTCTCTTCAGGTAACCGGGATTTCTCAATTGAGGCATTATCTTTGACTTGTTTACCGGTATTTATGTTGACCTTTTAAGGTTAGCTGCTTCTTTATTAACTCAATAACCGTTTTAACCGTTGTTTGCGACCATAAGGAAAGAACTTTTATTATTGCTGCGCGATCCGGGCGGATTGTTGCTCCTGTTAATTATGCCGGCTGCGCTGATTATAGTGATGGCTGTGGTACAGGATGCACCTTACCGCGACTACCAGGAAATGAAGTTTGATATTCTCGTAGTTAATAAAGATAGCGGGCCGGTAGGGAGAAAGATCGTGGACGGGCTGAATAAGAACAGGCAATTTGCTGTTTTGGATTCTGTTGACGGGCAACGGATAACGGAATCCTATTTACAGGATGCTTTGCAGAAAGGCTCTTATAAGATGGGCATAGTGATTCCTGAAAATGCAAGTATACATGTGGTCAGCTTTGCCAATAAGCTGGCAAACAATATGGCGGGGTCTTTGGGTATGTCTGCATCTTTGCCGGTAAAAGAAAATACAGGTAAGAATGCTATTACATTATTTTTTGATCCTGTAGTAAAACCTTCATTCCGCTCCAGTCTTAATTTTGCATTGAACCAGTATCTTACGCAGACAAAAATGGAAATCTTGCTGGACCGCCTGGGTAAGATGAATGGAGATACGGCCATGCTGAAAAATCTGGATGAGGACTTTCTGAATGTCCTGGCTATACAGGAGGCTACCCCGGGACAGGCAAAAGTTATCATCAGCTCTTCGATGAACTCTGTTCAGCACAACGTTCCTGCATGGGCTATTTTCGGGATGTTCTTAATTGTAGTTCCTCTTTCCGGTAATATGATCCGGGAACGTGACGAGGGCAGTGCATTACGTATCAGGCTGATACCCGATGCCACCAGAAAAGTAGGCCTGGGTAAGATTGTCTTTTATATAATGGTGTGCATGCTGCAGTTCTTTGTGATGATGCTGGTGGGCACTTTCCTTCTGCCTTATTTAGGTTTGCCCAGGTTACAGTTAGGTGTTTACCCTATGGGGCTGTTGCCGGTGGTTTTTGCCATTGCTTTTGCGGCGGTAAGCTATGGTTATTTCATAGGCAGCATTTTTAAGACGGCTAATCAGGCCATGCCTTTCGGCGCTATATCTGTCGTACTGCTTTCGGCATTGGGAGGTGTATGGGTACCTGTGGAAATACTGCCCTCTGCAATGCAGAGAATCGCACTTCTCTCGCCGATGCATTGGGGCTTAGACGGTATCAATGCCGTTGTTTTGAGACAACAGGGCATTGACGGTATTGTTTATCCTGTTTTAGTCCTCACTACCTTAGGTATCCTGTTCAGTGTATTACCGGTCTTTTTTGGCAAAAAATAACGGAACTACTCCGGTTGCTCCGGGTTATGTCCTTCCTTTATCTGCTGCACCAGGCGTTTATCGCTGTACTCGGCATAGCTGCTGGGCTCAATATTATTTTGGCCATGGTATTCAATGGATGCTCTTGTATATTCAGCTCCGAAATAAAGTATGGCTGCCGAGAAGTAAATCCAGAGTAAAAGCACGATCAGGGATCCTGCAGCTCCATATAGGGAAACGGCATTGGCGCTGCTGATGTATAACCCGATGAGGAATTTACCCAGGAAGAACAGGGCGGAGGTGATCAGCGCACCTGGCCATACCTGTTTCCATCTCAATTTAACATCGGGCAGCATTTTAAAAATGATGGAAAACAAAAAGCTGATGACAAAAAAGATGACCACATTATTAATAATGGTTAATATGTTGATCGGGAGGTCGGGCAGCATGCCTAATATATAATTGCTGACCGCCATAAGCACGGTATTGACAATGAGTGATACAATAAGGAGAAATCCCAAGCCGATGATCATGGAAAATGAAATAACCCGGTTTAATATCAGCCTGACAAAGCCCTTCTTTGGCTTCGGGCGTACACCCCAAATCAGGTTTAGCGAATCCTGTATCTCAACAAAGATACCCGTAGCCCCTATAATTAAGGCTATGGCACCTGCAATAGTGGCAAACGTACTGTTCTTTTGTGCCTGCAATCCTTTAATGGCCTCCTGTATCTGCAATGCGGTATTGTTGCCCACAATATCGCGCAATTCCATAAAGACTTTTCCCTGTATGGCATCTGCTTCATAGAAAGCGCTGCCCGAAATAATAACGAGCAACAGCATGGGTGGAAGTGAGAATACAGTGCTGTAAGCCAGGGATGAACTGAGCTTCATGCCCCTGTCGTCAAAAAAACCGTTTAGGGCATCCAACAGTATTGTACGGTATTTGCTGACAAATTTTTTTACTTTCGTTGTCATAAGTATAGTCGATGTGGCTATTAAAGATACACTTCTCGTGCTTATTTGTTTATTTTGCCTGTAGTTTTTAGTAAAAACAAGAACTAAAATACACTTAAATTTTTATATCTCCATGAAGCTGGAAGACGAATTGAAAATGTACAAATTTGTAAATGATTTTCAGAGGGCTTACCTGAACATTATTTTTACGGGTAACTGGCTGGAATCAATGATGCAGAAACAACTTAAGGAATTTGGTATTACAACTTCCCAGTTTAACGTATTGCGCATTTTGAGAGGACAGAAAGGAAAACCTATGAGTGCTTTTGCCATACAGGAAAGAATGATTCACCGTACTTCCAATGTTACGCGTATTATTGAAAAGCTTGTAGAGAAGAAATTAGTCACCCGGCAACATTGTTCTTCCAACCGGAGGCGAGTGGATGTACAACTGACGGAGGAAGGGCTGGCCCTGATTAACAGTACTGACGAATTTACCAACCGTACGTATGAACGCCTGAGCAAGGTAATCTCAGAAAGTGAAGCCCGGGATTTGGGTGAATGGCTGGATAAGATCAGATCATTTGAATAA
>JBEBVI010000240.1:0-6478 GCA_040392805.1 Taibaiella helva
GCCGATCTTAAAATTCCGAAGCCTGTTTCATCAACATGAAGTATTTCTTTCTGATAAACGGGCAACAGGGCTACCGCTCCGCCAAATAAGACGGAGAAAAGGTCGAGACACAGGGCGCCCAGTAATACCGGCGTTTTAAATACAAATCGTAATCCCTCCGAAAGACTTTGCAGGGTGGGTTCTTTTACCTTCTTCAATATGGGTTTGGCTTTAATCAGCAGGATAGCCGCCAGTGGTACCAGCTCTATAACAATTACGGTAGCCATAGCCGCCTCCACACCATGCCAGGCGATCATAAAACCCGCTGTTAACGGGCCAAGTACGGCTCCGGTCTGCCAGGCCATACTGCTCCAGCTCGTAGCATTGGGATACAGCTCGCGCGGCACCAGCATGCCAACAAGGGCAAAAGAAGAAGGCCCGAAAAAAGCACGGATCACGCCACCAACAAAGACAAAGCCATAAATCAGCCACAGTACTTTGTCCTGGCCAAGGGTGTGTAAAGCGAAGGGTGTAGTGAGGCCAAACAGGCCGCTGCCCAGCACGATGTAGGATAATATGCACAATAAAACCATCCGCCTCTTTTCATTCTGATCTACGAAATGGCCGCTGAACATGGAACAAATAACTGCGGGAATCACTTCAGCAAGGCCAACCAGCCCCAGCTTCAGTTTATCGCCCGTTAAATGATACACCCAATAATATATGGTGGTGCTTTGCATGTTCAAAGCAAAGATCAGGGCAAAGCGGATCAGCAAATAATATTTAAATTCCCTTAGACGTAAAACAGGATTCTTCTCAAAAAAAGAAAAGGCAAAAGACAAAATATAAAGTTTTACCAAAGATACAATGCAACAGGAGCTGAAGGTGCAAATTAAATGCCAAAAGAAAAACGGATATATGCAATTTCCCTTTCATAGCGCAGGCGACAGGCGCCGCACCAGACGGGTAACAGAGCAATATTTTAATACCATTTGCGAAATGGTATTATTTTTTAATCAGTTTCTGCGAAAATAGTTCGATGCCGTCTCCGGAAATGATATGACAATGATATATACCTTCACTCAACTCATCCAGGGACAATATGAACTGAATGTCGTTGTTCTTATATAGCTTTACTACTTTGCCTGACACATCATATATCACTATCGTTTCCTGCCCTGTCAGACCGGAGATATTGACGATGTCTTCGGACGGGTTCGGAAATATGCGGATGTTGCGGGCCGATTCGAATACTACCGCACGAATGGGACTATACGTATATTGGCCATCGTAGTCCAGTTGCTTCAGACGATAATAGTTTTTGCCCTGTACCGGTGTATCGTCGATATAATCATATTCCAGGATGTTGGTGCTGCTGCCGCTTCCCCTCAGAGAAGGGCTGAATCCTATCGTTTTCCATTCCCCGGTGTTGGTGCTGTGTTCTATTTCAAAACCTTTATTCAATTGCTCCTGCACCGTTTTCCATTGGAGCAGGGCTACGTTGGCTTTCTGCTCAGCAGTAAACGACAACAGCTTTACAGGCAGGGACTGATTGTATTCAGACTCAAACGCACCCATATCAATAACACCACCATTGGCAAACTGATACACTCTTGACTTTCCTGCCAGATCAAGTCCCCAACCGGCCTGGTCCGAAGGGAGCGAAGCGCCTCCGCCAACAGCATTCCAATAAAACCGGTTATCTCCACCATCAATGAACGGGTTACCTGTAATTTCCAGCAGAGTATAATCGCCCCCTGCAGGATTTGTAAAGAGCGGAGCGGTGCCAGTAGGCAGATTCTTGTTTTCTGCCTTTCCGTATTCTGTGTTACCGCTTTGATCTTGTACCAGGCTGTTTTTAACATCATACAAATCTCCAGCCACCCCGTTGCCGGAGATGATGGAGTTACGGATAACGGGTGTAAACGCATAATTGTACCATTCGGATCCCTGGTCGGCGGTATTACCGCTGATGGTAACATTGGTCAGTTTAGAAGTGCCACTGTTATGCACTCCGCCGCCTTTGCCTGCTGCGTTGTTACTGATTCTGACATTCGTCAGGGTGGGCGCTGCATTTTCATTAAATATTCCTCCGCCACGATTCGAAGCGCTATTTCCGGTGATGATCACATTAGTCAGTGTGGGCGAGGCATAATAATTCCACATGCCCCCTCCGTCCGGCAATATTCCCGTTCCTGTAGCATTTCCTCCCGTTAAGGTGAAACCATCGAGCACCGCAGTACCCGTCATCATATCGTCTTGAGCATAGAAATTTCTGATAACGGAGCTACCGTTGCCTTTCAGGATTGTCGGGTTATTTACCCAGTTACGGTCATCCATATCCGGGTTGCCTGTGTCGGGAAAACCTCCGTATATACTTACATTATTAAGCATATGGAACGACTGTCCTGATTCCGGCTGGTAAGTACCTTTTGCCACCCACACCTGCTGTACGCCAGTCGCATCAACTGCGCCCTGCAGATCACCTGTCGCGTTTGCCCACGAACTGCCATCGCCCGTACCGCCCCACTTGACGTAGATGATCTTGTTGGTATCGGGAGCGCTAACAACCAGATGCAGTGTCGATTCTTTTTGAATATTATAGTCTGCCAGCGTACGACCGTCTTCCAGTTGTTTGCCGGCAAAGATCAGGCGTTGATGATCAGGAGGGATTCCTTCTTTATCCTGTATCTTTTGTTTGACATTCTCTATGGTATCACTGGATTCTACCTCCAAAGTGATCGTATTGCCATTAAGAAGTTTGACAAAGATCTGCATACCCAACGAGACATAGGGAATAGCGAATATCAGCATAATCACCGAAAATACGGTACGGAATAGCATCTTGCACCCTGGGGTAATATTCATAAATTGTGTATTTATATTTTGTGTAAGGTTGAAAATTGTTTATTTATGAGGCTTATCCGCACTGAATCTGGTTGGTACACTCATCCTTCCGACAGTCAACTATAACAGAGCTCTGTCTCTTTCACCTTTGCTTATCCATATCTTCTACCTAACAGACTATCGCCACTACTTCACAATATCAGGTTAAGGCCGGGAAAGCCAAAGAGGATATCTGCCGGGAAAGAAAAGTGAAAAGCAAGATATAAGATTTCACCAAAGGTACGACCCACAGGAATTAAACGTGCAGATTAAGTACAAAAAAGAAAGACGGTGCATGCAGGAACGCTTAAAAGATATGCAACGAAGCTGCAGTGGTGCGGGCGATACACACCACTCTGCTGAAAAAATCATGTCCTGAATATGATTATGTCTGCTATAAGCTGTCTTATCTTTTATCCTTTATTATTTCTATCGCTTTTTCCAACAACTCATCCCGGCCCTCTTTAATTCCTTTAATGGTCGGTTTCCACTCTATGTCCGGGATAATACCAATCCGTTGTGTTTCTTTACCATCTGGATAATAAACACCAATACCGCTAATCATTGTACTTATTCCACCCGGCAGGTAGAACCGGGACACATTACCGTCTGCGCCTGCGGTGGTGGAGCCAATAACTGTTGCATTGGGATGAACCCGATATGCCATCGCATGAAATTCTGCAGAGCTCTGTGTAAGCTCATTGATCAGGATAACCACTTCACCCTTGTAATAATTATTATTTTCCTTTCCAACATTTAATGATTCCATGTAAGTGAAAAGCCCCGGATGTTCTATGCTGCCCTTTGTGAATTTAACAGCAGGCTTGCTTTGTGGTATCAGGTAATCATTCAAAGCATAAATGAGATAATCTGCTGGGTAATTTCTAAGGTCCAGAATCAGCCCTTTTGTGTTTTTTATCTCTTTCCAGATTTCGGGCAAATGATTTTTTTTAAGTAAACCGTTATTGATATAAGCTATTTCTTTATCAATCAGTTTAAAAGAGGTATCCTGAACCTGGTATTTTCTGCGTATGTTGATTTCTTTAGCCGGAAATGTTTTTAATACCGTGTTGTATATTTTTTCATCTCTGATAAATTCAACATTAATTATAGTGTCATTCGTTCTTAAAAGTTTGTAGGACATGTCCCTTAATTTTGTGGGGTAATTTGATGCGGGCGTGTATTTCAAACTTCTTTCTACCAGATCATTAACAGGCTCACTATTGATTTTTGTAATGATATCACCAATAACCATACCGCTTCCCCTTCCGTATTCCTCATCATAATAGCCGGTAACTACCGCTTTGTTTTCAACAAAAGTCAGCTCAAGGGGTGCGAGATTCACTCCGAAATAATGCATTAAAGCCTGGTTGCCTCCCCATACATTTGCGTGGCTATCATGAACTCGTCCAATAAGCTCTAAGGTAACAAGTACATACTCCGTTTCATTACGGGCATGGATCATTTTGGGGATAAATTCTTCTAATACGTTTTTCCAGTCCTCTTCAATTAAATTTTTATACGGAAAGTAGTATTGAATGATATTCCAATATCTGTATAATGCCAGAAGGCGGAATCCGGCATCGGGATATTTGATGGAGAAATAGGCATTCTCATTCTTAAATTCAGGATTGCCAACGCCGGGTTGCAATCCTATATAATAATGCTGTCCGGGCCAGTCTGCATTTTTGACTTTTAACAACAGGGCAGTAAGCTCATTAGAAAAGTTGTTGTTTTTAATCCAGTCCAGGTCCGGGGTATATTTGATTTCTGACGAGGGAATGTTATTTCCTTTTCCTTCCGGAAAGGTGCCCAGACTGTTTATCCATTTTACCAGGATTTCGTTTCGGGTTTTCTGGTTTTCAGATTTAAGGATTTGGGGGAGAATCCTAAACAGCTCGTAGTCCCAGTTATATTCGCCTTTGGCAATATTAGGATGATAATATTTTAAGAAGCCCCAGATCAATCCCAGTGTTTTCAAATTTTCCACATGGTTCTTATCAACCGGAATACTTGCAATCTGCGAGCCTTTATCAAATTCTTGATCTTTTTCTGCCGAAAATACTTTCCGCTCTATAGGTTTGAGGTTCTTTATTTCTTTGCCATCAATACTAATGTTCAAATCATCTATCCACATTTTACCTTTTCCTACTAATAACCCTCCCACGACAATCTGCTTTGTTCTTTCAGGTTTCATGTCCAGGGTTATTTTATACCTTGTCCAGTCCGTTGTGCCCTTTACCCCGTTTTGATGCATATTATCGAAAGCAATAGAGGGATCTATTCTCATCCAGAGCCCGGCATATCCGTCTGTTATATTTTCTGTTTTTATATAGCCGGCAAGCGTTATTTTCTTTCCTTCATAGTTGTCCGGCAGGGTAAATCCCCAAGCCTTAAAATCCTGATTTCCGTCTTTAAATTCAATTGAAGCAGAATATTTACCACTCTTTACATTCGTTGAATCAATAGCAATCATGTAATCAGGGCTACCGAAATTACTCCAGCCAGTTGGTAACCCGTGCTCAATAATTTCAAAGTCTAAATTAAATTTAGAAGATGTTTCTCTTGTCTGGCAATTGGATATTATTGCAAGAAATGGAAGCAGAAATGCAAAGAATGTTTTTTTCATTGTATGGTTGTTTTTTATAAAGGATAATCACTAAATGAAACCAAATGTACGAATATTTTCGTACGAACAAATTATTTGATTCATTTTTTATGTAGATTATGTTTCCTAAAACCGGAATAGTGATAAAATAATTTTGTATTTTTGTTCAGCTCAATAATCACATTGTTTACAGCACTATTAAAAAATAAGGGTATGGAAAGTATAATCATATATCCCAAAAATGAAAAGCAGAAATCCCTACTCCAGTCTTTATTGGAAGAAATGAAAGTGAGGTTTGAAATTGATACAACAGACAGCACTTTGTTGAGCGAAGAGGATTTTTATGCCAAAATCGACAAGTCTGTACAACAAGCCGAAAGCGGACAACGGAAAGTAATTACAAAAGAAAATCAAAAAGCGTTGCTTGGCTTATGAGTTATTCGATAGAGTTAACGCCGCAGGCAGAAGCTGATATTGAAAAACATAAAAAAGCAGGCAACAGAAAAGTCCTGGTCAGGATAGACAAACTATTTGATGAATTAAGGGAAAATCCCAAGACAGGAACAGGCAAACCAGAATTACTCAAACACTATTCAACTCCTACCTGGTCAAGGCGGCTTACAGGCAAACACAGAATTGTGTACAGAATAGAACAACACAAAGTTGTTGTCCTGGTTCTTTCTATATGGGGGCATTATAGTGATAAATAAACTTCTTTCCGCTATTGTTGTTGATAAACTCAGCAACGGTGAATAAATACAGCCAAAGACTTCATTTTATTTATTTGTTCTCAGAGATAGCTTCGCTTCATTATACTTCAAGCGGCATAGTTTAGTGCGTTTTTCTTATCGAACTTTAATGCATACTATGTAAGGGATAAAATGGAGTTCATTTACCTGTATGCCAACAGACAGATATGCCGCGTACAGTATAAGAACAATGGAAGATCTCTATTTATTGATCCGATATATACTTGGTCTTCTTCTTTTGCAAGAATATCGTTAT